>NZ_JALQDT010000025.1:0-21748 GCF_023631085.1 Caballeronia sp. INML1 | reverse complement strand
TCAGCGCCTGCGCGAAAGGCTCAAGTCTCTCCCCAACGAAAAACGACCCGGACGCGCATGCGACCGGGTCGTCAAATTCCGCCCTAAACGGTACACCGTTCGTTATCTAAGAAAAGACCTTAACTGAACGGCATTACGCCTCGTGCGGGGTTTTTTTTTGCCTGTCGTGGGCCCAAGAAAAAACCCGCGATGCTTGCGCAGTCGCGGGTTTTTACCGGGTGTTCTGGTGGAGGCGGCGGGAATCGAACCCGCGTCCAGAAGCGCTCTACGAACAGTTCTACATACTTAGTTCTGTCTTTTGATTTAACCGGAACGACGCGGACGAACACGCTTCGTTACAGCGATTCACTAAGTTTTCGACCTTGGCGTCGTGACGCCGCAAAGGCTTATCTGACGTATATGACCTCTCGTGGTATTGCTACCCTAACCCGTCAGTGAATTAGTGAGAGGACGGCGGCCCTTAGGCTGCCAGTGCGAACGTATCGTCGTTTGCAGTTACGATTTTCCCATTGATTAACGAGGTGACGGGTCCTCGGTATGCCCTGACCGCTTCACAACCCCTGTCGAAACCAGGTCGCCCCCAAAGCGTAGGGAAGATTATCCCACGAAAAGCCAAATGAGGCGAACGGCGCGATTTTCAAGCCGTTCGCCTCGCAACTCACGCGATGTCGCGCAACAAGTGCTGAAGTTCTTCCGGCGAATCGACCACGTGATTGGCGTGCCAGCGGTGCGGCGGAATGTCGTCGCCGCAATAGCCGTATGCGGCCGCCACGGTGATCATGCCTGCGGCAAACCCGGCCTGCACGTCGCGCAGATCGTCTCCGACATAGACGATGCGCTCCGGCGCGACATCCAGCAATTCGGCGGCGTGCAGGAGCGGCGCGGGGTGCGGCTTCGAATGCGGCGTGGTGTCGCCGCAGACGAGGCAGCCGGCTCGCGTGTCGAGTCCCAGCAGGCCGATGAGCGGCGCGGCGAGCCGCGTCACCTTGTTCGTGACGATGCCCCAGCGCACGCCGCGTGCATCCAGTTGATCGAGTATCTCCGCGATGCCCGGAAAGAGCGTCGTTTCGATGCACAGATCGGCCTCGTAGTTCGCGAGGAATTCCTCGCGCATCGCGGCAAATTCGTGATGTTCCGGGCCGATCTCGAAGGCGCCGCCGAGCAGTCCGCGCGCGCCCGCCGACGCATAGGGCCGCAGCATTTCGAGCGGCCGCATCTCGAGGCCGCGGTCGTGCCGCATCTTGTTCACCGCGGCGACCAGATCAGGCGCGGTGTCGGCGATGGTGCCGTCGAGGTCGAACAGCACGGCCTGGCACAACGCGAGACCGTCGCCCTCGGTGAGGCGCTGAGGCAGGGGAGTCGTGTCTTCCGGCAGGGGCTTGGTATCGATGGTGCCCGTGGACAAGGGATCGTCGTTGATCATGGCGTCAGGCTTCGCGGCGGCAAGCCATCATATAGTTGATGCTCGTGTCGTTTGACAGACCGAAATGCTTGGAGATCGGCCGATACGTGATGCCCTTGATGTCGACCGTCAAAAGCGAGGCCGCACGCGCGAACGTGGCCAGCTCGGACGGCTTGATGAAGCGCGCGTAATCGTGTGTGCCGCGCGGCAGCATGCGCGCGATGTATTCCGCACCGATTACGGCGAACAAATAAGCCTTCGCGTTGCGATTCAGCGTGGAGAAGAACACCCAGCCACCCGGCTTCACGAGCGCAGCGCAAGCGGCGACGGTGCCCGCGGGATTCGGCACGTGCTCGAGCATCTCCATGCAAGTCACGACATCGTATGAACCGGGCTCGCGCGCGGCGAGGGCTTCCGCCGAGATCTCTTCGTACGCGACTTCGACACCGCTTTCGAGGCTATGCAGATCGGCGACGCCAAGTGCGCTCGCCGACAAATCGATGCCTTTCACAGTTGCGCCGCGCGTGGCCATCGACTCGGACAGAATGCCGCCGCCGCAGCCGATATCGAGCACACGCTTGCCCATCAGATGCGCATGCGCATCGATCCAGTCGAGCCGTACCGGGTTCAGTTCATGCAGCGGCTTGAACTCGGCGTTCGGGTCCCACCAGCGATGCGCGAGCTCGCTGAATTTCTGAAGTTCGTGGGGATCGACATTGGTCATGTTCGGAAGGGCCTTGATTGAGTCGTGAATCGATTAGGACCGAGTATATAGGCGCCGCAATGGGCGGGCAAAAAGCTGGATTAAGCCAATGCCCAAAAAGCTTCGGGCATAAAAAAACCCCCGCCGAGGCGGGGGTTCGATCTGCGGCAATCCGGCTCGCGATTACTGCTGCGGCTGACGCGTCGTGCCGACAACTTCGACTTCCACGCGACGATCCGGTGCGAGGCAGGCGATGAGTTGCTTGCGGTTCTTCTGTTGGCAGCTACCCTTCGTGACCGGGTCGCGCTTGCCCTTGCCTTCCGTGTAGATGCGGTTGGCTTCGATGCCCTTGCTGACCAGGTAAGCCTTCACAGCTTGCGCACGGCGCAGCGACAGACGATCGTTGTACTTGTCCGAACCAATACGGTCGGTGTAACCCGTTGCAACCACGACTTCGAGGTTCAGCGCGCCGATCTTCGATGCGAGATCGTCCAGCTTTTCCTTACCGGCCGGCTTCAGGACTGCCTTGTCGAAGTCGAACAGAGCGTCAGCCTGATAGGTAACCTTTTGGCTCTGGATGACCGGGGGCGGCGGAGCGACCGGTGCCGGCGGCGTCGGTGCTTGTGCGACCAGTGCGCCATCGCACTTCGCGTTTGCCGTAGCCGGGGTCCAGAATGCGTCGCGCCAGCACAGTTCGTTCGTGCCGTTCATCCACACATACTCGCCCGTACCGTTCACCCAGTTGTCGTTCACGGCTTGTCGCGAGGCCGGCACCGACTGTGCCGAGGCCGATGCAGCCATAACTGCGGTAGCTGCAATGAACGCGAGCTTTGAAAGTTTATTCATATTTCTCCTCTCGAAATTGAGATTACCGCAGGTTTACTGCGAGCCTGTAGACGAAGACAAGTCATACATTGCTCGAAGTATAACATTCCCCACGGAACAAAACGCGTTGTATAGACTTCGAGCAATGTCTAAGTTTGTGCGTTGGCATTTTGCCATATCGTTCCCTTGCAACGATAAAAATATCCCCGCACGCGCTACGCTCGCAACCTTATGTGGTGCATGCGCAACAAGAAGGGGACAGGAGGCGGTCGGGTCGGAGAAAGCGCGAAACGTGCGCATATCGCGTGCCCGAGAGCGTTTTCCTGCGGATTTTTATCGTGCGTGTTTATGCGTCTGGCAGAACGGCGAGGCGGCATGATAGCCCGCCTGCGCGACGAACAGACGGAATTCGTTCCCCAGTTTTTGTAAGTAATTGGTACAGCATTGCGCATTGCGAAGTGTCGACGCGCATGCCAGTTTCGGACCCGATACACACTGTATGTATACAGCAGGCGTCCGGGGGCAAATGTCGCGCATGGTAGAATCTCCTGATGCGCTGCGTTCGCACGCATACAAAGGCATGCGCTGCATACGCAGCGCGCAGCGTACGTCGGCTACGCGCTACGCCGGCGCATGTCGCGCGGCCGGCGGGCGAGTCCGCGAGATCACCGCGCGCGCTGCCGTGTCGCCGCTGCAAAGTTCAAGACACGGATAATGGATCAATTCGCCAAAGAGACTCTGCCAATCTCCCTCGAGGAGGAAATGCGCCGTTCGTATCTCGATTACGCGATGAGCGTGATCGTCGGGCGCGCGCTTCCCGATGTCCGCGATGGCTTGAAGCCGGTGCATCGTCGGGCGCTCTACTCGATGCACGAGCTGAACAACGACTGGAACCGCGCGTATAAGAAATCGGCGCGTATTGTCGGCGACGTCATCGGTAAATACCATCCTCACGGCGACGCGTCCGTCTACGAGACGATCGTTCGGATGGCGCAGCCGTTTTCGCTGCGCTACATGCTGGTCGACGGCCAGGGCAACTTCGGTTCGGTCGACGGCGACAATGCCGCGGCGATGCGCTACACCGAAATTCGCATGGCGAAGATCGGCCACGAACTGCTGGCCGACATCGACAAGGAAACCGTCGACTTCGGTCCGAACTACGACGGCAGCGAGAACGAGCCGCTCGTTCTTCCGGCCCGCATCCCCAATCTGCTGATCAATGGCTCGGCCGGCATCGCCGTGGGCATGGCGACGAACATTCCGCCGCACAACCTGCGTGAAATCGTCGACGCCTGTCTGCATTTGCTGAACACGCCCGAAGCCACCGTCGACGAGCTGATCGAGATCGTGCCGGCACCGGATTTCCCGACGGCCGGCATCATCTACGGCGTAGCGGGTGTGCGTGACGGGTACCGCACGGGGCGCGGACGCGTCGTGATGCGCGCGGCCACGCACTTCGAAGAGATCGACCGCGGCCAGCGCATGGCGATCATAGTCGACGAGATTCCATATCAGGTGAACAAGCGCACGCTGCTCGAGCGCATCGCCGAACTCGTCAACGAGAAGAAGCTGGAGGGTATTTCCGACATCCGCGACGAATCCGACAAGAGCGGCATGCGCGTCGTGATCGAACTGAAGCGCGGGGAAGTGCCGGAAGTCATTCTGAACAACCTGTACAAGCAGACGCAGCTTCAAGACACCTTCGGCATGAATCTGGTCGCGCTCGTCGACGGCCAGCCCAAGCTGCTGAATCTGAAGGAAATGCTCGAATGCTTCCTGTCGCATCGACGGGAAGTGCTGACGCGGCGCACTGTATACGAACTGCGCAAGGCGCGCGATCGCGGGCACGTGCTCGAAGGTCTCGCCGTCGCGCTCGCGAACATCGACGAATTCATCGCGATCATCAAGGCCGCACCGACGCCGCCGATCGCGAAACAGGAACTGATGGCGCGTCCGTGGGATTCGTCGCTCGTGCGCGAAATGCTGACGCGCACCGAGACCGAGGCTACGGGCGGCCGCGTGGCCTATCGTCCCGAAGGGCTGAATCCCGCGTACGGTCTCCAGGAAGACGGTCTATATAGATTGTCGGACGTCCAGGCGCAGGAAATTCTGCAGATGCGCCTGCAGCGCCTGACTGGGCTCGAGCAGGACAAGATCGTCGGCGAGTATCGCGACGTGATGGCGCAGATCGCCGACCTGCTCGACATCCTCGCGCGGCCTGAGCGTATCCGTCAGATCATCGTCGATGAACTGGGCCAGGTGCGCGCCGAGTTCGGCGACGAGCGCCGTTCACGCATCGAACTGAACGCGACGGAGCTCAACACCGAAGACCTGATCACGCCGACGGACATGGTTGTGACCATGTCGCACTCGGGCTACGTGAAGTCGCAGCCGCTTTCCGAATACCGCGCGCAGAAGCGCGGTGGGCGCGGCAAGCAGGCGACGCAGATGAAGGAAGACGACTGGATCGACACGCTCTTCATCGCGAACACGCACGACCACATGCTGTGCTTCTCGAACCGCGGCCGCGTGTACTGGATCAAGGTGTACGAAGTGCCGCAGGGCTCGCGCAACTCGCGCGGCCGCCCGATCGTCAACATGTTCCCGCTGCAGGACGGCGAGAAGATCAACGTCGTGCTGCCGATCAAGGAGTTCTCCGCGGACAAGTATGTGTTCATGACGACCGCGCTCGGCACCGTCAAGAAGACACCGCTCGAAGCATTCAGCCGTCCGATGAAGAAGGGCATCATCGCGGTCGGTCTGGACGATGGCGACTATCTCATCGGCGCTGCGATCACCGACGGCGAGCATGACGTGATGCTGTTCTCGGACGCGGGCAAGGCCGTGCGTTTCGACGAAAACGACGTCCGCGCGATGGGTCGCGAGGCGCGCGGCGTGCGCGGCATGCAACTGGAAGACGGGCAGCAGGTTATCGCGATGCTGGTCGCGGGCGGCGAAAACCAGTCGGTGCTCACGGCGACCGAGAACGGTTACGGCAAGCGCACGCCGATCAATGAGTACACGCGTCACGGTCGCGGCACGAAGGGTATGATCGCGATCCAGACGTCGGAGCGCAACGGCCGGGTCGTCGCGGCGACGCTCGTCGAACCGGAGAGCGAGATCATGCTGATCACGACCTCGGGCGTGCTCATTCGCACGCGTGTCTCCGAAATCCGCGAAATGGGGCGTGCAACTCAAGGTGTTACACTCATCAGCCTTGACGAGGGAACCAAGTTGTCGGGACTGCAGCATATCGCCGAGGCGGAAGCCGAGGCTGAACTCGAAGCAGACGCCGGTTCGGATGACACGGCGGCCAAGCCCGGTGACCCAGAGAATGGTGAAGGCGGAGAAAGCGCCTGATATTTTTTGTGTCGCGGGCCTCTCGTTATCGCTTTTGAAAGCTCGGATTAGTTAAGCTGCGCGACGTGAGTTCGTTGCCGGCGTCAGGCGAGGCCGGCGTCGGAAAACGGGCAAGCTCGTCGCCAGTGCTGAACTGGATATTTTTTACAGGGAGTAATGATGCAAGGACGTTTCAAGCAGTGGATGTTGCTGGCCGCTTTCGTGCCGACTTTCGCGATGGCTCAGTCGCTTCAGAACCAGGCGCCCGCACAGTCGGCCGCACCGGCGGCCGCAGCAGCACCGGTTGATCCGGCCAAGCAAGCCGCGATCAAGGACCTGCTCGACGCGATCGATGCGCAGAAGCTGGTCGGTGCGATCGGTAACAGCGCGCAGATGCAATCGAAGCAACTCGTGCCGGCGATCCTCTCGGACGCGCTGTCGGAGAACAAGACGCTGAACGACAAGCAGAAGCAAGCCGCCGTTCCGTCGCTCCAAAAGAATGCAGTGCCGAAGCTGGTCGATTCCGCTGGCCAGGTCTTCGCAACCGACGCATTCCGCAAGGACGCGATGCAGGCTCAGTACGACGCATACGCGAAGTACTACTCGACCGACGAGATCAAGGATCTGACCAACTTCTACAAGAGCCCGACCGGCCGCAAATTCATCCAGGTTCAGGATCAGGTTGGCCGCGACGTCGTGAACGGCCTGATGCAGAAGTACATGCCGCAAGCCATCAAGGCAACGCGCACGCAAGCCGATCAGGAAGTGGCAAGCGTCAAGCCGAGCGCCAAGTAAGCCCGGCGCCGGCCTGACGGAAATCCGCTGGACGGCGCTTGCCGTCCTCTTCATTGGCGGGTTTTCAGGACAGTGCGATAATGGCTGTTTGCGCAAGAAGCGCAAGCAGCCATTTCTTTTTTGGACGTGATGACGCGGTCGTCGTTCGATCCGCCTTCATTCGCGTCTGTCAAATCGGAATTCCGGGATCTCCAGATGCGCGTGTTCAATTTCTCCGCCGGCCCCGCCGCCATGCCAGAAGAAGTTCTGAGGCAAGCAGCCGATGAAATGCTCGACTGGCAAGGCAGCGGCATGAGCGTGATGGAAATGAGCCACCGCGGCGCGGAATTCATGTCGATCCACGAAGCTGCGCTCACCGACCTGCGCGATCTGCTGAAGGTGCCTGCGTCGCATCGGATCCTTTTTCTGCAGGGCGGCGGCATCGGCGAAAACGCGATCGTGCCGATGAACCTGCTCGGCAGAAAGCAGACCGCCGACTTCGTCGTGACCGGATCCTGGTCGACGAAATCCTTCAAGGAAGCGCAGAAATACGGCACGCCGCATCTGGCGGCCAGCGGCAAGACGGAACAAGGCTTCACGCGCGTTCCGGCCTTCTCCGAATGGAAGCTGTCGGACGATCCGGCGTACGTGCATCTGTGCTCGAACGAAACCATCGACGGCGTCGAAGCCTTCGAGATTCCCGATCTCGGCGACATTCCCCTCGTCGCCGATGCCTCCTCCCATATCCTGTCGCGCCCGATGGACATCGCGAAGTACGGCGTGCTCTTCGGCGGCGCGCAGAAGAACATCGGCATGGCGGGCGTAACCGTCGTGATCGTGCGCGAGGATTTGCTCGATCGCGCGCTGCCTATCTGTCCGTCGGCTTTCGAGTGGAAGATCGTCGCGGAAAACAACTCGATGTACAACACGCCGCCGACCTACGCGATCTACATCGCGGGCCTCGTCTTCAAGTGGCTGAAGAAGCAGGGCGGCCTGCAAGCGATCGAGGCGCGCAACGTCGAAAAGGCGAAGCTGCTGTACGACACCATCGATTCCAGCGATTTCTACGTCAACAAGGTCGAGCGCCAGAACCGTTCGCGCATGAACGTGCCGTTCTTCCTCGCCGACGAATCGCGCAATACCGATTTCCTGGCCGGCGCGAAGGCGCGCGGGCTGTTGCAACTGAAGGGCCACAAGTCCGTCGGCGGCATGCGGGCATCGATCTACAACGCGGTGCCGATCGAGGGAGTCAACGCTCTCGTCGATTACATGAAGGAATTCGAGCGCACGGGCGCTTAATAGCGACGACGCTCACTCAACCGCACAAGCTCAAGCACCGCATGGACGACGATCTCAATTCAAGACTCAAACCGCTGCGCGAGCGCATCGATGTGCTCGACGCGCAGCTCATTGCGCTGTTGAACCAGCGCGCATCCGTCGCGCTGGAAGTCGGCGAGGTGAAAAAGCATTTCAATGCGCCCGTGTTTCGCCCGGAGCGCGAGACGCAGGTCATCGCGCGACTGCAGGAAATGAGCGACGGCCCGCTCGCCGATGAACACATCGCGTCGATCTGGCGCGAGATCATGGCCGCGAGCCGCGCGCTCGAACAAACCATCAGCGCCGCGTTTCTCGGGCCCGTCGGCACGTACAGCGAACAGGCGATGTTCGAATACTTCGGGCATTCGATTCACGGCGTGCCATGCCCGTCGATCGACGAGGTGTTTCGCGCCGTCGAAGCGGGCGCGGCGCAGTACGGCGTCGTGCCAGTCGAGAATTCAGCGGAAGGCGCGGTGTCGCGCACGCTGGATCTGCTGCTGCAGACGTCGCTCCTGATCAGTGGCGAGCTCGCGTTACCGATCCATCACAATTTGTTGACGGCGTCCGGCACGCTCGATGGCGCGAAGCGCGTGTGCGCGCATCCGCAGGCGCTCGCGCAGTGTCAGCGCTGGTTGAGCGCAAACGTGCCGCAGCTGGAGCGGCAGGCCGTGTCGAGCAATGCGGAAGCTGCGCGCATGGCGGTCGAGGATCCGACGGTCGCGGCCATCGCCGGCGATCGCGCCGCGACGCACTACGGTCTCGGCGTCGTGTTCTCGATGATTCAGGACGACCCGCATAACCGCACGCGTTTCGTGATCATCGGCAAGCAGCCGACGGATTCGAGCGGCCACGATCAGACGTCGCTCATCGTCACGGTGGAGAACGAGTCCGGCGCCATGTTCAAGCTGCTGGAGCCGCTCGCAAAGCACGGTGTCTCGATGACGCGCTTCGAGTCGCGCCCGGCGCGCTCCGGCGCGTGGGAGTACTACTTTTATATCGACATCGAAGGCCATCGCGACGATGCCGCAGTGGCCGCCGCGCTGGCGGAGCTGGGGCGCAAGTCTGCGTTCCTGAAAATTCTCGGCTCGTATCCGCGGGCGCGCTGATTGGCTCGTCGCCGCTGCGATCGGTCGCGGCGGTTCGTTTCACCTTGCGTCGGACGACGCGCTCTTATCGATGTCCCGTGGCTGCGTTCTCTTTCAACAAACTGGTTATCTTCGGCGTCGGCCTGATCGGCGGATCGCTTGCGCGCGCGTTGCGTGAACGCGCGGGGCTCGCGGGTCGTATCGTCGGCGTCGGGCGTTCGGCTGCATCGGTCGGGCGGGCGCTCGAACTCGGCGTAATCGACGAAGCCGCCGCGCTCGAGGACGACGCCGCGCTCGCCTGCGCGCTACAGGGCGCCGACGTCGTGCTGCTGGCCGCGCCTGTCGCGCAGACCGAGCCGCTGCTCGCGCGCATTGCACCTTTTCTCGACGCGCGGACCATCGTCACCGATGCAGGGAGCACGAAGACGGATGTCGTCGCTTCGGCGCGCCGCGCCTTGGGTGAGCGCATCGCGCAGTTCGTGCCGGGACATCCGATCGCCGGGCGCGAGTCGAGCGGCGTCGATGCCGCGTTGCCGGACCTGTACGTCGATCGCAATGTCGTGCTGTGCCCGTTGCCCGACAACGCGGCGGACGACGTCGAGCGCATCGCGTCGATGTGGCGCGCGACCGGCGCGTGCGTGCGTCAGATGAGCGAGGCGCAGCACGATCGCGTGTTCGCGTCGGTGAGTCATCTGCCGCATGTGCTGTCGTTCGCCCTCGTCGATCAGATTCTCGATACGCCCGACGCCGATCTGAAATTCTCGTTCGCCGCGGGCGGTTTCCGCGATTTCACGCGCATTGCGGCTTCGAGCCCGGAAATGTGGCGCGACATCTGTCTCGCGAACCGCGCCGCGCTGCTGGCGGAACTCGACGATTACACGGCCGTGCTCGCACGGTTTCGCGCGGCGATCGACGCATCGGATGGCGCGGCGCTCGAAGCCGCGTTCGCGCGTTCGCGCGTGGCGCGCAAGGAATGGCAGGAACGCGGCGGCATCAAGCCATCGAACGACATCGCCGCGAAATAAGCTGCGACCCAAGGAAACACTATGGAACATCTCGATCTCGGACCTTTCTCCCGCGCGTCCGGCACCGTGCGGCTGCCCGGCTCGAAGAGCATTTCGAACCGCGTGCTGCTGCTCGCGGCGCTCGCGAGCGGCGAAACGTCCATCACGAATCTGCTCGATTCCGACGACACGCGCGTCATGCTCGCCGCGCTCAACACGCTCGGCGTCGCTGTGCGTGAGGATGGCGAGCGCGTGATCGTCGGCGGGACGGGCGGCGCGTTTCCGTCGAAGTCGGCGGAGCTCTTTCTCGGCAACGCGGGCACGGCGGTGCGGCCGCTGACCGCGGCGCTCGCAGTGAACGGCGGCGAATATCGCGTGCACGGCGTGCCGCGCATGCACGAGCGGCCGATCGGCGATCTCGTCGACGGGCTGCGTCAGATCGGCGCTGCGATCGATTACGAACTGAACGACGGCTTTCCGCCGCTGCGAATCCACGCTGCGAAGATCGCGATCGACAAACCGATCCGCGTGCGTGGCGACGTGTCGAGCCAGTTCCTCACCGCGCTCTTGATGAGCCTGCCGGTTGTCGTCGGCCGTAGCGTGCCCGTTGTAGTCGAGATCGAGGGCGAACTTATCTCGAAGCCGTACATCGACATTACGATCCGTTTGATGGAGCGCTTCGGCGTGACCGTCGAGCGCGAGGGCTGGTCGCGCTTCACGATCCCCGCGGGCGCGGGCTACAAGTCTCCGGGCGCGATCATGGTGGAAGGCGACGCGTCGTCCGCGTCGTATTTCCTGGCCGCGGGCGCGATCGGCCACGGGCCGGTGCGCGTGGAAGGCGTCGGGCGTTCGAGCATCCAGGGCGATGTCGGTTTCGCGCACGCGCTCAATCGCATGGGCGCGAACGTGATGATGGGCGAAGACTGGATCGAAGTGCGCGGCGTCGAATCGGATGATGGCAAGCTCGCGCCCATCGACATGGATTTCAATCTGATTCCGGACGCCGCGATGACCATCGCCGTGGCCGCGCTCTTCGCGAGCGGCACGATGACGCTGCGCAATATCGCGAGCTGGCGCGTGAAGGAAACCGACCGCATCGCCGCGATGGCGGCCGAACTGCGCAAGGTCGGCGCGACGGTGGAAGAGGGCGCGGATTTTCTCGTCGTCGCGCCGCCGGCGACGCTCACGCCGAACGCGGCGATCGACACCTACGACGATCACCGCATGGCGATGTGCTTCTCGCTCGTCAGTCTCGGCAGCGTGCCGGTGCGCATCAACGATCCGAAATGCGTGAACAAGACCTTTCCGGACTACTTCGAGCGTTTTTCGACGCTCGTGAAAGCGTAACCGGAGCGCTGTACCGTGAAACGCGATGACTTCGACTTCAATGACCGTAATAACGGGCCAGACCGGCCAGACTCGATGAAACCGACCCGTCCTTTCGACCCCACTCCAGTGATCACCATCGACGGGCCGACCGCTTCGGGCAAGGGCACGGTCGCGGCGATCGTCGCGGCGACGCTCGGCTTTCACCTGCTCGACAGCGGCGCGCTCTACCGGCTGGCGGCGCTCGCGAGCATCCGCTACGAGGTTGCCAAAGACGACGCACCCGGCCTTGCAGAGCTGATCGAAGCGCTCCACATCACCTTCCGCGAAGGTTGCGCGCAACTCGACGGCGTGGACGTCTCGAGCGAAATCCGGCAGGAAGAAGTCGGCAACCGCGCCTCCGCGATCGCCGTTCATCCCGAAGTGCGTCAGGCGCTGGTGGCGCGTCAGCGCGCCTTTCGAAAGCGCCCCGGCCTCGTCGCCGACGGCCGCGACATGGGCACTGTGATCTTTCCCGACGCCACGCTGAAGGTATTTTTGACCGCGAGCGCCGAGGCGCGTGCGGCCCGGCGCTATAAGCAATTGATGCAAAAAGGTTTTTCTGCTAATATAGATGACTTGCTGCGTGATTTGCGCGCACGCGACGACCGGGACATGAACCGGAGCGCCGCGCCGCTCAAGCCGGCGGCGGATGCGAAGACGCTGGACACCTCCGGTTTGTCGATCGATCAAGCGGTCGAACAGATCATCGGCTGGTATAGCGAAGTTCGCGCGTGACGCGTTTGTGTAGTGAAGCAAGGTGCTCCGTCGAAAACGGAGCGTGTGTTAAACCCTTTAACCCCGTGCGGCGTTGCGTCTTACCGGTCCATTGGGGACCATCGCGCAAAGGCTGTGCAAATACAGATTTTTATGTCCGACCTGCAAACCTCCACCCCGAATACCGAATCCTTTGCGGCTCTGTTCGAAGAGTCGCTGACCAAGCAGGACATGCGCGCCGGCGAAGTGATCTCCGCCGAAGTCGTGCGTGTCGACCACAACTTCGTGGTCGTGAACGCTGGTCTTAAGTCCGAAGCCTATATTCCGCTCGAAGAATTCCTGAACGACGCGGGTGAAGTGGAAGTGCAGGCGGGCGACTTCGTTTCCGTCGCGATCGACGCGCTGGAAAACGGCTATGGCGACACCATCCTGTCGCGCGACAAGGCGAAGCGTCTCGCTTCGTGGCTGTCGCTGGAAAAGGCGCTGGACAACAACGAACTCGTGACCGGCACGATCACCGGCAAGGTCAAGGGCGGCATGACCGTGATGGTCAACGGCATCCGCGCGTTCCTGCCGGGTTCGCTCGTCGACACGCGTCCGGTCAAGGACACGACGCCGTACGAAGGCAAGACGCTCGAATTCCGCGTCATCAAGCTCGATCGCAAGCGTAACAACGTGGTGCTGTCGCGCCGCGCCGTCATCGAAGCGACGCAGGGCGAAGAGCGCGCGAAGCTGCTCGAGACGCTGAAGGAAGGCGCGATCGTCGAAGGCGTGGTCAAGAACATCACCGACTACGGCGCGTTCGTGGACCTCGGCGGCATCGACGGCCTGCTGCACATCACCGACATCGCATGGCGTCGCGTGCGTCATCCGTCGGAAGTTCTGTCGGTTGGCCAGGAAGTCACCGCCAAGATCCTCAAGTTCGACCAAGAGAAGAACCGCGTTTCGCTCGGCATCAAGCAGCTCGGCGACGATCCGTGGGAAGGCATCTCGCGCCGTTACCCGTCGGGCACGCGCCTGTTCGGCAAGGTCACGAACATCACCGACTACGGCGCGTTCGTCGAAGTGGAATCGGGCATCGAAGGCCTCGTCCACGTGTCGGAAATGGACTGGACCAACAAGAACGTTGCGCCGTCGAAGGTTGTCCAACTGGGCGACGAAGTCGAAGTCATGGTTCTCGAAATCGACGAAGACCGCCGCCGTATCTCGCTCGGCATGAAGCAGTGCAAGCCGAATCCGTGGGATGACTTCAGCCGCAACTTCAAGAAGGGCGACAAGATCAGCGGCGCCATCAAGTCGATCACCGACTTCGGCGTGTTCATCGGTCTGCCTGGCGGCATCGACGGTCTGGTTCACCTGTCGGATCTGTCGTGGTCGGAAACCGGCGAAGAAGCCGTCCGCAAGTACAAGAAGGGCGACGAAGTCGAGGCCGTGGTTCTGGGCATCGACGTCGAGAAGGAACGCATTTCGCTCGGCATCAAGCAGCTCGAAGGCGACCCGTTCAGCAACTTTGTCGCGATCAACGACAAGGGCGCAATCGTCGATGGCATCGTGAAGTCGGTCGATCCGAAGGGTGCGGTCATTACGCTGTCCGGCGAAGTCGAAGGCTACCTGCGTGCTTCTGAAATCGCGCAAGACCGCGTGGAAGATGCGCGCAACGTGCTGAAGGAAGGCGACAAGGTCAACGCGATGATCATCAACATCGATCGCAAGTCGCGTGGCATCAACCTGTCGATCAAGGCGAAGGATTCGGCCGAACAGCAGGAAGCCATGCGCAGCCTGCAGGGCGACTCGAACGCCGCCGCGACCGGTACGACCAACCTCGGCGCGCTGCTCAAGGCCAAGCTCGACGGCCAGAACAGCTAAGCCCTTAACGGCACAGCTGCAGTATGACCAAATCGGAATTGGTCGCCCAGTTGGCGTCGCGATTTCCGCAACTTGTCCTCAAGGATGCGGATTTCGCGGTGAAGACGATGCTCGATGCGATGTCGGAGGCTCTGGCCAACGGTCACCGCATCGAGATTCGCGGCTTCGGCAGCTTCGGGCTCAATCGTCGTCCGTCTCGTGTCGGGCGCAATCCAAAATCGGGCGAGAAGGTGCTGGTACCGGAGAAATTCGTGCCTCACTTCAAGCCGGGCAAGGAATTGCGCGAACGCGTGGACGGCCGCGCAGGCGAGCCTCTGAAGGCGTCGAATGACGACGATGCGGACGATCTCTGATCGGCGCGCATCTTGACTGATGATCCGTCTGGATTTTCGGTTCGCGGCGTCCGGCCACGAGGCAATCGACCAGGAAAGCACCCTTCGGGGTGCTTTTTTTATGCGCGGCGTATTTTTATCGCAGATGTGACGCAACGGGTGCATTGTTTGCTTAAACTCCGCACGGCGAGCGGGCAACCGCCGGCGCCCGGACGCATCAATTACAATACCGGTCACTTTGACCTGGGTGTTCGACCGCAGGCCCGGCCGGAAAGGCCGAGTCGACTGGTGCAACCGCTCTTGCGAGACCGTACATGAAATTCATCGTCTGGCTGATCCGCGTTCTGGTATTCGTGCTGTTGCTGGTGCTGGCGCTCGCCAATACCCAGTCCGTGACGCTGAACTTCCTCGCAGGCTACGCCTGGACTGCACCGCTGATTCTGATCGGCCTCGCGTTTTTCGTCGTGGGATTGTTGGCAGGGCTCGTGTCGGCGGTGCCGGCGATGGTGCGTCTGCGCATGGAAAACGGCCGCTTGAAGCGCGAACTGCGCGTCGCGCGTGAAACGCCGGTGGTCAAGGAAGAGCCGCCGATGCCGCCGCTCATCTGATGCGACGCGAAAGCAGACACCTCACATTCAACGACTAATCGCATGGATCTAGACTTCTGGTGGCTGCTCGTCATTCCCGTCGCATTCGCGCTGGGGTGGATGGCGTCCCGCTATGATTTGAAAACGCTGTTGTCCGAGAATGCGAATTTGCCGCGCTCGTATTTTCGCGGCCTCAATTTTCTGCTGAACGAACAGCACGACAAGGCGATCGACGCATTCATCGAGGTCGCCAAGCTCGATCCCGAAACGATCGAACTGCACTTCGCGCTCGGCAATCTGTTCCGCCGCCGTGGTGAAACCGACCGGGCAATCCGCGTGCACCAGAACCTTCTGAGCCGCGCCGATCTGCCCGCGGCCGAACGAGATCACGCGCTTTATGAACTCGGACAGGACTTTTTGAAGGCGGGCCTGCTCGATCGCGCGGAGGAAACATTCCGGTCGCTGAACGCGGGCGAGTACTCCCTCGGCGCGCAGCGGGCGCTCTTGACCATCTACGAGATCGAAAAGGACTGGCCCAAGTCGATCACGACGGCCGAGCAGATCGAGAAGATGGGTGCGCCGTCGCTGCATATGGAGATCGCGCATTTTCATTGCGAACTCGCGCAGGAAGCCTTGCAGCGCAAGAATCCCGACGGCGCACGCGCCGAACTGAAGCTCGCGCTGGCATCCAACCCGGACAACGTGCGCGCGACGATCCTGGCGGGCGATGTCGAAGCGGCCGCAGGCAACGTCGAAGCCGCGATAGCGCACTGGAAGCGTGTCGAGGAACAGAACGAAGCGTATCTGCCGCTCGTCGCCGAGAAGCTGATGAAGGCCTACAGCGCGCTCGGGCGCAGGGAAGAGGGCGTCGACCTGCTGATCGACTACACGACCCGCTATCCGTCGAACGATTTGCTCGATGTCGCCTACAAGCACGTTCAGGAGCTGCGTGGCCTCGAAGCCGCGCACGCGCTCGCGCGCAAGCAGATGCAAAGCGCGCCGAATCTCGCGGGCATGACGCGCCTGCTCGAAGCACAGGAAGCGACGGCCGACGAGCCGCGGCGCGGCGAGCTCGAGTTGATGCGTAATCTCGTGAAACAGCGCACCAAGAACCTGCCGCGTTATACGTGTCAAACTTGCGGTTTCCGCGCGCGACTATTCTATTGGCAATGCCCCGGCTGCAGCGGCTGGGAGACGTACGCGCCGCGCCGCGTCGAGCCGATCACGAGCTCGGCCTGAACGCGCGCTGCACGCATGACAGCAGGCGGCGCGTGAGTGCGCCGCTTCCGCCACCGGCATTTCAAAAACCACCGGAAAGCGTATGAAAGTAACCATCGTCGGCACGGGTTACGTCGGTCTTGTGACCGGCGCATGTCTTGCCGAAATCGGCAACGACGTGTTTTGCGTGGACGTCGATCCGCGCAAGATCGACATTCTCAACAATGGCGGCGTGCCGATCCACGAGCCGGGCCTTCAGGAAATGCTGAGGCGCACGCGCGCGGCCGGCCGCATCCAGTTTTCCACCGACGTGAAAGCCAGCGTCGAGCACGGCGATATCCAGTACATTGCCGTGGGCACGCCGCCCGATGAAGACGGCTCCGCCGACCTGCAGTACGTGCTCGCGGCGGCGCGCAACATCGGCAAATATTCGAACGGCTTCAAGGTGATCGTCGATAAATCGACGGTGCCGGTCGGCACGGCGCTGCAGGTGAAGAAAGTCGTCGACGAAGAGCTGAAGACGCGCGGGCTCGAAGGCTCGGACAAGCATCGCTTCTCGGTCGTGTCGAATCCCGAGTTCCTGAAGGAAGGCGCGGCGGTCGACGATTTCATGCGTCCCGATCGCATCGTGATCGGCATCGACGACGACTACGCGGGCAATCTCGCACGCGAGAAAATGAAGCGCCTCTACGCTCCGTTCAACCGCAATCACGAGCGCACGCTGCACATGGACGTGCGCTCGGCGGAGTTCACGAAATACGCCGCCAACGCGATGCTCGCGACGCGCATCTCGTTCATGAACGATCTGTCGAATCTCGCGGACACCGTCGGCGCCGATATCGAATCGGTGCGGCGCGGCATCGGCTCGGACCCGCGCATCGGCTATCACTTCCTGTATGCGGGCTGCGGTTATGGCGGCTCGTGCTTCCCGAAGGACGTGCAGGCGCTCGTGCAGACGGCCCGCGAAAACGGCCACACGCTGCGCATTCTCGAGGCGGTCGAAGCGGTGAATCACGACCAGAAGGAAGTTCTCGTCAACAAGATCGTGAAGCGCATGGGCGAAGACCTGCGCGGGCGCACGTTCGCCGTGTGGGGCCTCGCATTCAAGCCCAATACCGACGACATGCGCGAGGCGTCGAGCCGGCGCATCATCGAGGCGCTGCTGCAACGCGGGGCCACCGTGCGCGGCTATGATCCCGTTGCCCGCGAGGAGGCAGGGCGCGTGTTCGCGCTCGATCTCGCGGATCGGCCCGAAGACCTGAAGCGCCTGCAGTTCGTGAATACGCAACAGGATGCGCTGACGGGCGCGGACGCGCTCGTCATCGTGACCGAATGGAAGGAATTCAAGAGCCCGGATTTCTGGCACTTGAAGAGCGCCTTGAAGACGCCGGTGATCTTCGACGGCCGCAATCTGTATGAACCGGAAGCGATGGCCGAAATGGGCATCGACTACTTTGCAATAGGACGTCCCCATGCCGAACTCGACCGCAGCGACAGCAACTAACCCCGACATTCCGGTCGTGCCGCTTGCGCGCATCTCAGCGGCGCGCGTGCTGGTGGTCGGCGACGTGATGCTCGACCGTTACTGGTTCGGCGACGTCAACCGCATCTCGCCCGAAGCGCCGGTTCCCGTCGTGCACGTGCAGAGGAAGGAAGACCGGCTCGGGGGCGCGGCGAACGTCGCCCGAAATGCGGCGGCGCTCGGCGCGCAGGCGGGTTTGCTCTGCGTGGTCGGTCATGACGAGCCGGGGGAGCGCATTGTCGAACTGCTCGGTGAAAGCAAGGTCGCGGGGCACCTCGAGCGCGACCCCGAACTGCTCACGACGATCAAGCTGCGCGTGCTGTCGCGCCAGCAGCAACTGTTGCGCGTCGATTTCGAGAACACGCCGAATCACGAAGTGCTGCGCGCGTGCCTCGCGCGCTTTGCGGAACTTCTTCCGCAGCACGACGTGATCCTCATGTCGGATTACGCGAAGGGCGGGCTCACGCACGTCACGCAGATGATCGCCGACGCGAAGCGCGCGGGTAAGCCGGTGCTCGTCGATCCGAAGGGCGATGACTGGGACCGCTATCGCGGCGCCACGCTCATCACGCCGAACCGCGCGGAACTGCGCGAAGTGATCGGCCAATGGAAGTCCGAAGAAGACCTGCTGGAGCGCGTGACGAAGCTGCGCACCGAACTCGACCTCTCCGCGCTTCTGCTCACGCGCTCCGAGGAAGGCATGACGCTCTTCACCGAGAACCAGGTGCTGCACACCTCGGCCGAAGCACGCGAAGTGTATGATGTCTCGGGTGCGGGCGACACCGTCATCGCAACGGTCGCGACCATGCTGGGCGCGGGCGTGCCGCTCGTCGACTCGATCGTCTATGCGAACCGCGCGGCGGGCATCGTCGTAGGAAAGCTCGGTACGGCGACCGTCGACTACAACGAACTCTTCGCCTGACCCTATCTCATACTTCGCCATGACCATCATCGTTACCGGTGCTGCCGGATTCATCGGCAGCAATATCGTCAAGGCGCTGAACGAGCGCGGCGAGAACCGCGTGATCGCGGTCGACAACCTCACGCGTGCCGACAAGTTCAAGAATCTGGTCGATTGCGAGATCGACGATTACCTCGACAAAACCGAGTTCGTCGAGCGCTTCAGGCGTGGCGATTTCGGCCGCGTGCGCGCGGTGTTCCATGAAGGCGCCTGTTCGGACACGATGGAAACCGACGGCCGCTACATGATGGACAACAACTTTCGCTACAGCCGCGACGTCATGGACGCGTGCCTCGCGCAAGGCGCGCAGTTCCTGTATGCGTCGTCGGCGGCGACTTATGGCGGGTCGAGCCGCTTCGTCGAGGAGCGCGAAGTCGAGAAGCCGCTCAATGTCTACGGTTACTCGAAGTTTCTCTTCGATCAGATCGTGCGTCAGACGTTGCCGAAGGCGCAGAGTCAGATCGTCGGCTTCCGCTACTTCAACGTGTACGGCCCGCGCGAGACGCACAAGGGCCGCATGGCCTCGGTCGCGTTCCACAACTTCAACCAGTTCCGCTCGGAAGGCAAGGTCAAGCTCTTCGGCGAATACAACGGCTATGCGGCCGGCGAGCAGACGCGCGACTTCATCTCGGTCGAAGACGTCGTGAAGGTGAACCTGTTTTTCTTCGATCATCCGGAGAAGTCGGGCATCTTCAATCTCGGCACCGGACGCGCGCAGCCTTTCAACGATATCGCGTCGACGGTCGTGAACGCGTTGCGCGCACTCAACGGCGAAGCGTCGCTGTCGCTCGCGGAACTGGTGCAGCGCGGGCTCATCGAGTACGTTCCGTTCCCCGACGCACTGCGCGGCAAGTATCAATGCTTCACCCAGGCGGACCAGTCGCGGCTGCGCGCGGCGGGTTACGACGCGTCGTTTCTGACCGTTCAGGAAGGCGTCGATCGCTACGTGCGTTGGCTATTCGGCCAGCTATAAACGCGTTTCGAGTCTCTCTACACTGGGTCTCACGGTCGGCGCTGGTGCCGGCCGGTCCTTCACGGAGACTCAGTCATGTTCAAGCAAGCACTCTCGTCGATCGCCGCGCTCGCCCTCATCTTTTCCATCGGAAGCGCGTGGGCGGCCGTCGATGTCAACACCGCGAACGCCGACGCGCTGCGCGGCGTCAAGGGCATCGGTCCGGCGAAGGCGAAAGCCATTCTCGATGAACGTCAGGCGCACGGCCCATTCAAGGACGCCAACGATCTCAGCACGCGCGTGAAGGGCATGGGCGGCAAGACGGTTCAACGTCTCGAAGCGGAGGGGCTGACCGTCGGCGCCGCGCCGAAGACGGCCGCGCTCGCAACACCGGGTAACGCCGCACCGCCGGGCGCGGCGAACTCGGCGGTCGCGACGCCGGTTTCGGCGTCCACGTCGGCCAAGCCGGTCGTCGTGAAGAAATAGCGGAAGACACAACGGCGCGCCCGGTGCACGGGGCGCCTCCGATCTCCTTCAGCCTTCCGATTTTTTGGGCTCCCCGCGGACGGCCTCCCCGCGGGGCTTTTTGCGTGTGCGGACCGCGCGCACGCGAGGCCGGTGTACTGGCATCCGGCTTTCGACTTCGCGCGGCAATCCATCCGCGCGTCAGGGGTGCGACGGCATCGACAGAACCGGTGGGCTACAATCGACGAATCCCTATATCAAAATCTCCGCGGCAGAGCAGTCGTGCGCGGGGATCGACCGCTTTCGCATATGGCTTACATGACTATCGAAGACACGATCGGCAACACACCGCTCGTGCAGCTCGTCCGCGTCGTGGACGATGAAATCCGCAGCCGCAACAACGTCGTGCTGGGCAAGCTCGAAGGCAACAATCCGGCGGGCTCGGTGAAGGATCGCCCGGCTCTGTCGATGATCAGGAAAGCCGAAGAGCGCGGCCGCATCAAGCCGGGCGACACGCTGATCGAAGCGACGAGCGGCAACACCGGCATCGCGCTCGCGATGGCCGCCGCGATGCGCGGCTACAAGATGGTCCTGCTCATGCCCGAAGATTTGTCGATCGAGCGCCGTCAGAGCATGGCCGCGTACGGCGCGGAGATCGTGCTCACGCCGGTGACGGGCGGCATGGAATACGCGCGCGATCTCGCCGATCAGATGCAGCGCGACGGCAAGGGCATCATCCTCGATCAGTTCGCGAATCCCGACAACCCGCTCGCGCATTACGAAGGCACCGGCCCTGAACTGTGGCGTCAGACCGAAGGCCGTCTCACGCACTTCGTTTCGTCGATGGGAACGACCGGCACGATCATGGGCGTGTCGAAGTATCTGAAGGAGCAGAGTCAGAAGATCGAGATCATCGGCGCGCAGCCGGAAGAAGGCTCGCGCATTCCGGGCATCCGCAAGTGGCCGGAAGCGTATTTGCCGAAGATCTTCGATCGCAGCCGTGTCGATCGCGTGGAGAACGTAAGTCAGGCAGCGTCCGAAGCGATGGCGCGACGCCTCGCATCGGTCGAAGGCATCTTCGCGGGCATTTCGTCCGGTGGCGCGTGCGAGGTTGCGCTGCGCATCGCGCGCCAGGTGGAGAACGCGACGATCGTGTTCATCGTTTGCGATCGCGGCGATCGTTATTTGTCGACGGGCGTTTTTCCGGCTTGATGCCGTAAATAGAAAACCCCGGCTTTGAACTGACCCCGCAAAGTTGGACAGGTTTGGGCTAAGGCCGTGAGGGCTGAGTTCTGTACATTACAGGACTCAGCC
>NZ_JALQDT010000024.1:0-88712 GCF_023631085.1 Caballeronia sp. INML1 | reverse complement strand
TAAATTGCGCGCTGTGCTTGCTCATAAAAAACACCCCAAGTCGTTGGACGGTTGTCCAACTTTTGGGGTGCAGTTCACTTGCCGGGGTTTTGTTTTTCAGCGCGGACAGGACGTCACTGCGGGTTCGTACCCGTATCGCCCGCCATCATGCGCGCCTTTACCGCCTCGCCCAGTTGATACACCGCGAGCGCGTAGAAGAAGCTGCGGTTGTAACGCGTGAGCACGTAGAAGTTTTTCAGTCCGAGCGTGTATTCGGTCGCGCGGCCGGGCGTGGGCAGATCGACCACGGTGAGCGGCGTCGGCGCTTCAGCCTCGATGTTGAGTCGCGGCTCGTCGAGCAGCATGCCGGCCTTCGTCAGTTGCGCGAGCGACCACTTCGGCTCCGGCGAACCATCGGCGGCGGCCTGCGCGATGCCCTGACTGCCGACGTCGCCGGCGATACGCCACACGACCGGCCGCCCCGGCTCCCAGCCGTTTTGCTTCAGATAATTCGCCACGCTGCCGATGGCATCCGCCGGACTCGTGCGCAGATCGATACGGCGGTTGCCGTCGTAATCGACCGCGTATTGCACGATGCTGCTCGGCAGGAACTGCGGAATGCCGATCGCGCCGGTGTACGAACCGAGCACGGTCGTCGGATCGATCTGCGAATCGCGCGTCCATACGAGCAGGTCTTCCAGATTCTTGCGGAAGGTCGCCATGCGCTCGGTGCGGTTCGGCGTGTTCGGATAATCGAAAGTGAGCGTGGTCAGCGCGTCGAGCGCGCGGAAGTTGCCCATGTATTTCCCATAGATCGTCTCCACGCCGATGATCCCGACGATCACCTCAGGCGGCACGCCGAATTGCTCCGCGGCGCGCTGCAACGTCGCCTGATTCGCACGCCAGAATTTCACACCCGCATTGATGCGCACCGGCTCGATGAAACGCCCCTGATACGCGCGCCAGTTTTTGGCTTGCGGCGTCGGGGACGGCAGGACCAGCTTCGCCGCCGTCGCCGAATAACTCACGCGGGAGAACAGGTCATGCAGCGCCGACGAATCGAAGTCGTAGCGCGCGACCATGTCGTTGATGAACGCATCGACATTCGGATTGTTCGCGTAACGCTGCGGCACGATCTCTTCTTCGAACACCTGCCCTTGCGGCGTCGCGGCCTGCGGCTGCTGCGACTGCGCAAAGGCACTGTTGCCGGAGAGAAAGCCGAGCGCGCAGACGAGGGAAGCAATGAGTGCGCGCTTTGCCGGCGTGAACGAAGCCGTGAAGTCGAACGGAGCAAACTGGAAAGTCATAGTGTGCGTGGTTGGGGGCGGTAGGGGCGATGCCTGATGCGCGAGCGGCCAGAACGTCTGTGAGGGTGAATCCATGCGAAACGCTCTGCAACGATTCTTAACGGAACGCAACGGCCTGCAACATGCTGCGCGCAAGCGCTCGCCCGGCAAGGCGTCGGGGCAGTATAACCGACGCTTCGCGCCCGGACTGCCCGTATGCCCGGGCGACGGCGGACGCGCCAAACGGTGTGGTAACTTAACGTCAAATGCGCGGCACGTGGTCGCGTATGACGAAAAAACACGAGACAAGAGCCGACGAAAGCGGCATTGCGAGACATCATGGCCACCGGCTTCTACTCCCACCCCGACTGCCTCCGGCACGACAACGGCCAATGGCATCCCGAATGTCCGGCGCGGTTGCAGGCGATCGAGGATCAACTGATCGCGAGCCGGATCGATTCGCTCATCGAGCGCGAGGAAGCGCCGCTCGCCGAGGAAACCGAACTCGCACGCGTGCACACGCAGGCGCACATCGACTACATCAAGAGCCGCACGCCGGAGTCGGGGAGAAGCGAACTCGATCCGGATACGTCGATGTGCCCCGAGTCCTATCGTGCCGCGTTGCGCGCTGCGGGCGCGGCGATCGCGGCCACCGATGCCGTAATCGAAGGACGTTACGACAACGCGTTCTGCAGCGTGCGCCCGCCGGGCCATCACGCGGAGCCCGCGCGCGCGATGGGCTTCTGCCTCTTCAACAACGTCGCGGTCGCCGCGCGTCATGCGCTCGAAGTGCACGGACTGCAGCGGGTCGCGATCGTCGATTTCGACGTGCATCACGGCAACGGCACCGAGGCCGCGTTCAGCGGCGACTCGCGCGTGCTCATGTGCAGCTTCTTCCAGCACCCGTTCTATCCGTTCAGCGGCGCCGATAATCACGCGCCGAACATGGTCAACGTGCCGCTGCCCGCGCGCACGAAGGGCATGGAGGTGCGTGAAGTCGTCGACCTGTTGTGGCTGCCGCGGCTCGAGGATTTCAAGCCGCAGATGATCTTCTTCTCCGCCGGCTTCGACGCGCATCGCGAAGACGACATGGGCAACATGGGTCTTGTCGAGGACGATTACGCGTGGATCACCGAGCAGATTCGCGCGGTGGCGAAGCGTCACGCGCAGGGGCGCATCGTGAGCTGTCTCGAAGGCGGCTACAACCTGTCGGCGCTCGGACGCAGCGTCGTCGCGCATCTGCGAGTACTCGCGGAAATCTAGCCGGGTGCGTGCGTGCGCGCGTAGTCGGCGCGCACCAGAATCCAGTCGATGAGCTCGCGGATCACGCGCTCGCGGTCGAGATCGTTGAGCGTTTCGTGGGCGCTGCCTTGGTGGATCGCGAGCGTGCTGTCCGTCGATCCCGCGTTCGCTTCGAATTCGCGGCTGCCGGCAGGATCGCAGATCGCGTCGGCGCTGCCGTGGAAGACGAGAAGCGGCAGTGTGATGTCGCGGCGTTTCGTCGCCAGGCGCTCCATCGCGGCGAGAATCTGCGCGGCGGTGCGCGCCGGGACCGCGCCGTGAAGCACGAGCGGATCGCGCTTGTACGCTTCGACGACGCCCGGCGCACGCGAAAGCAGCGCCGGGTCAATGCTGAACGCGGCAAGGCGCGGCGCCACGGTCCCGACGATGCGGGACAATTTCGCCCTCCAGCGAGGCGTGCCTGCGCCAATCTTCAATGCCGGACTCGACAGAATCAATCCGGCCAGTTTTCTCTCCCGCGCGCGTTCTGCGGCATAGAGCGCCGCGACCGTGCCGCCCATGCTGTGGCCCATCAGAAAAAGGGGCGTGGCGACGGGCGGCGTCGCGGCGCACGCTTCGAGCAACACGTCGGCATCGCGCAGATAGTCAGTGAATACGCGCACCCACGCCCGATCGCCTGACGACTTCCCATGCCCACGCAGATCGATTGCGATCAGTTCGATGCCCGCCGCGTTCAACGCGATCGCGAGCGCGTCGTAGCGTCCCGCGTGCTCGCCGAGGCCGTGAACGAGCGCGACGCGCGCCCTGAGTTCGACCTCCGGCGCGGGCTGCCAGCGATGCAGGAACAGTTCCACGCCGTTGCGCGTCGTGACGGCGCTCGTCGAATAAACGTTCCGGGACATGGGCTGTAAATATCTCCGCGTTATTAGCCGATCTGAAATCATTATTAAACAGAATGTAACGCGTCCGGTAAAATCTCGGGCGACTACACAGCTACGAGTACGAACAGGCGGCGGCCGGCGGCGCGGGTGCGTTTCACCCGGCGAGCCTTCCGCCGTTTGCATTTTTCATGATCGAAATACGCAATCTCTCGCAACGCTTCGCGGGGCCCCGGGGCTGGGTCGAAGCGCTGCACAACGTCAATCTGACGATTCCCGCCGGCGAAGTGTTCGGCATCATCGGGCGCAGCGGCGCGGGCAAGAGCACGCTGGTGCGCACCATCAATCTGCTGACGCGGCCGAGCGAAGGCAACGTGATCGTCGACGGACGCGATCTCACGACGCTCGGCAAGGACGATCTGCGTGCGGCGCGCCGCGATATCGGCATGATTTTTCAGCACTTCAATTTGCTGAGCTCGCGCACGGTGTACGACAACGTCGCGTTGCCGCTCGAGCTTGCCGGCAAGAAGCGCGCGGAGATCGAGGCGGCCGTTTTGCCGCTGCTCGATCTCGTCGGCCTCACGACGCACAAGGACAAATACCCCGCGCAGATCAGCGGCGGGCAGAAGCAGCGCGTGGGCATCGCGCGGGCGCTCGCGAGCAAGCCGCAAGTGCTGCTGTCGGACGAAGCCACGTCCGCGCTCGATCCGGAAACCACGCGCGCGATTCTCGATCTGCTGCGCAAGATCAATCGCGAGCTGGGTCTCACGATCGTGCTCATCACGCATCAGATGGAAGTGATCAAGCAGGTGTGCGATCGCGTCGCGGTGCTCGACGCGGGCCGCGTGGTGGAAGAAGGCAAGGTCGTCGATGTCTTCATGCAGCCGCACCACGAAGTCACGCGCGCGCTGATCGGCGATGTAATCGCGCACGAGTTGCCGCCCGCGTTGAAGGCGCGCGTCATCGAACGTCTTAAGACGGGTAGCGGCCATTTGCTGCGGCTCGCGTTCACCGGCTCGGGCGTCGATCAGCCGATTCTCTCGGAAACGATCCGCCGCTACGAGCTCGATTTCAACATCCTGCACGGCCAGATCGATGAGATTCAGGGGCAGGCGTTCGGCTCGCTCGCGGTGCTCGCGGGCGGCCAGCCGGTGAAGATCGCGGAGGCGATCGAGTATTTGCGTTCTCAAGGTGTCGTCGTGGAGGAGTTGTCCCATGTTGAGTGAAATGTTCGACATGTTCGTGCAGTCGTTCTGGGAAACGCTGATCATGGTCGGCATCTCGGGACTCGTGGGCGCGGCCGTTGGCCTGCCGCTCGGCGTGCTGCTCTATCTGACCGATCGCGATGGCGTGTTGCAGAACATCGGCGTGAATCGCGTGCTCGGCGGCGTCGTCAATGCGGTGCGCTCGACGCCCTTCATCATCCTGCTCGTTGCGGTGATTCCGTTCACGCGCCTCGTCGTCGGCTCGTCGATCGGCACCGCGGCCGCTGTCGTGCCGTTGACCATCGCCGCTGCGCCATTCATCGCACGGCTCGTCGAGACCGCGCTGCGCGAAGTGGATCGCGGTCTCATCGAAGCCGCCCAGGCGATGGGTGCGACCACCCGCCAGATCGTCTTCAAGGTGCTGTTGCCGGAGTCGCTGCCGGGTGTCGTCGCGGGGCTCACCATCACGTTCGTGTCGCTCGTCGGCTATTCGGCGATGGCGGGCGCGATCGGCGGCGGGGGTCTCGGCGATCTCGGCATCCGCTACGGCTATCAGCGCTTCCTGCCCGAAGTGATGATCACCGTCGTCGTTATCCTCATCGTGTTCGTGCAACTCGTGCAATCGTTCGGCGACTGGCTCGTTCGCCGTCTCAGCCATAAATAATCACTCAAGAAAATCATGCAACGTCGATTCGTTTTGAAGTTCGCCGCCGCGCTTCTGGGCGCAACGCTGTTCAACGGTGTCGCGCACGCCGAGGACGCCATCAAGATGGGCGTGACCGGCGGCCCGCACGCGCAGATCATGGACGTGGTGAAGCAGGTCGCCGCGAAGAACGGGCTCAAGATCACCGTCGTCGAATTCTCCGACTACGTGCAGCCGAACGCCGCGCTCGCCGCCGGCGACCTCGATGCGAACAGCTATCAGCATCTGCCGTATCTCGACGCGCAGGTGAAGGATCGCGGCTACAAGCTCATCAGGGTCGCCGATACCGTGACGTTCCCGATGGGCATCTACTCGAAGAAGCTGAAATCGCTGCCGGCGCTCGGCAATGGCGCGCGCATCGCGGTGCCGAACGATCCGACCAACGGCGGGCGTGCATTGTTGCTGCTGCAGAAGCAAGGCCTGATCAAGCTGCGCGCGGACGCAGGCCTGAAGGCGACGCCGCTCGATATCGTCGAGAATCCGAAGAAGCTGAAGATCGTCGAACTCGACGCGGCTCAGATTCCGCGCTCGCTCGACGACGTCGACGCCGCCGCCATCAACACGAATTTCGCGATGGAAGCCGGGCTGAAGCCGAAGTCGGACGCGATCGCCATCGAAGATTCGCATGGGCCGTACGTGAACATCATCGCGATCCGCGCGGCCGACAAGGACAAGCCGTGGGTCGCCAAGCTGATCGCCGCTTATCATTCGCCGGAGGTGAAGCAGTTCGTTGAAGGCAAGTACGCAGGGGCGGTAATCACGGCCTGGTAATCGTTTTCATGGCGATCTTCGGGTTTTTGTGGATAGAAATAGAACGATCGTTCGATAAAATTCAGCCCATACCTATTGCATGACGACTCAACCCACCCGATTCCGCGGGGGCTAGCCAGCGCGTCGCTCGTATAATGACGCTGGGTTGACGTAATCGTAACTTTGGAGCGTGTGCATGAAAATTCTGGTGCCAGTCAAGCGCGTGGTCGACTACAACGTGAAGGTCCGGGTGAAGTCGGATAACACGGGCGTCGATATCGCCAACGTGAAGATGTCGATGAACCCCTTCGACGAGATCGCCGTTGAGGAAGCGGTGCGTCTGAAGGAAGCGGGTGTCGCGACGGAAGTGATCGCCGTATCGTGCGGCGTGACGCAGTGTCAGGAGACGCTGCGTACGGCGCTGGCCATCGGCGCGGATCGCGCGATTCTCGTCGAATCCGCTGATGAACTGCAGCCGCTGGCGGTGGCGAAGATCCTGAAGGCGCTGGTCGATCAGGAGAAGCCCGAGCTCGTCATTCTCGGCAAGCAGGCAATCGATGACGATTCAAACCAGACCGGTCAGATGCTGGCCGCGCTCGCGGGTCTGCCGCAGGCGACGTTCGCATCGAAAGTCGTAGTCGCGGATGGCAAGGCAACGGTGTCGCGTGAAGTCGATGGCGGTGCTGAGACGCTTTCGCTGAAGCTGCCCGCTGTAGTCACGACCGATCTGCGTCTGAACGAGCCGCGCTATGTGACGCTGCCGAACATCATGAAGGCGAAGAAGAAGCCGCTGACGACGGTGAAGCCCGCTGATCTGGGCGTCGATGTCGCGCCGCGTCTGAAGACGCTGAAGGTCGTCGAGCCGCCCAAGCGCAGCGCAGGCATCACGGTGCCCGACGTGAAGACGCTGGTCGAGAAGCTCAAGACCGAAGCCAAGGTGCTTTGATCGACACACACGCGGAGAAAACATGACGATTCTGGTAATTGCGGAACACGATAACGCGTCGATCAAGGCAGCGACGCTGAACACCGTTGCGGCGGCGGCGAAGATTGGCGGCGATGTGCATGTGCTGGTTGCAGGCTCGAATGCGCAAGGCGCGGCGGATGCAGCGGCAAAGATCGCGGGCGTCAGCAAAGTGCTGCTCGCCGATGCGCCTCAACTCGCCGAAGGCCTGGCAGAAAACGTCGAAGCGACGGTGCTGAATATCGCGAAGGACTATTCGCACATTCTGGCGCCCGCGACGGCTTACGGTAAGAACATCGCGCCGCGCATCGCTGCGCATCTGGATGTCGCGCAAATCAGCGATATCACCGCGGTCGATAGCGCCGACACCTTCGAGCGTCCGATCTATGCGGGCAATGCGATTGCAACGGTGCAATCGGGCGATCCGATCAAGGTGATCACGGTGCGCGCGACGGGTTTCGATCCGGTCGCGGCAGAAGGCGGCAATGCCGCGGTTGAAAAGATCGAAGCCGCAGCCGATGCGGGCATCTCGCAGTTCGTGAGCCGCGAAGTGACGAAGCTCGACCGTCCGGAACTGACGAGCGCGCACATCATCGTGTCGGGCGGACGTGGTCTGGGCAGCGGCGAGAACTACACGAAGACGCTGGAGCCGCTCGCCGACAAGCTCAACGCGGCGCTGGGCGCATCGCGCGCGGCCGTCGATGCTGGCTATGTGCCGAACGACTATCAAGTGGGCCAGACCGGCAAGATCGTCGCGCCGCAACTGTATGTGGCCGTCGGCATCTCGGGCGCGATTCAGCATCTCGCGGGCATGAAGGACTCGAAGGTCATCGTTGCGATCAACAAAGACCCCGAAGCGCCGATCTTCAGCGTGGCCGACTACGGTCTCGTCGGCGATCTGTTTTCGGTCGTGCCGGAACTGGTGAAAGAGCTCGGCTAAACCGCGCCGTGTGAGTCGAACACTCGCCACAGAGAAAAAGAAAGGGCGCGACAAAACGTTGCGCCCTTTTTTTCGCACCGAAGTATTTGTAAAAAAAGGAGACAAGACGATGAGCTACAGCGCCCCGGTCAAGGACATGCTGTTCGTCATGAAGGAACTGGCGGGTATAGACAGCATCGCCGCGCTGCCTGGTCACGAGGACGCGGGCTTCGACACGGCACAGGCCGTCGTCGAGGAAGCCGCGCGTTTTTGCAGCGAAGTCCTCGCGCCGCTGAACGTCGCCGGTGACCGCACGCCGAGCGCATGGGCGAACGGCGAAGTCACGACGACGCCCGGCTTCAAGGGCGCGTTCCGTCAGTTCGCGGAAGGCGGCTGGCAAGGTGTCGTCCATCCGGCGGAGTTCGGGGGCCAGGGCTTGCCGAAGCTCATCGCGACGCCGTGCATCGAGGCGCTCAACTCGGCCAATCTCTCCTTCGCGCTCTGTCCGCTGCTCACCGACGGCGCGATCGAAGCGGTCCTCACGGCAGGCAGCGACGAACAGAAGGCGCGCTTCCTGCCGAAGTTCATCTCCGGCGAATGGACCGGCACGATGAACCTCACGGAGCCGCAAGCGGGCTCCGATCTCGCGCTCGTGCGCACGCGCGCCGAGCCGCAGGGCGACGGCACGTACAAGGTCTTCGGCACGAAGATCTTCATAACTTACGGCGAGCACGATATGGCGAAGAACATCGTGCACCTCGTGCTCGCGCGCACGCCCGACGCGCCCGAAGGCGTGAAAGGCATTTCGCTCTTTCTCGTGCCGAAATTTCTCGTCAACGACGACGGCTCGCTCGGCGCGCGCAACGACGTGCATTGCGTGTCGATCGAACACAAGCTCGGCATCAAGGCCAGCCCGACCGCCGTGCTGCAATACGGCGATCACGGCGGCGCGACCGGCTATCTGATCGGCGACGAGAATCGCGGTCTCGAATACATGTTCATCATGATGAACGCGGCGCGTTTCGCCGTCGGCATGCAAGGCGTCGCGATCGCCGAGCGCGCGTATCAGCAGGCGGTCGCGTACGCGAAAGAGCGGGTGCAGAGCCGTCCCGTCGATGGCAGCGCGAAGGAGTCCGTGACGATCATCCATCATCCCGATGTGCGCCGCATGCTCTCGACCATGCGCGCCTACACCGAAGGCGCCCGGGCGCTCGCGTATGTCGCGGCGGCGCATAGCGATCTCGCGCACGGTTACACCGACGACGACGCGAAGAAGAGCCACCAGGCGATCTACGAATATCTCGTGCCGATTGTGAAGGGCTTCAGTACGGAGATGTCCGTCGAGGTCGCGAGCCTCGGCGTGCAGGTGCACGGCGGCATGGGCTTCATCGAGGAGACGGGCGCGGCGCAGCATTATCGCGATGCGCGCATCCTGCCGATCTATGAAGGCACGACGGCGATTCAGGCGAACGATCTCGTCGGCCGCAAGACCGTGCGCGACGGCGGCGCGACGGCGCAGGCGCTGCTCGCGCAGATCGATCAGACCATCGCGGCGCTCGCCGAGCTGGACGGACAGCCGTTCAGGTCGATGCATCGGCATTTGAGCGCGGGAAGTCTGTCGCTCGCGCGCGCAATCGAGTTCATCATCGCAAAGTTCAAGAGCGATCCGAATGCCGTCTTCGCGGGCAGCGTGCCGTATCTGCGGCTCGCGGGCATCGTGCTGGCGGGATGGCAGATGGCGCGAGCGATGCTCGTCGCTCATGCGAAGCGCGCGGAGGACGAGCGTTTCCATGGCGCGAAGATCGCGACGGCGGAATTCTTCGCCGAGCACATTCTGTCGCTCGCGCCGGGGATCGAGGCGTCGATCATCAGCGCGAACGGCAGTGAAGGCGTGCTCGCGCTGAGCGAAGATCAGTTCTGAAAACGAGAAGGGCGCCTTCGTCGAAACGAAGGCGCCCTTGATTTTCCTGCGATAGAAGAATTACGCGTTCGCGTATCCCGGACGCGTTTTCACGCCGACATCGCCGAAATAACGATGCACGGAGAGATCGTCGGCACGGATGGCGGGCTGCTTGCCCGACATCAGATCCGCCAGCAACTGGCCCGAGCCGCACGACATCGTCCAGCCGAGCGTGCCGTGACCGGTATTGAGGAACAGGTTCGGCACCGGCGTGCGGCCGACGATCGGCGTGCCGTCCGGCGTCATCGGGCGCAGGCCGGTCCAGAAGGTGGCGCTCGCGGTGTCGCCGCCGCCCGGGAAGAGGTCGTTCACGCACATTTCGAGTGTTTCGCGACGCGCCTGCTTCAGCTTCTTGTCATAGCCGACGATTTCCGCCATGCCGCCCACGCGGATGCGGTCGTCGAAACGCGTGATCGCGATCTTGTACGTTTCGTCCAGCACCGTCGAGACCGGCGCGCGTTCGGCATCGACGATGGGCGCGGTGATCGAGTAGCCCTTCAACGGATAGACCGGGATCTTCACGAGATCGCCGAGCAGCTTCGGCGAATAGGAGCCGAGCGCGACGACATATGAATCTGCCGTCACCAGTTCCTTGCCGCACTGCACGCCGGCGATACGGCCGTTGCTGACGGTAAGCGCGTCGATCGACGTGTTGTAGCGGAACTTGACGCCGAGCGCTTCGGCCATCGCGGCGAGGCGCGTCGTGAACATCTGGCAGTCGCCCGTCTCGTCGTTCGGCAGGCGCAGGCCGCCAGTCAACTTGTGCGAAACCGCCGCGAGAGCGGGTTCCGCCTTCTTGAGCTCATCTGCCGTAAGCAGTTCGAACGGCACGTTCGCGTCCTTCAGCACAGAGATGTCCTTGCCCGCGCCATCGAATTGCTGTTGCGTGCGGAACAGTTGCAACGTGCCGCCGGTGCGGCCTTCGTAGTGAATGCCGGTGTCGGCGCGCAGCGCCTGGAGGCAGTCGCGACTGTATTCGGCGAGACGCACCATCCGGCCCTTGTTGACCGTGTAGCGATCTTGCGTGCAGTTGCGCAGCATTTGCCACATCCACTGCAACTGGTTCATCGTGCCGTCGAGGCGAATCGCGAGCGGCGCGTGCTTTTCGAACATCCACTTGACGGCTTTGAGCGGGACGCCCGGCGCGGCCCACGGCGATGCGTACCCCGGGGAGATCTGACCTGCGTTCGCGAAACTCGTTTCGAGCGCGGGTCCGGCTTCGCGGTCGATGACCGTGACTTCGTGGCCGGCGCGAGCAAGGTAGTAGGCGCTCGTGACACCGACGACGCCGCTTCCGAGAATAACGATTCGCATGTGATCTCCATCCAGATTCGATGAACTTCCGCATGCGCGTGCTTTAAGGCGATCGACGCGACAAACCGAAGCTCGTATAGTGTTATCGACTATGGTATGGACTTCGAGGCAGTTTTAGTTATTGTATTTGGTAGATTTTCAGGAAAAACCAATGCGCACACAGCGAAATCCCGTCCGCGCCCTCGACAAGCTCGATCACAAGATTTTGAACATCCTTCAGGAGGACGGCCGCATCGCGATGAAGGACCTGGCGGAACGCGTCGGGCTGTCGGTGACGCCTTGCATCGAGCGTGTGAAGCGCATGGAGCGTGATGGCGTGATCATGGGCTACTACGCGCGCGTGAATCCGACCGAGTTGGGCGCGGCGCTGCTCGTATTCGTCGAGATCACGCTCGATCACAAGAGCGGCAACATGTTCGAGCAATTCCGCCGCGAAGTTCAGAAGATTCCCGAAGTGCTCGAGTGCCACCTCGTGTCAGGCGATTTCGACTATCTGATCAAGGCGCGCATCGGCGAGATGGCCGACTATCGCAAGCTGCTCGGCGACATCCTGTTGCAGTTGCCGGGCGCGGTGCAGTCAAAAAGTTACGTGGTGATGGAGGAAATCAAGGAGACGCTGAAGATCCTGGTCGAAACGTGATTTTTTGCTTGCGACGATGACTCGATACTGTATATTTATACAGTATCAATGGATGGACTTCGTCGCAATGTCATCGCCCGATCGTGAGTATCCCGTCGCGCCGCCCGCTCCGCTCAAGGGGCGCGGGGCGGTCACGAACGTTCAGGGGCGTTTCGAGAAGGACGAGCGCGAACGCGTAGACGACGGCTGGGCGCACACCGCCGATCCAGAGGACCAAGGCGCACCACCGCTGCGCACCCAGATTTTTGAAGAGCGCGCGAAAAGCATTCTCACGCGCAACAGCTCGCCGGACATCCCGTTCTCCGTTTCGCTCAATCCCTATCGCGGCTGCGAGCACGGCTGTATCTATTGTTTTGCGCGCCCTACGCACAGCTATCTTGGTTTATCGCCGGGGCTCGATTTCGAAAGCAGGATCTACGCGAAGGTCAACGCGCCCGAATTGCTCGAGCGCGAACTGGCGAAGCCGACCTACGAAGCCGAGCCAATAGCGCTGGGCGTCAACACGGACGCGTATCAACCCGTCGAGCGCGATCTGCAGCTCACGCGGCGGGTCATCCAGGTGCTGCACGATTGCGGGCATCCTTTCGCGGCGATCACGAAGAATTCGCTGATCGAACGCGACATCGACCTGCTCGCGCCCATGGCCGTGCGCGGTCAGGTCATGGCGGCGATCACCATTACGACCCTCGACGCCGATATCGCGCGAACGCTCGAACCACGCGCCGCGACGCCAGCACGGCGTCTTCGCACGATCCGGACGCTCGCCGAGGCGGGCATTCCGGTAGGCGTGAGCATCGCACCAGTCATCCCGTTCGTGACTGAGCCGGACATGGAGCGTGTTTTGGAGGCGTGCGCCGAGGCGGGGGCGACGAGCGCGAGTTACATCGTGCTGCGTCTGCCGTGGGAAGTTGCGCCGCTTTTCAAGGACTGGCTCGCCGCGCATTTCCCCGATCGCGCGGATCGCGTGATGAGCCGCGTGCGCGATATGCGCGGCGGCAAGGACTACGACTCGAACTTTTCGACGCGAATGAAAGGCGAGGGCCTGTGGGCCGACATGCTCAAGCAGCGTTTTCAAAAGGCGACGAAGCGACTCGGCCTGAACGCGCGGCAGCGCGGCATTCTCGACATGTCCGAGTTCCAGCGGCCCGCGAAGAAAGCAGCGGCGCCGTCCAGCCCGCAGCTCGACTTGTTCTGACGTTTTATTGCGACAGCGTTTTCGCCGCCTCGACCTGACTTTCGAAGTACGTCTGGAACGTGAGCGCGAGACCGGTCATCAGCAGGAACGCGCCGATCAGGAGCGAAAAAATCACGACGAAGATGACCGTCCAGCCGGAGCGGCTACTGCGGCCGGTGTGCGCGTTGAACTGCGCATCCCATTTGGCGTCGGGGCGCAGGCCGTAGACGATCGCGGAGAGAAAGGCGGCGAGCAGCGATATCGCGCCCGGGAACGCCAGCACCCAGCCGAGAAGCGAAGTGCGGTCCGTCTGCGCGAGCAGCAGGTAGCCGAACGCACCCAGAATAATGCCGGCGATATGCGCCCAGCCGTACTTGTCGCGCATTCCATACAGATAGAAGCGGTGCAGGCCGATGGAACCGAACAGAAACGCGAGCGCGGCGGTCAGCGTCTTCGAACGAAAATACGATGGAACCTGCTTGCTGGCCGGCTGCGAGCCGGCTTGCGTGGCGACGGACGAGGAAGTCATCAGCGAAAGCGGTGATAGAAAGAATCGGACGTCGCTTCAAGCGGACGCGGTCAGCCATTTTACGCCGACGCGTGTCCGCGCCACCAATCGCACGTCGCCGCGTCAATGTAAGACTCGCTGGAACGGTCCCCAATCCGCCGTGCATCCAAAAAATGCGTTAAGTGTTTGTTGGCGCTCCGGATTACAGCTATAATCGCCTGTTCTCGTTGTTCCGAACCCCGGTTTTCAAGGATTTCAGCATGGTCATCATCCGCTTGGCTCGTGGCGGCTCGAAGAAGCGCCCGTTCTACAACATCGTTGCAACTGACTCGCGTAGCCGCCGTGACGGCCGCTTCATCGAGCGCGTTGGTTTCTACAACCCGGTCGCGACCAAGGGCGAATCGCTGCGCATCGCTCAGGATCGCCTGACGTACTGGCAAGGCGTTGGCGCACAACTGTCGCCGACCGTCGAGCGTCTCGTCAAGCAAGCTCAGCAAGCCCAGCCGGCTGCTTAAGCTCGCTTGGTCGACGCTGTAACAGCCGCTCGAAACCTGCCCAAGGATTCGTCGATGCCCATGCGCGATTCTGAATCCGGCCGCGGGTCGGAAGGTATCGGTCGAGCCAAGCCGGGGCAAGATGAAGGTTCCGCCACGTTTGGCGCGTTCGTCCGCAAGCCGGGCGCGCGCCGCGTGGCGGTCGATCTTTCGAGCGCGAAGGTGCCGGAAGGCGGAATCGAGCCGGTCGAAGCTTTGCCTGAGGACGCCGTCGAACTCGGTTTCATCGCCGATGCATACGGTCTCAAAGGCTGGGTCAAGATCGTGCCGCACGCGAACGGCAAGCAGGGCGGCGACGCGCTGCTGAGCGCCAGGCGCTGGTGGCTCGCAAAAGGCCGCGATTACAAGTCCGCCCGTTGTCTGCAGTCGAAAGTGCACGCCGATACGATCGTCGCGCGCTTCGCCGGCTGTGATGACCGCGATACGGCACTTGCGCTGAAAGGTCACACGGTGAATATCGCGCGCAGTGATTTCCCGAAGCTCGACAGCGAAGACGAATTTTACTGGGTCGATCTGATCGGCCTGGATGTCGAAAATGAAGCGGGCGTGGCTTTGGGCCGCGTTGCCGATCTGATCGACAACGGCGCGCATTCCATCCTGCGGATCGAGTATCCGGGCATCGACAAGGATGGCCAGCCCGTCACCGGCGAGCGGCTGATTCCGTTCGTCGGCGTGTATGTGAAGACGGTGGACCGGGCGGCGAAGCGCATCGTCGTCGACTGGGACGCCGACTATTGAACATCGTCACGTTACGGAGAGAGCGATGCAGTTCGATGTCGTGACGCTCTTTCCCGAGATGTTTCGCGCACTGACCGACTGGGGCATCACCAGCCGCGCGGTGAAGCAGGAGCGGTTCGGTCTGCGGACGTGGAATCCTCGCGATTTCACCACGGACAACTACCGCACCGTCGACGATCGCCCTTACGGCGGCGGCCCTGGCATGGTGATGCTGGCGCGCCCGCTGGAAGAAGCGATCCATGCGGCCAAGGCTGCGCAGCGCGAGCAGGGTATTGCGTCGACGCGCGTCGTGATGATGTCGCCGCAAGGTGCGAGGCTGGACCACGAACGCGTAATGCGGTTTGCGCAGGAGCCGGGTCTCGTGTTGCTGTGCGGCCGTTATGAAGCGATCGACCAGCGTTTGATCGATCGTGAAGTGGACGAAGAAGTGAGCCTCGGCGACTTCGTGCTGTCCGGCGGAGAGCTCCCCGCGATGGCGCTGATGGACGCCGTGGTGCGCCAGTTGCCCGGGGTGCTGAACGACGCGCAGTCGGCGGTGCAGGACAGTTTCGTAGACGTATTGCTCGACTGTCCACACTACACGCGTCCCGAAGAGTACGAAGGCGTGCGTGTTCCCGATGTGCTGCTCGGCGGTCATCACAAGGAAATCGACGCCTGGCGCAGGCGCGAAGCACTACGCAACACATTCAACAAGCGTCCCGATCTGATCGGGCGCGCGCGTGAAAGCAAGATGTTGAGCCGTGCCGACGAGGCATGGCTCGCAGAACTCGCAAAGGAAGCGTCGAAATCTGCATAGATTTCGGGCGGACGAGCGGGAAAATGGGGGCGCTGGCTAATAATCGGCGCCTGAAGCAAACCCATCCTCTACCGGGGCCTGACGCAAATACAAGGCACGCAACTTCGGCAAGATGGCACAAGGAGTCAGTAATGAATCTGATTGAACAACTCGAGAAAGAAGAGATCGCACGCGTTCTGGGCGAGAAGAGCATCCCCGACTTCGCGCCGGGCGATACCGTCGTCGTCAACGTGAACGTGGTCGAAGGCACGCGGAAGCGTGTCCAGGCTTACGAAGGCGTCGTCATCGCCAAGCGTAACCGTGGCCTGAACTCGAACTTCATCGTTCGCAAGATTTCGTCGGGCGAAGGCGTCGAGCGTACGTTCCAGACCTACTCGCCGCTGCTCGCGAGCATCGTCGTGAAGCGCCGTGGTGATGTTCGCCGCGCGAAGCTTTACTACCTGCGTGAGCGTTCGGGCAAGTCGGCTCGAATCAAGGAAAAGCTGGTCTTCAAAGACAAGACTGCTGCTTCCGCAGAGTAAGTCGCCGGCGAAGCGTAGTACGGAAAAAGCACCCCATGTGGGTGCTTTTTTCTTTGGTGTGTTCAAATTGAGGCTTCGACAGCCCAGTTCTCGACCCGTGTCCACCGGAAAGACTTCGACTCCCCGCATCCTCGAACCCGAAAAGATGCCCGTCGTCTCGACGGGTGAGACACTCCCGCCCATCCCGCCAGAGCGCCTCACGCCGGAAGGCTTGCGCGCGCGTTTCACGATGGATCTCGACTGGACGCAGGAAGAGCGCGAGCAGCGCATCAAGGCAATCGGCGGCGATCCGCGTGTGGCTTCCGTGCTGGTGCCGCTCGTCGTGCGCGACGGCGGCTTGACCGTGCTCCTGACGCAGCGGGCCGATCATCTGTCGGATCACGCCGGGCAGATCAGCTTTCCGGGCGGGCGCCGTGAGCCCGAAGACGCCGATGCCGCCGCCACGGCGCTGCGCGAAGCCCACGAAGAAGTCGGCTTGAGCGCGGAACATTGCGAGATCATCGGGGCGATGCCCGAGTATCTGACGGGCACGGGTTTCAAGGTGACGCCCGTCGTTGCGCTGGTGTATCCGCCGTTCTCGCTGAAGGCCGATACGCGCGAAGTCGCCGACATCTTCGAAGTGCCGCTCGCGTGGCTCATGAATCCGGCGAATCACGAAGTGCGTGTCTTTCGATGGGAAGGCGGCGAGCGTCGTTTTTTTGCCATGCCGTATACACCGGGTGAAAGAAAGGCTCCTCATTTCATCTGGGGCGCAACGGCCGGCATGTTGCGCAATTTTTATCGCTTCCTCGCGGCTCGCGCGTGATGGCGCACGAAGTCCGCGCGCCGGCCGTGCCTCGCGCAATTACTCGGCGCGCTAAAGCGGTCAGACGCTGTGCTATCGTTACGCGAAACTCGAACTAATCCGACTGTTTCGGCGCTGCGCATGACTTTTTTCTCCGTATTGCTGGCCCTCATCATTGAGCAAGTGCGCGCTTTATCGCCGCACAATCCGATTTCGGCGTTGCTCCAATATCATGCGGAATCCACCGCGCACGGCTTCGATGCCGGCAAGGAGAAGCACGGCATCGTCGCGTGGCTGGTCGTCGTGTTGCCGTGGACGCTCGTCGTCGGGCTCGTTTATTACGTGCTGTACCGGATCAACTTCGTTCTGGCGTTTCTGTGGAACGTGGTCATCGTGTACTTCACGCTCGGCTTCCGGCAGTTCAGCCACTATTTCACCGATATCCACCTCGCGCTCAACAACGACGACGTGCCGCGCGCGCGCGAAGTACTGAAGGAATGGACCGGCCTCGACACGATCGACATGCCCGTCAGCGAAATCGTGCGGCATACGCTGGTTCACGCGGTGGTGGCGTCGCATCGGCATGTGTTCGGCGTGTTCTTCTGGTTTCTGATTCCGCTCGGCCCGGCGGGCGCGGTGCTGTATCGCATCGCCGAATATCTGGCGCGCGCGTGGTCGAAGCCGAATCCGGAGCGCACCGCCGAGTTTTCGTCGTTCGCGCAGCGCGCGTTCTTTTTTATCGATTGGGTGCCCGCTCGTCTGACCGCGCTCGGCTTTGCGATCGTCGGAAATTTCGAGGATGCGATCTACGCCTGGCGCAATCACGCGCGGCAGTGGCCGGACGCGAACGAAGGTGTGTTGCTTGCGGCGGGCAGCGGCGCCCTGGGCGCGCGTCTCGCGGGTCCGCTGGCGGAGCCGCTTTCAGTCGAAGCGCTTGCCGTGGGCGATGCGAGCCCGCTGCCCGTCGGCGACGACTGCACCCCGCGCACGCTGCAATCGGCCGTCGGCCTGGTGTGGCGCGCGGTGATTCTGTGGATGCTCTTGCTGCTGATGCTTACCATCGCCGTGTGGCTGGCGTAACCCTATTCAGTCGTCGAGAGGATCGCGCGCCATCTGGCAATTCCAGCACACGGTGAATTGCGGCTCCAGCCATTCGCCGCACTGCTTGCATCTCCAGGGCCGGGCGTTCGCGTCCGGCCCTTTTCTTGCGCGCTCCAGAAGGCGCAAGGCCAATGCTTCGTCGCGATCGTCGACGATCCATATTTCCGGCGCGCACTGATCTGCCGGAATCTCTCCCATCGCGCCGTTGAGATAGCGGTTGTGCAACTCGCACGGCACGCCCGCGGTCGTCAGCACGTTCACCCAATGCTGCGCCGTGATCAGGTTGGGGGCGCGCGTGAGTCGCTTCATCGAACGATCTGGCTGGCTTCGTGGACGAGTTGTGCGTAGAGCGCGTGACGCTCGGGGCGGATCTTGCCGGCGTCGACAGCTTCGAGCACCGCGCAGCCCGGCTCGTGCAGATGGTGGCAGTTGTAGAAGCGGCAATGCCCGAGATAGGGCCGGAAATCCGCGAAGGCGCGCTCGAGCTGGCCTTCGGACAGATGGTGCAGGCCGAACTCCTGAAAGCCCGGCGAATCGATGAGCGAGCCGCCGCCGGGCAACTCGTACAGACGCGTGAACGTGGTCGTGTGGCGGCCGCTGTTGAGCGCCGATGAAATCTCGCGCGTGGCGGCGTCGGCGTCGGGAACGAGCAGGTTCACGAGCGTCGATTTGCCCATGCCTGACTGGCCGAGCAGGATCGTCGAGCGGTCTTTCAGACGGGCGTCGAGTTGCGGATGGACGTCGCCGGGCGCCATCTTCGCCGACAGCTCGATGACGGCATAACCGAGTTCGCGATACGGCGCGAGCCGTTCGCGCGCGAGCGGGACCGCGTGTTCGACGTCGATCTTGTTGAGCACGATGAGCGACTCGAGTCCGTGCGCCTCAGCCGCGATCAACGCGCGTCCGAGCAGGTCCTCGCTGAAATGCGGCTCTGTCGCGAGCACGATCAGCAGTTGATCGAGATTCGCTGCGAAGAGCTTCGACTTGAACTGATCCGACCGGTAGAGCAGATTGCGCCGCTCGCCGATCTCGACGATCACGCCCTGATCCGCCGACGATTGCTCGTAGATCACGCGATCGCCGACCGCCACTTCGCTTTTCTTGCCGCGCGGAAAGCACTGAAGCATCGCGCCGCCGTCTTCCGGCGTCACCAGATAATGGCGTCCGTGCGCCGCGATCACCGTGCCTTCGAGGCGCGCGCCCACGCTCGGACGCTTGAACCCGCGCGTCATGCGGCGTGCTGCATCAGGCGGTCGATGCGCTGCGAGGCGGGCGGATGCGAGTAGTAGAACGCGGTGTAGATGGGGTCGGGCGTGAGTGTCGACGCGTTGTCCTCGTAGAGCTTCACGAGCGCGTTCACGAGATCCTTCGGATCGGTCTGGCTGGCGGCGAAGGCATCGGCTTCGAACTCGTTCTTGCGCGAAGTCAGGCTGCCGAGCGGCGTGATGAAGAACATGAACACCGGCAGCACGAGCATGAAGAGCACGAGCGCGAGGCCGTTGTTGCTGCCGACGAGCGATGGCCGCACACCCAGGCCCTCGTAGAACCACGTCGTCTGAATGAGCCAGCCGAGCAGCGCGAGCATCGCGAGGCTGATGCCGAACATGACGATCATCAGCTTCAGCACGTGACGGCGCTTGAAATGGCCGAGCTCGTGCGCGAGCACCGCTTCAATCTCGCTGCCGGAAAGGCGCGCGAGCAGGGTATCGAAGAAAACGATGCGCTTCGCCGCGCCGAAGCCGGTGAAGTACGCGTTGCCGTGCGCGGAACGGCGGCTGCCGTCCATCACGAACAGACCCTTCGCAGCGAAGCCCGTGCGCGACATCAGATTCGTGATGCGCGCGACGAGCGCCTCGTCCTTCAGCGGCTCGAACTTGTTGAAAAGCGGGGCGATGAAGGTCGGATAGATGATCATCGCGAGCAACTGAAACGCGACCCATACCATCCACGTCCACAGCCACCAGAACGTGCCGGCGCGGTCCATGAGCCAGAGCGTGAGCAGCAGAAGCGGCGCGCCGATCACGACCGCGAGCACCGTGCCCTTCACGAGATCGACGAAAAAGAGTTTCTTCGACATGCGGTTGAAGCCGAACTTTTCTTCGATCACGAAATGGCGGATGTAATCGAACGGCAAGTCGATGATGCTCGTGATCGCCACCACCGACGCCACCAGCGCGATCTGCCCGAGATAGCCGCGGCCGAGCCAGTCCGAAATCGCGAGATCGAGCGCCTGAACCCCGCCGAGCAGCGTAAGCGCGACGAGCACGACCGCGCTCGTGACGACCTCGATCATCGTGAGGCGCGTGCGCTCGACGGTGTAATCCGCGGCGCGCTGATGCGCGGCGAGCGGGATAGTGCCGGAGAATTGCGACGGGACGCCGTTGCGGTGCGCGGCGACGTGGCGAATCTGACGCGAGGCGAGCCAGAGCTTGGTCGAGACCATCGCGACCAGGGCGACGACGAAGATCGTCGAGAAAGCGAGAGTGAGGTTGGTCATCCGGGACTTCCGATTGAACTATGCGAGAATTATAGGTTCTAGGCCGTGCCGACGCGCAGTGTTCGAACTCGACATCCCGCAATGGATCAGATAGCGCGCGGGCACGGCGTTTTCATCTCTCAGGCCGCTTTCATGACCGACATCTCCGCCACCCCCGAATCAGACAACAACGCTCTCGTGCGCAGCGACATGAACCTCGTGTGGCTCGACATGGAGATGACCGGTCTCGATCCGGACAACGATCGCATTATCGAGATCGCGGTGGTCGTCACGAATTCGACGCTCGACAGGCTGGTGGAAGGACCGGTGCTCGCGATTCATCAGACGGACGAGGCGCTCGGCCGCATGGACGAATGGAATCGCAACACGCACGGCCGCTCGGGGCTGACTGAACGAGTCAAGGTGTCGACCGTCGATGAAGCAGAAGCCACGCGCCAGATCCGCGATTTTCTCGGCCAGTACGTGCCGCCCGGCAAGTCGCCGATGTGCGGCAACTCGATTTGCCAGGACCGCCGCTTCATGGCGCGTTGGATGCCCGAGCTCGAGACGTTCTTCCACTACCGCAATCTCGATGTCAGCACCTTGAAGGAACTGTGCCGCCGCTGGCAGCCGGCGATCTACAAGGGCTTCCAGAAGCGCGCGATGCATACCGCGCTCGCCGATATCCACGAGTCCATCGACGAACTCAAGTACTACCGCGAGCATTTCCTGATTCCGTCGGCGCCTGCCGCCGCGTCTTAATTTTTCGGCGGGCGGATCGCGTTTTTCGGGCGGAACGCGGCAACCACGTCGGGCCGCGTTTCCATGTAGGGTCCGCCGATCAGGTCGATGCAGTACGGCACGGCCGCGAAAATGCCCGGCACTTTCTGCTTGCCGTCCGGGTCTTTCAATCCTTCGAGCGTTTCGCGGATCGACTTCGGCTGTCCCGGCAGATTGATGATCAGCGCGGCGTGATCTTCAGTCTCGCGGATCACCGCGACTTGCCGCGAAAGAATGGCCGTCGGCACGAAATTCAGGCTGATCTGGCGCATTTGCTCGCCGAAGCCGGGCATTGGCTTCGTGGCGACGGCGAGCGTCGCCTCGGGCGTCACATCGCGGCGCGAGGGGCCGGTGCCGCCCGTCGTGAGCACCAGGTCGCAGCCGTGTGTATCGACGAGTTCGACGAGCGTCGCGGAAATGGTCGCGGCATCGTCCTGGATCAGGCGCGTTTCGGCGCGAAAGGGCGTCGTGAGCGCCTCCGCGAGCCACGCCTGCAACGACGGCAAGCCCTTGTCCTCGTAGACGCCTTGCGACGCGCGATCGCTGATCGACACGAGCCCGACGATCAACTCGTCCGGGTGATTACGCTTCGGTTTCGTCACGATCGTCCTCATCGCCTTCGATGTCTTCGTCGTCTTCCGCCCCCGACGCGTTCTTGATCCACTGGAAGAGCTCGCGGTAATAGCGCGGCGGCTTTTGCTGCTCGCGCTCCTTGCGCGCGTTGCGGATCAGCGTACGGCCTTCCTGCGGATCGACGCCCGGATGATTGCGGATGAATTCGGTGAGCGCGGCGTCGTCGGCGAGTAGCTGTTCGCGCGTGCGCTCGATCCAGTGCAGCCGCGCGGTTTCGGACTTGTTCACGCCGCGGTGCGTATCGAGCGCCGTGCGCAGCGCGGCGACCTCGTCTTCGGTCAGCGAGCGCATGACCTTGCCGACGTACTGCAACTGGCGGCGCTTGCCTTCGTGGTCGGTGATGCGGCGCGCTTCGCGCACGGCGTCGTCGAGATGCTCGGGCATCGGCATGCGTTTGAGCGCGTCTTTGGGCAGTGCGATAAGCGCCTCGCCCAGCTCCTGCAGCGCGTGCATTTCGCGCTTGAGCTGGGATTTGCTCGGCCGGTCGTAGCCGTTTTCGTCGATCTCGCGCTCGTCGTCGCGGCCGGAATCGATCGGTTGAATGCGGGTTTTACGGTTCATCCCGACATTGTAGCTTGCGTGCGCACCATGCCTGAACCTCGCGTACGGCTCTGCGACAAAGCTCGGCGGGTGAATGCACGCCGTCCTTGCTATGATCGCGTGATAGGCCATTTCCGTCGCCCGATGCCCGATTGCGTGCGCATCCGGCCGGGAATTCCGAAGCAACCACGACATGCGCGGGCGCACGCCGCCCGACTTCCAAAGGCAACCAAAAATGGCAGCAGACATGGACGTCAAGCAACGCTACTTCCCGCATACGCAGGACGAACTGAAGGAGATCGCCTCCGACATCCTGCGTTACGCGAAGGAACTCGGCGCGAGCGATGCCGCCACCGAGATCTCCGAAGGCGACGGCCTGTCAGTGAGCGTGCGGCGCGGCGAAGTCGAGACGATCGAGCACAATCGCGACAAGATGGTCGGTGTGACCGTCTTCATCGGCAAGAAGCGCGGCAACGCGAGCACCGCCGACTTCACGCGCGACGCACTGCGCGACACGGTCGCCGCTGCATACAACATCGCGCGCTTCACGGCCGAGGACAGCGCGGCGGGGCTCGCCGAAGCCGAACTGCTCGAGAAGGCGCCGCAGGACCTCGATCTCTATCACCCGTGGGACATCGATGCGGAAGAAGCCGCCGAGATCGCGCGCCGCGCGGAAGCCGCCGCGTTCGCCGTCGACAAGCGCGTGACCAACTCGGAAGGCGCGAGCGTCTCCGCGCAGCATTCGCAGTTCGTGCTCGCGACCTCGCGCGGCTTCATGGCGGGCTATCCGTACTCGCGGCATTACATCGCGTGCGCGCCGATCGCGGCAGCGGGCCGCGACATGCAGCGCGACGACTGGTACACGTCGAGGCGCGACGCGGCCGGTCTCGCCGACCCCGAAGCGGTGGGACGTTACGCCGCCGAGCGCGCGCTCGCGCGCCTCGGCGCGAAGAGTCTCGACACGCGCAAGTGCCGCGTGCTCTTCGAGGCGCCGCTCGCGGCGGGCATCCTCGGCGCGTTCGTGCAGGCGGTCAGCGGCGGCGCGCTGTATCGCAAGACTACGTTCCTCGTCGACAGCCTCGGCAAGCCGGTGTTCGCGCCGCATATCCAGATCGTCGAGGATCCGCACCTGAAGGGCGGCATGGGCAGCGCGCCGTTCGACGAGGAAGGCGTGCGCACGCAGCGTCGCAGTGTGGTCGAAGATGGCGTCGTGCAGGGCTATTTCCTGTCGACGTACTCGGCGCGCAAGCTCGGCATGCAGACGACCGGCAATGCCGGCGGCTCGCACAATCTGACGATGAAGAGCACGCACACGAAACCCGAAGACGACTTCGAAGCGATGCTGAAGAAGCTCGGCACCGGTCTGCTGCTGACTGAGCTGATGGGCCAGGGCGTGAACTACGTGACGGGCGATTACTCGCGCGGCGCGTCGGGCTTCTGGGTCGAGAACGGCAAGATCGTGCACGCCGTGGAGGAAATCACCGTCGCGAGCACGTTGCAGGAGATGTTCCGTCACATCGAAGCGATCGGCGCGGACACCGTGGTGCGCGGCACGAAGGAAATCGGCTCGGTGCTGATCGAACGGATGACGATCGCGGGACAGTGAACCGCATTCGTCAAAAGACGAAGGCTCCGGAGAGCGTCCGGAGCCTTTTTTCATTCGGAAGCGGCGATGCGCTCGTAGGTCACGAACGCAAACGCGAAATCGTTCGGCGCCGCCGCGCGATGCGGCTCACGGGACACTTCGCGCCACAGTTCCGGATCGGGCGCGGGAAAGCGCGTGTCGCCGTCGAAATCGGCGTCGATCTCGGTGACGATCATCTTGTCCGCGCGCCCGATGGCATCGCGATACAACTGCGCGCCGCCGATCAGAAACGCTTCCTTCGCCGGCTCGAGCGCGAGCGCCGCTTCGAGGCTCGTCACGACGTCGCAACCCTCGTAGTGGCGCGTGGCATCGCGCGATATGACGATATTGCGCCGCCCCGGCAACGGCCGGCCGATCGATTCATGCGTCTTGCGGCCCATGATGATGGGCGCGCCCATCGTCGTGCGCTTGAAGAATGCGAGGTCCTCGGGCAGGCGCCAAGGCAGTTGGTTGTCGCGTCCGATCACGCCATTGCGCGCGCGGGCGACGATCAGGGTCAGCGTCGTCATGTGAAGGAGGTCGAGGCAAAGCGGCGCGGGCCGCGCCGTCGGGGCCTCGATTCTAACCGACACGTCCGGCCATATTCGGGATCGAAGCGTCGCGCGGACTCACGTCTCGGGCGAATCGTCGGCGAGCGATGGCACGTAAGCAGGAGCCGGCGCGATCTCGTCCCAGAGCGTCACGCTGACGCCTGAGCCCGGCGGGCGAATGGCGCACTGGCGCATGCCGTCCGATTCGTCCGCGTCTTCACGGTTTTGTTGCGCGTCGCTTGTTTCCTCGCGCCGGAATGAACTTTCGAGTGCCATCGTAACGACATAACCCAAGGTAACTATTTCCGGTATTGAATCATCCGGAAATAAAGTAATCGTCTGGCCGGTATAAACGATTAACCTGAAGTGAATGCAGGAGAAATATGGAACGCTCGTTCTGTAGACAGTATTTCTTACCTTCCGGCAGTGGGGAAGAGGAGCGAATTGCGTGCCATCGGTCAGAAAGCTTTGCCACGCAACGAACGGCGATAATGAGACGCAGACACATTGAGGAAACTTGGGTGAAAACGTTTCACGGCTGAAACATGAAGGCAGAAAAACATGAAGTTCTCGCGAAATCGGTATAAGATTTTGTCGTATTAAATTGTGCGCAAAGTTTTTAATAATCGTGTGAGAAATTCTTGTGAGGCCCGTCCTGTCAAGCTTTTGTGGCTAATCCGGCGGCTCTCGCGATATTTGTTTTCGGGGTTTCTGGGTTATAGTAGTCTCTCAAAAACGGCACAGAATCAGACATAAAGGGTTTCGTGGAAGAGTGCGTGGTGTGTCGCGCTATGGCCCGGGGGCGTCGTAACGAATGGCAAGTCCCTCCCCAGACGTTTGCGAGAAACGTGCGAGGGCAGCGAAGTCTGCGATGTAGTGCGAGCCTGAACTACGTGACCTTTTCAACGAATGTTGAACAAAGGATCTGAATAATGGACGTCGCTCGGCGGCAACTCATCTATGTGACTCGCAATCCAAGCGAGACGCTGTGTGCGCGATTCGAGGAGCGCGGCTGGCATATCGAAATCGTCGCGAGCGCGCGAGACACGCGCAAGGCACTGCGTAGCGATCTGGCGACCGGCGGGCTGCTGGATTTGTCGAGTCATTTCGAATCGCATGAACTGGCGGCGTTCGAATCGTCGCTGACGATGACCAACGTGGGCTGGGTCGCGGCCACCGTTGCCGGACAACTCGAAGACGCCGCCGTGCGGCGCCTGATTCGCGACTATTGCTTCGATTACGTGACGCTGCCGACGTCGAACGACCGCATCGTCGATTCCGTCGGTCACGCGTATGGCATGGTTTCGCTGCACGACGCCGCGTCGCACGATGCGCGCAGCGAGGGCCGCGCCGAGGGCGAAATGGTCGGTTCGTGCGACGCGATGCTCGCGCTCTTCCGTTCGATCCGAAAAGTCGCGATGACCGACGCGCCCGTCTTCATTTCGGGCGAATCCGGCACCGGCAAGGAGTTGACGGCCGTCGCCATTCACGAGCGTTCCGCGCGTCGCGATCAGCCGTTCGTCGCCATCAACTGCGGCGCGATTCCGGCGCATCTGCTGCAATCGGAGCTCTTCGGCTACGAACGCGGCGCGTTCACGGGCGCGAATCAGCGCAAGATCGGCCGTGTCGAAGCGGCCAACGGCGGCACGCTGTTCCTCGATGAAATCGGCGATCTGCCGCTCGAAAGTCAGGCGAGCCTGTTGCGCTTCCTGCAGGAACGCAAGGTGGAGCGCCTGGGGGGGCACGGCTCGACGCCGGTGGATGTGCGCATCATCTCGGCGACGCACGTCGACATGCAGACCGCGATGATCGAAGGGCGTTTCCGCGCGGACTTGTATCACCGCCTGTGCGTGCTGCAGATCGACGAGCCGCCGCTGCGCGCGCGCGGCAAGGACATCGAACTGCTCGCGAAGCATATGCTCGACCGATTCAAGAAGGACGCGAGCCGGCGCCTGCGCGGATTTTCGCCCGATGCGATCGCCGCGATTCACAACTACGGCTGGCCGGGCAACGTGCGCGAACTGATCAACCGCGTGCGGCGTGCGATCGTGATGTCGGAAGGGCGGCAGATCACCGCCCGCGATCTCGAACTCGGCGAGTACGTCGAAGTGGCGCCGGTTTCGCTCGCGCAGGCGCGTGAAGCGGCCGAGCGGCAGGCGATCGAACTCGCGCTCCTGCGCCATCGCGGACGCCTCGGCGACGCGGCGCACGAACTGGGGATCTCGCGCGTGACGTTGTATCGCCTGCTGAGCGCGCATGGGATGCGTCACATCGAGGTCGATGCGCCGTCAGAGCACGCTACGCGCGGCTGACGGCAAGTAGCCGCGATCCACCCCCGGACGGGCGCTTCCAGGCGCCCGTTTTTTCGTGCCGCTGCATTGAGCGCCGGCCCCCGTCGCTTGGTAAAATCCGTCTTTACGCCTTCCGTTCGCGAGGGCGCGCAGCATACCCCAGGGAACATCGAATGAAACAGTATCTCGAGCTCGTCCAGACGATCCTCGATACCGGCACTTGGCAGGAAAACCGCACGGGCATCCGCACGATCAGCATTCCCGGCGCGATGCTGCGGTTCGACTTGCAGCAAGGCTTTCCCGCCGTGACGACGAAGAAGCTCGCGTTCAAATCGGCGATCGGCGAGCTGGTGGGCTTTCTGCGGGCGTCGAAGAGCGCGGCGGACTTTCGCGCGCTCGGCTGCAAGGTCTGGGACGCCAACGCGAACGACAATCCGCAATGGCTCGAGAACCCGTACCGGCAGGGCCCGGACGATCTCGGCGACGTCTACGGCGTGCAATGGCGCAAATGGCCCGCGTACAAGCTCGTCGATGCCTGCGCGGGCGACCAGATCGCCGACGCCACCAATCGCGGATTCCAGGTCGTGACGAGCTTCGTCGAAAACGGGCGCGAACAGGTGCTGTTGTACAAGGCGATCGATCAATTGCGCCAGTGTCTCGATACGATCATCGAGCGCCCGACCGACCGGCGCATTCTGTTTCACGCATGGAATCCGGCGAAGCTCGACGAGATCGCGCTGCCCGCGTGCCATCTGCTGTATCAGTTCATCCCGAACGCGGTGACGCGCGAGATTTCGCTGTGTCTTTACATCCGCAGTAACGACGTCGGACTCGGCACGCCGTTCAATCTGGCGGAAGGCGCGGCGCTGCTGCATCTCGTGGGCCGGCTGACCGGATTCAAGCCGCGCTGGTTCACGTATTTCATCGGCGATGCGCACATCTACGAGAACCAGCTCGATATGCTGCATGAGCAACTGAAGCGCGAGCCATTGCCGTCGCCGCAGTTGATCATCTCCGATCGCGTGCCGGATTACGCGGTCACGAAGCGCTACGAGCCGGAATGGCTGGAGAAGATCGAGCCGAAGGATTTCGCGCTCGAAGGGTACAAGCATCACGATCCGCTCACGGCCCCGATGGCGGTCTGAGCGGGCGCTTCAGCGCTGCATGCGAGAACGCGCGGCTTCCGTCCGCGCGTTTTTCGTTTACCGGCTGCTCATCGCCTCAACTTCGATGATGCTTGTTGCCGCCGCCGTGTTGCGGCTGCTGGGCTTGTTGAGGCTGCTGGCGAGGCTCCTGATGCGGCTGGTGCGCGTAACAAAGCTCTACCGCGTGGATAGAAAACCTTCGAAATGCCGATGTCCCGCTGGCGTCACGCGCAAGACACGGCGCCTCGCCGTGTGCTCGATCCAGCCGTGCGACTCGCACGCTTCGAGAAATGCCGCGCCGAGCGCGCCGCCCAGATGCGGCCGGCGCTCGCTCCAGTCGATGCACGTGCACGCGAACCGCCGCCGCCGCGCGCGTTGCGCCTTCAGGTCGATGCCGAGTTCGGCAAACGCCTGCGCGCCTTCCGGCGTCGCGTCGAGCGCGGCGGGGCCATGCGCCTGTTCGTGATCGTCGGAGGCGGTGAGCCAGTTGCGCGCGAGCATCCGGTCGAAGATTTGCACGGCCAGTTCGCCCGCGAGATGGTCGTAGCAAGTGCGCGCGAAACGCATCTCGACCGGCACGGCGGAAGGCGGGCGTTCAGGCGCGCGCTGCGGCGCGCTCGCCCGCGCGAGATTGGCGAGCGCCTCGATGGCCGCGGCGATGTCCGGCGTCGCGATGCGGTAATAGCGATGCCGCCCGCTCACTTCGAGCGCGAGCAGCCCGCCTTCGGTCAGACGCGCGAGATGCCCGCTCGCAGCCGATGGCGACAGCCCCGCGATCATCGTCAGTTCGCCGGCGGGGCGCGCGGTGCCGTCCATCAGCGACCAGAGCATCGCGGCGCGGCCGGGATCGGCGATCAGCGCACCGATGCGCGACAGTCCGGGGAAATGGCGCACGCGGGATTCGGCTTCATCGAAAGCGGAGTTCATGGCGATGTCCCTGTCGGGCGTGGTAATCGACCTATCCACTCTATAGCGGCTCCGCATCCGATGTTTCACCGCGCGCCGAAATGTCGATGCACGAAGCGCGGCGCTAGAATGACCGCTGGCATCTCAGACAGCAGGAAAACTTCCATGTCCAGATTCTTTCTCGCGAGCGTGATGGGCGTTCTCATGCTCTGTGCGGGCTGCGCGGGGGCACCGTCGTCGGCGGGCGGTGGAGGCAGCATCACGATGTACGGCACCATCGATCAGGGCATCACCGTCCACGACTGAATATTGCCGACCCTATAATCGGCATTCATTTCCGCATCAGACGGGCACCCCATGAATACGCCGACCTCAACTCCCATTCCCGCAGTCCCCAAAAGCCGCGCCGAAACCACCTTTCGCTTTCTCGCCGAGCCGACCTCGGTGAACTTTGGCGGCAAGGTGCACGGCGGCGCGCTGATGAAATGGATCGACGAAACCGCGTATGCCTGCGCCGCGATGTGGTCCGGGCGCTACGCGGTGACGGTGAGCGTCGGCAATATCCGCTTTCGGCGGCCGATTCTCGTCGGCAACCTGGTGGAGTTGCGCGCGCGCGTCGTGACGACCGGACGCACCAGCATGCACATCCACATTTCCGTGCATGCGGGCGATCCGAAAGTCGGCGAGCTCGAGCAGACGACCGATTGCCTGATGGTCTTCGTCGCCGTCGATGAAAAAGGCCAGCCGACGCCCGTGCCTTCCTTCGTGCCGGAAACGGAAGAGGAAAAGCGCCTCGCGAAATACTCGATGGACGTAAAGGATGCGCTCGACGCGATCGTCGAACTGAAGCCGGAAGAGGTTGCGGCGGGCAAAGTCTGATCCCGCCGCTTTTTCGGAAAAAGAACGCGCCTACTTGTTGCCGACCATGTCGCCCGGCTTGACCCATTCGTCGAACTGCTGCTCGGTGACGTGACCGAGCGCGAGCGCGGCGGCTTTGAGCGTCGTGCCTTCCTTGTGCGCCTTCTTCGCGATCTGCGCGGCCTTGTCGTAGCCGATATGCGGATTGAGCGCCGTCACGAGCATCAGCGATTCGTTGAGCAAACTGTCGATGCGCTTCTCGTTCGGCTCGATGCCGACGGCGCAGTTGTCGTTGAAGCTCTGCGCGCCGTCCGCGAGCAGGCGCACGGACTGCAGCACGTTATGCGCGATCATCGGCCGGAACACGTTCAGCTCGAAGTTGCCGCTCGCGCCGCCGAAGTTCACCGCGACGTCGTTGCCGAACACCTGGCAGCACAACATGGTCACGGCTTCGGATTGCGTGGGATTCACCTTGCCCGGCATGATCGAGCTGCCCGGCTCGTTCTCCGGAATCGACAGTTCGCCGAGCCCGCAGCGCGGCCCGCTCGCGAGCCAGCGGATATCGTTCGCGATCTTCATCATGCCCGCGGCGACCGTCTTCAGCGCGCCGTGCGCGGCGACGAGCGCATCGGCGGCGGCCATCACCTCGAACTTGTTCGGGGCGGTCTCGAAGGGCAGGCCAGTGAGCTTGCCGATCGCCGCCGCGACCTTCACCGCGAACTCCGGATGCGCGTTCAGTCCCGTGCCGACCGCCGTGCCGCCTTGCGCGAGCTGATACAGATGCGGCAACGTCGCCTCGACATGCCGGATGCCCTGATCGAGTTGCGCGACGTATCCTGAAAACTCCTGTCCGAGCGTGAGCGGCGTCGCGTCCTGCAGATGCGTGCGGCCGATCTTCACGATCTTGTCGAAGGCCTTCGCCTTCTTGTCGAGCGTATCGCGCAGCGTCTTCAGCGACGGAATGAGATGCTTGTTGATCGCCATCGCGGCGGCGACGTGCATCGCCGTCGGAAACACGTCGTTCGACGACTGGCCGCGATTCACGTCGTCGTTCGGATGCACGAGGCGTTCTTCGCCGCGCGAGCCGCCCATGATCTCGCTCGCGCGATTGGCGATCACCTCGTTGAGGTTCATGTTGGTCTGCGTGCCCGAGCCGGTCTGCCACACGGCGAGCGGAAATTCGTCGGGATGCTTGCCGTCGATGATTTCCTCGGCGGCCTGAATGATCGCCTTCGCCTTTTTCGAATCGAGCACCTTCAGCCCTTCGTTCACCTCGGCGGCCGCGTGCTTGATGATCGCGAGCGCCGTGATCAGCTCGGGCGACTGCTTTTCCGTCGAAATCTTGAAGTTCTGCAGCGAGCGCTGCGTCTGCGCCCCCCAGAGCTTGTCGTTCGGCACCGCGATTTCGCCGAACGTGTCCTTCTCCATCCGTACGTCGCCCTTCGCATTCTGTGACATGGCCTGAGTTCCTTACGAAGTTGGATCAAAGCTGCTTGTCGACGGGCAGAAGCATGAAGAGGCCCGTCATCGCATTGCGATAAAACCCTGCCTCGGGATCGAAATTGTAGGTGACGAGACCGCCGTTCGCCTCGGTGGTCCAGACGAGGCCCGACTGCGGCGCGCCCGTGCGCCGCAGTTCCTCGGTGACCGCCGCGCTCGCCAGTTGCACCTGCCAGCTCGTCTTCGGCGAGACGCTGTTCGCGAACAGTCTCGCGGCTTCCTCCGCGACCGGCTTGCTGTGAATCACCAGCGCGAGCTCGGTATTCAGTTTGGCCGAGCGCGGGTCGAGATTCATGGAGCCGATCACGAGGATACTCCGATCGATCACATAGGCCTTCGCGTGCAGGCTCGCGCGCGACTGCGAGCCGAACAGACCGGCGCGCGGGCTGCTTTCGCCCTCGGCCTGAATCGGCTTGAATTCGTACAGCTCGACGCCGTTTTCCAACAGCGGAATGCGATACGGCGCGTAGCCCGCCTGCACGGCGACGGCGTCGGTTGCGGCGAGCGAATTGGTCAGCACCGCGACGCGCACATGGCGCTTCGTCAGATCGCCGAGCGCCTTCACGCCCGCGTCGTGCGGCACGAAGTAGGGCGAGAGAATGAGAAATTCGCTCTGCGCATCCTTCAACAGTTCGATGAGGCGCTGCATCGGCGGGCTCTTGTAGTCGTCGCTCGGATGCTCGATCTTCGATGGCGAATCGACCCGGAATTCCGTCGGCGCCCACACGAGGCCCATTTCCTCGCGCGCGATCTGCTGCGCGAGCGGCGTCGCGTTGAGGGGTTTCGCGTTCAGCGGATCGGCCTGCTGACGCCAGTGGGCGCGCAGGTCGTCGCGGGTCTTGTCGAGTTCGGCGGGATCGAACTTTTGCTTGTTCAGCACGCGCAGCGGGTAGGCGAGCGAGCTGTTCCAGTAGTCGTCGAAGCTCGCGGAGATTTCCTGCGTCACCGGACCGGCCGCGAAAACGTCGAGATCGCGGAATTGCAGCGTCGGGCTCGCGTTGAAGTATTCGTCGCCGAGATTGCGTCCGCCGACGATCGCGATCTGATTGTCCGCGATCATCGCCTTGTTATGCATGCGGCGCGTGAATTGGCCGAGATTCGTGAAGAAATTCTGCGTGCGCTCGGAAAAGCTGCGCTGCGCGCTTCCAAACGGGTTGAACACGCGGATCTCGATCTTGTCGTGCGAATTGAGCGCCGCCATGATCCGGTCGATGTCCTTGAAGTTCAGGTCGTCGACGAGCATGCGCACCCGCACGCCGCGATCCGCCGCATGCAGCGCCGCGCCCAGCAGCAGCTTGCCCGTGTTGTCTTCCTCGGCGATGTAGTACTGCATGTCGAGCGTCTTCGTCGCCGCGCGCGCGAGCGCGATGCGGGCCTGCAGCGCGTCGGTGCCGGTCGGCAGAAGGCGCACCGCGGACTGATCCGGATGCTGCCGTTCCAGCGGCGCGAGCGCGCTTGCGAGCGGCGTCGCTTCGCTCGACGCCAGCGCGTGGCTCACCGGCCGATCGAACGCCGTCGCGGGCGGGCGCGTCGCGCAGGCGGCGAGCGCCGTCGTCAAGAGGACGATGGCTACAGTGCGCACTGCGGCGCTGGATCTTCGTTTCCGCGTGACGCCCCGACCGATGTTTTCGTGATGTCCGTCACGCCCCGCAACTTCCCACTTCCCCCGGCTTTCCGACACTTCGATTCCTCGTTTTTGGTTTGTCGCGACTCCGCACGACTCGACACATTCGGCGGACGGCACGATGAAGCAAGGCGCGTTCTTGCGCCGCGCGTCTCGAAATTATTTTATGGGAAACCGGAAAAAGGTCGGACGGAATGCCCGCGAGTGAGGGATAGAGGACGCTGAAGACAAAAAAAAGCCCGCTGGCTGAAAGCGGGCTGACAACCCCTGTCACAGATGTCTCAAGGAGGAGACGGGTTCATCGTAGCAATGCACGCCGCGCGGCCCAACCAAGCATTCGTGCTATGCAAATCGGCGCGCGCGTCGTGTGCTTATCAGACGTGCCCGTGCGGCGCGGCGCTCGCGGCATCGGTGTCGTCCGGCCCGGGCGCGATGCCCGTCTCGATGAAGCGCCGGCTGATGCGATGAAACCGCAGCGTCATCAATGCGGCGACGCTCGCGAGCCCGGCGGCGAGTCCCCACCACAGGCCCTTTGCGCCCAGTTCGAAGTGGAAGGCGAGCACATAGCCGGTCGGGAAACCGACGCCCCAGTAGCCGAACGCGGCAGCGAGCATCGGGATGCGCGTGTCCTTCAATCCGCGCAGGCAGCCGGAGCCGACCGTCTGCATGCCGTCGACGATCTGAAACACGGCCGCGACGCCGAGCAGCGACGCCGCGAGCGCGACGGTATGCGCGTTGGCGGGATCGTCGAGATGCAGATACAGGCCGACGATCGCGCGCGGCACGGTGATGAGCACGAGTCCCGAGCACATCATGAAGCCGACGCCGAGCGCGAGCGCGACGAAGCCCGCGTGCCGCGCCGCCACCGGCACGCCCGCGCCGACCCAGTAACCGACGCGCACGTTCGCCGCCTGGCCGATCGCGAGCGGCACCATGAACGCCACCGACGCGACGTTGAGCGCGATCTGATGCGCGGCGAGCGGCGCCTCGCCAAGGAGGCCGACCATCATGCCGGTGGCGAGAAAGAGCGTCGATTCGACGCCGTAGGTGATCGCGACGGGCCAGCCGAGGCCGAAGAGTTCGCCCATCAGCGGCAGGCGCGGGCGCGCGCGCACGACGAAGTGTCTGTAGCGCGGCCGCAGATGCAGCACCGCGACGAGCGCGATCGCGATGCCCCAGACGGTGATCGCGGTCGCTGCGGCCGAACCGAGAAAGCCTTCGCGCGGCAGGCCGTACGCGCCGTGAATCAGCCCGTAGTTGAGAAAGCCGTTGACGAAAACTCCGCCGATGGAAATCCACAGGAGCCGGCGCGCCGCGCCGATCGCGGGCAGAAACGCGCGCATCATCCCGACGCCGATGAGACTGCCAGGCGTCCCCCAGCGCAGCACCGCGCAATATTCACCGACGTTCTTCGCGAGCGTCGCCGGTTCGTGGAATGCAAGCAGGATCGGCTCGGCGTAGCTCAGCAGCACGAACGCTGGCACGGCGAGCAGGACGGAAAGCATGAGCCCCGTCCAGTAGATGCCGGGCACCCGATCGTCGGCATTCGCGCCGCGCGCATGCGCGACCGATACGGAAACCGACGTCAGCACGCCCTGCAGCAGCGTCACGACGACGAAAAAGAGATTCGCACCGAGACCGCCGGCGGCGAGCGCGTCGGGGCCAAGCGAGCCGAGCAGGATGGTGTCGGTGACGCCCATCGCCATCTGCGAGAGCTGGGCGATGGCGAGCGGCGCGGCGAGACGCGCCGTGTCGACGGCGTGCCGCGAGAGGCTCGGCGGTCCTTGATGCGCGCGCGCGGCGGGCGTGACTTGCGGTTGCATGGCTGATCGGATGGAAACAAAGGCGGCGCATCAGTCAATGCACTGAGCGTCGCGGACTGGAATGCGGAAGGGCAACAAGCGGAGCGCACTGCGAAACGTGCGCTGACGGGAAAACCGACGCTACAGACCCGGCGCTGAAACCAGAACGAAAGACGACTAGCTTATTGCCTCGCGTGCGGCCTGTCGATGACGTGATCGCTTATGAGCCGGATTTCTCAAGCGCGTGGCGCGTGCGCGCAAGCGGCGCGGTGCTACTCGGGCGCGCGCACGTGGATCGTCTGGCCGTCGAGCTTCACCTTCTGGCCCGCGCGGATCTTGCAGGTCTTGCGCAGCTCCACTTTGCCGTCGACGGTGACATCGCCCATCGCGACGCGCGCCTTCGCCGAGCCGCCGCTATCCGCGAGGCCCATCAGCTTGAGCAGATTGTGGAGTTCGACGTACTCGCTCGTGAGGGTGAATTGGAGTGGCGGCATGGGACGGGTGAAGCGGGAAAGGCCTCCATGATAAACCACGAACATGCGTGCGCCGGGCATGCGCCGTGCTGTGCCATCGCGGGACCGGTAATCGGAACGCAAGTGAACGGGTTGGCAAATGTAGCCAGATGAAACCTTCGGTAACAATGACTGGTTTTCGCGAACTTGCCCGATCGTCGCCCGGTCCGACCGTTTGATCGATGCAGCTTCGGTCATCTTTCCAATCGACAAAAGTCGCGCGGTTCGCTCGCCATGATCAGAGCCGCCGACGCCAACTAAAGAGAGGACTAGCTCATGACTCGCGCACGAATCCTTTTGATCGGCTCCGCCATCGCCACGCTCGCCGCTTCGGGCGCTTATGCTCAGACCGCGCCCCAAGCCGCCCCGATGCAGCCTCAGACCGTGCAGCCGATGCAGGCTGCGCCCACGCAGGCGCCCGGCCAGATCGGTAATGCGATGCCCGCACAGGCCCAGCAGCCGATGACGCCGCCGCAGCAGAACGTCGTCGCGCCGGCGCCGACCGATCCGCTGGTCCAGCGCCGCAACGCGAACGCGCAGGCGAACGCCGAGTATCGCGCGTCGAAGAAGGCGTCGAAGGCCGAGTTGAAGGCGCAGAACCAGCAGGCGAAGGCGCAGTACAAGGAAGAAGTGCAGAACGCGAAGATCAATCGCAAGGCGGACAAGGACGCCGCGAAGGCGGAACTGAACGCGACGGAGCCGGGCACGCCGAAGGACACGGGCCTGCAGCACTGAGCGTGACGCGCCGCGAGTCCGCGCGGTGCGGCTCGCGGCATCTACAAAAGGGAGGACATCATGAATCGAAAAATCAATGCGCTACTGGCGGCGCTGATTGCCGGAACGTTCGCGAGCGTGAGTGCGGCATCGTTCGCGCAGACGACGTCCGACGCACCGACCGCCGCCGATCAAAAGGCCGCGAAGGAACAGACGAAGGCCGACAAGAAGGCGGCCGTCGCACAAGCCAAGGCCGACAAGAAGAAGACGGAGGCGCAGTCCGACGCCAACGAAGCCGCCGCCGACGCGAAGCTGAAGAACGCGAAGAAGGCGGAGTAGTACGCGCTTTCCGTACCAATGCGAGCCCGATTCCCCGCGAACCGGGCTCGCTGCTTTTTGGGGCCAAAACTCCAGTCGAGCCAAAGGCTTGCGTGCGCGGGTTGTATGGATATACAGTGTGCGTCACTCATTTCCGCCCCCTTCTTCCACGTGCTCACGCTTCCCGACACCGCCGACGCCGCGTCCGATTCCACCGCGAAACAGGTCGCCGACTATCTCGCGAAGCTCAACGAGGCGCAGCGTGAAGCTGTCGAATTCGGCGTCGACGAACCGGGGCGCGCGGGCGGGCCGCTGCTCGTGATCGCCGGCGCGGGCTCGGGCAAGACCAACACGCTCGCGCATCGCGTCGCGCATCTGCTGGTGAAGGGCGCCGATCCGCATCGCATTCTGCTGCTCACATTTTCGCGCCGCGCGGCGCTCGAAATGACGCGGCGCGTCTCGCGCATCGCGATAAACGCGCTCGGCAAGAAAAGCGCCATCGCGCAGGGGCTGACGTGGTCGGGCACGTTTCACAGCGTCGGCGCGCGGCTGTTGCGCGATTACGCCGATCTCGTCGGACTCGCGCCGTCTTTTACGATCAACGATCGCGAAGACTCCGCCGATCTCATGAATCTGATGCGGCACGAGCTTGGCTTGTCGTCGAAGGAGAAGCGCTTTCCCGCGAAATCGACCTGCTTCGCGATCTACTCGCGCGTCGTGAACACGGGCGCGTCGCTCAGCCACGTGCTCGATCAGTCGTATCCATGGTGCCGTGAGTGGGAAGCCGATCTGAAGCGTCTGTTCGCGGCCTACGTCAGCGCGAAACAGGCGCAAAGCGTGCTCGATTACGACGACCTCCTGCTGTACTGGTCGCATCTCGCGGCCGAGCCATCGGTGGCGGCGGATCTCGCGAGCCGTTTCGATCACGTGCTCGTCGACGAATATCAGGACACCAACCGCCTGCAGGCGTCCATCCTGCTCGCGATGAAGCCGGACGGGCGCGGCCTGACCGTCGTCGGCGACGACGCGCAATCCATCTATTCGTTTCGCGGCGCGACCGTGCGCAACATCCTCGATTTTCCGGGCCATTTCGATCCGCCCGCGGCGACCGTCACGCTCGATCGCAACTATCGCTCGACGCTGCCGATTCTCGAGGCATCGAATGCGGTGATCGGGCTCGCGTCGGAGCGCTATACGAAGAACCTGTGGACCGACAAGGCCTCGGCGCAGAAGCCGCGCGTCGTCTCCGTCGCCGATGAAGCCGACCAGGCGCGCTATGTCGTCGAGAAAGTGCTCGAGGCGCGCGAGGCGGGCATGAAGCTCAAGGCGCAAGCCGTGCTGTTCCGCGCCGCGCATCACAGTGCGACGCTCGAAATCGAACTCACGCGGCGGAACATTCCCTTCGTGAAGTTCGGCGGACTCAAGTTTCTCGATTCGGTCCACGTGAAGGATGTGCTGGCGGTGCTGCGCTGGGCGGAGAATCCGCGCGACCGCGTCGCGGGCTTTCGGGTCGCGCAGTTGCTGCCGGGCATCGGTCCGGCGATCGCGGGGCGCTTGCTCGACAGCGTTGCGCAAGACGAGGCGCCGGGTGCGATTGCCAGGTTTCAGGCGCCCGCACGCGCCAGCGAAGACTGGCCGCGCTTCGTCGGGCTGATGGCAAAGCTCTGCGGCCGCGAATCTGGCTGGCCGGCGGAGTTCGAAATGATCCGCCGCTGGTATGAGCCGCATCTGGAGCGCAATCACGAGGACGCGGCGATCCGCATCGGCGACGTGCTGCAGATGGAAAGCATCGCGTCGACGTATCCCACGCGCGAGCGCTTTCTCACCGAGCTCACGCTCAATCCGCCCGACGCGACGAGCGACGAATCCGGCGTGCCGATGCTCGACGAAGACTATCTGATTCTCTCGACCATCCACTCGGCGAAGGGCCAGGAATGGCGCAACGTGTTCGTGCTGAACGGCGTGGACGGCTGCATTCCATCCGATCTGGGCACGGGCAGCGAAGAGGAAATCGACGAGGAGCGGCGCCTGCTCTACGTGGCGATGACACGTGCGAAGGAAGATTTGCACATCATCACGCCGCAGCGGTTCTACGTGCACAACCAGACGCATCTGGGCGACAGGCACGTCTGGGCGCAGCGCACGCGCTTCATCCCGCCGCATCTGATGCAGAACTTCGAAGCGGCCGCGTGGCCGCCGGTGATCGCACCCGCCGCGCCGACGGCGGCGGGGCTGGCGGCCGCCGCGAAGGCGAAAATCGATATCGCGGCGCGCCTGAAGGGAATGTGGGAGTAGGGCGAAGCGCGTTCAGCGCGGCGCGCGCGAGGTTCGCGGCGCGCGTGGCGATGGCGCGAAGATGCTGCGCAGCCAAGCGGCGAAGCGCGTGAAGCCGTCGTAAGGCTCTTCGATGAACAGCTCGGGCCGCAGCGAGCGCAGGTACTCCAGCACCTGCTGCGCTTCCTGCTTCTGAATCGACCCATAGAAAATGCCGAGCCGCAGCAGGCAGCGCAGTTCGCCGAGCTTCTCGCGCGCGGTCGAGCCGATGCTCGTCTCCACGGCAATTTTCGTTTCGTACACGCGCTGGCGCAGCGAATCGGCAAGACGGAAGGCGGGCGTCTGCATCTTTTCCTCGACTTCGCGAATGTCCGCCGCCGCCGATTTGATCTGTGCCGCGAGCATGTCCACCTGCGACACGTCGCCCTTCGCCTCGGTGACGATCGCCGTCGCCCATTCACGCGACGCCTTGATGAGATCCTCGGCGGTCCAGTCGGCGCGGATCGCGAACGCGAAGCCGTGCTCGGCCGCCTGACGGATCAGGATTTCGACGACATCGGGAAACTCCTTGTCGAGCGCGCGCTTGGCCCACGCGTACTGGCCGTGCGTGAGCATGCGCTGCACCGCCTGTTCGGTGAGCGGGGTGTCGTTGTCGAGCAGCTTTGCGCGCAGGAAGTCCTCGAACGTCGGCGTGACGAATTGCGGATCCAGCTTCAGCGACAGACGCGTGAACGCTTCGAAATCGCGATGCAGCGAAGCGATCGTCTCGTCGCGAAACGAAAGGGTGATTTGACGCATGTTGGTTCCCGGTTCCGCTTCCGATTGATTCGGAGGCGGGCAGTGCCTTCGGCTCCGCCTCTCGGGGCGGAGTCCATTCGTTTCTGATATCGGCGCGCTTTCCGGGAACTTGAGGATTTTTCGAGGCTTTTTGAAAGCCGTTTAGCGGCTGATTGACGGTTGAGCGGCGGAAAACGTTTAGCGCAGCACGGCGAACTGCCAGACGAAGAACACCGCCAGCGACACGGCAATCGTTAAAAGCGGCCGTTTGGTGAGCGCGCAGACGATGACCGCCACGATCGCCGCCACGAGCTGCGGATTACGCCAGGTGATCTCGGCCTCGTTGCCGTGCGGCGAGACGGTCATCGGCACGATGATCGCCGTGAGCACCGTCACCGGCACGAACGAAAGCGCGGTGCGCACGATCGGCGGAAACGGCAGGCGCTCGCCCAGCACAAACACGGCGCCGCGGATCGCATACGTAACCAGCGCCATGCCGAGGATCAACGTGATGTAGTTCATTGCGTGCGCTCCTTGGCGTTCTTCAGGCGATGCTTCGCGTGCGGCCGGTTTTCCATCAGCGTGAGCACCATGCCGACCGCGACGCCCACGAACACCGCCGCGAGCAGCCCGAGCTTGTATGGCCAGCCCTGCCACGCGAACGACAACACGCCCGATGCGAGCGCCGCCGCGACGAAACGCACGGCGACCAGTTGCGGCACGATGATCGCGATGAACGTCGCGACCATCGCGAAGTCGAGGCCGAGCGATTTCAGACCGGGAAACGCCGCGCCGAACACCAGGCCGACGAGTGTCCACAACTGCCAGTTCAGATACATCGAGACGCCGGAGCCGAAGAAGTAATGCGGGCCGGTTTCGCCCGGCGCGCGCTTCTGATAGTGCGCGTAGGCGACGGCGAAGACTTCGTCGGTCAGGAAGCCCGCGAGCGCCCAGCGCCAGCGCCGCGGAAGATGCGCGACATACGGCGCGAGTGTCGCCGAATAGAGGACGTGACGCAGATTGACGACGAGCGTCGTCGCCCAGACGACGGCGAAGCTCGCGTGAGACGCGATCAGGCCGACCGCGATGAACTGCGCGGACCCCGCGAACACCGCGAGCGACATCAACTGGCCATGCCAGAGCGTGAGCGGACTTGCGGTGACGAGCGTGCCGAAGATCACGCCGAAGGGCGCGGCGCCGATCATCATCGGAATGGTGTCGCGCGCGCCGGCCGCGAATTCGCGCAGCGCATGGCCGGACGTTTGTGTGGAACGTTGAGCGGGTGTTGCTTTCAAGATTTCCTCCTATGGAAGCGAGGATACGCAAGACGCCGCTCGACATGCTTGTACGTTCTTGCGCTTTCCTGGCTGGCCGGAAGCTCAGCGCCAGCGGCCGGGCGGCACGCCGAAGGTGCGCTTGAAATGGCGCGTGAAATGACTCTGGTCGGTGAAGCCGCTCGCCGCTGCGACTTCGGTCACGGAGGCGCCCGCGCGCAACGCCGGCAACGCCCGCACGATACGCAACTGGTTGCGCCATGCGTGCGGCGCAAGACCGGTTTCGCGCGTGAAGAGACGCGCCGCGTGAAAGGTCGAGAGGCCGACCGTCTGCGCGAGTTCGGCGAGCGTGACCGGTTCGAGCAGATCGTCGGCGAGGCGGGATTTCATCGTCGTGACGCGATGCGCGTCGGCGGCGGGCGGCGCGATGGCCGGGCGCTCGCGGGCGTGGCGGCCGAGCAGCGTCGTCACGGCATCGACGAGCGCGAGTTCCGCGGCGAGCGGATCCGCGCCGGTTTCCAGCAGGCGATGCGCGACGACCAGGCGCCGCGCGAGATCGGGATCGCGGATGATGTCGTCGGAGAACCAGGGCGCCGATTCATGCCGCCCGGACATAGCCCGCGCGAGGCCTTCGACGAACGGCACCGGCAGATAGAACACCCGATAGCGCCAGCCGGCATCGACGGCCCGCGCGCCGGTATGCACTTCGCCGGGATTGATCACCGGCACCGAGCCGGCTTCGGCGACGTGATGCGTGCCGCGATAGTCGTAGCATTCCGCGCCGGCTTCGATGACGGGCACCGTGTAGGCGTCGTGCCAGTGCGGCGAGAATTCGTGATCGTAGTATTCGGCGGTCACCATGTCCGCGTCCGGCACGAGCGGAGATCGCCAGTAGCGTGCGGCATTGCGGAAATGGTCGGCGTTCATCGTTCGGGATTGCTGGGGCAGGCGGAATCGCTCAGTTTACAACCTTGCTTTCCGCCCGGCCGGACAGTTGCGCATCACTTCACCGGTATGGTCGTGCCCTCGGGCACCGGTACGGCCGTCACGCTGTTCTTCGGGCTGCCGGTCGCGATGCGGTCGCTATATGTCAGATAGACGAGCGTGTTGCGCTTCGCGTCGACGATGCGCACCACGTGCAGCGTCTTGAAGATGAAGGACATGCCGGCCGAGAAGACATCGGTTTTCTGCTTGAGCGGCTGGGCGAACCTGATCGGCCCGACCTGGCGGCAGGCGATCGATGCTTCGGTCGGATCTTCCGCGATGCCGAGCGTGCCCTTCACGCCGCCCGTGCGGGCGCGGGACACATAACAGGTCACGCCCTGAACGAGCGGATCGTCATAAGCCTCGACGCTCACGCGGTCCGAGCCGGTGAAACGGAAATTGGTGTTGACGCTCGCGATTTCCTCCGCGTGCGCGAGGCCCGCGCCGCAGAGAGTGGCGAGCGATGCGGCGAGCGCAACGACGGAGCGTTTCATCGTCATCCTTCGGAAAAGAGAAAGGGCGTCGTATTGTATCGACGCCCTTGGCTCTTCAATGCATATCGCGCTTGCATGCGGTCAATGAAAGATCAGATACAGGATCACCAGCACCACGACCGGTACGCCGAGCAACCATCCGAGTAGGTAAGGCATGTCGTTCTCCTTCGCATGTCGTTAATGACGATTCCAGTATCGCGAGGAAGGCCGGCGCACGTTAGCGGTGCATGTCCTATATACGTGTAGGTGCTGTCCTATCAGGACTTTCTCGATGCTTACAGATTCGTAAGGCGATTCGCTCAGGCGACGTGATTGCGTTTCGCCGCGAAGCCCGCGTAAAGCGTGCGCACGTAATCGAGATGCGCGCCCGCGCACTCGCGCGCCCGCGCCGGATCGCGTGCGACGATCGCATCGAAAATCGCGCGATGCTGCGTCATCAGGTTCGCTTCGACTTCGTCGTCGTAATCGACGAGGCGGTGCGAGGTCAGCATCGATTCGCGGACCAGTTCGTTGAGACCGTGCATCACGTGCGTCAGCGCCACGTTGTGCGTCGCATCGGCGATTGCGAGATGGAAGGCGGCGTCCTTTTCCGCGATGCGCGTGCTTTTGTCGGCGACGGCGGTCTGAAGCGCGTCGAACGCGGCAGCGATGCGCGCGATATCAGCGTCGGTGGCGCGCTCGGCGGCATAAGCGGTGGACAGCGTTTCGAGGCCGTGGCGCAGTTCCAGCACGTCGGCGCTCGCGTTCGGTTGCTGCTCGAGCAGCGCCGCGAGCGGATGCGACACGAGGGGCGCCGTCACGTCAGACACGACGAAGCCGCCGCGTCCCGCCGCGCGAATGAAGCCGTCCGATTCCAGCCGGATCAGCGCCTCGCGCAGCGACGGTCGTGAGACGTTCAACTGCTCCGCCAGATCGCGCTCCGCGGGCAGGCGCTGGCCGGGCAGGAGCGTACCGTTCGAGATCAGTTCGCGAATCTGGCCGGACACGACATCGGAGAGGCGCACACGGGCGTACGAATGCGTATGGACGGGCTGAAAACTCATCGTTGGATGTTTATGCCGGATGAAAGCTGGAGGAAGTCCGAGTTTGACACGAAAGAGGCATCTCATTAAAGTCTTGGTCAGACCAAGCTTACCAAAACGATTGTCCAACCCACGATCGGACCTCATGAAAGTTGCCCTGTTCGTCCCCTGTTTCATCGACGCGTTCTACCCGCAAGTCGGCATCGCCACGCTGGAACTGCTCGAGCGGCTCGGCGTGGACGTCGACTATCCGCCGGATCAGACGTGCTGCGGTCAGCCGATGGCCAATAGCGGCGCACACAAGGACGCCGCGGGCGCCGAGCGCGTCTTCGCGCGCAATTTCGCCGACTACGACTATGTGGTCGGGCCGTCGGCGAGCTGCGTGCATCATGTCCGCGAACATTTCACCGCGATCGAGCAGACGAGCGCGGTCGAAAAGGTTCGTCGCAACACGTACGAGCTCGTCGAATTCCTGCATGACGTGCTGAAGGTGCGCGAGTTTCCGTGGGCCGAGTTTCCGCACAAGGTCGGGCTGCACAACAGTTGCAGCGCGGTGCGGCATCTGCTTGAGACATCGAACTCGGAAGTCGCGGGCACGCCGTTTTCGAAGCCGCGCGCGCTGCTCGAAGGCGTGAAAGGCATCGAGTTCGTCACGCTCGCGCGTCCCGATGAATGCTGCGGGTTCGGCGGCACGTTCTCGGTCACCGAAGAGGCCGTGTCCGTGCGCATGGGTCAGGACAAGGTGCGCGATCACATCGGGGCGGGCGCGGAGTACATCGTTTCGGGCGACATGTCGTGTCTCATGCATCAGCAAGGCTGCGCGGAGCGCATGAAAGCCGATGCCAAATTCATTCATATCGCGCAGGTTCTGAACGGAGTCCGCGCATGAGCAAAACCGTTCGCATCGATCACGCGAAGGCGGCGGGCGCGTTCCTGCAAAAGCCGGATCACGTCGCGTTCCACGACAAGCGTCTGTGGGATTTGCGCAGCAAGCGCGACGCGCAGGCGCACGGCATCCCCGAATGGGAGACGATGCGCGATCTCGCGTCGCAGATCAAAGAGCACACGCTTTCCAATCTCGCCGATTACATCGCGCAGTTCGTCGATCAGGCCGGGAAGAACGGCGTCGTCGTGCATTTCGCGGCCGATGCGCAGGAGCACAACGAACTCGTCCACAAGCTGATGAGCGAGCGCGGCATGACCTCGCTCGTCAAGAGCAAGTCGATGCTCACCGACGAGTGCTACATGCGCGACTATCTCGAGCCGCGCGGCATCACGGTAATGGAAACCGATCTCGGCGAGCGTATCCAGCAGCTCGATCATCAGGACCCGAGCCATATGGTCGTGCCGGCGGTGCACAAGCTGCGCGCGGATGTGGCCGAGCTATTCGGCAAGACCATCGGCACCGATCCGAAGAACAGCGACATTCACTATCTCGCCGAAAGCCAGCGCATGAACACGCGGCCGTACTTCGTGCGCGAGAAGACGGCGGGCATGACCGGCTGCAACTTCGCGGTGGCGGAAACGGGCACCGTCGTCGTGTGCACGAACGAAGGCAACGCGGATTTGTCGGCGAACGTGCCGCCGCTGCATATCGCGTCGATCGGCATCGAGAAGATCATTCCGACGATCGCCGATCTCGGCGTGTTCGTGCGCATGCTGTCGCGCAGCGCGCTGGGTTCGCCGATCACCCAATACACGTCGCACTTTCGAGAGCCTCGTCCGGGCACGGAGATGCACTTCATCCTCGTCGACAACGGCCGCTCCGAGCGGCTCGCGATGAACGATTTCTGGTATTCGCTCAAATGCATCCGCTGCGGCGCGTGCATGAATACGTGTCCGGTGTATCGGCGCAGCGGCGGGCTTTCTTATGGCGGAACGTACTCCGGGCCGATCGGCGCGATCATCAATCCGACTCACGATCTGAAGCGCTATAGCGCGCTCCCGTTCGCCTCGACGATGAACGGCAGTTGCACCAACGTCTGCCCGGTGAAGGTGAATATTCATGAGCAGATCTACAAGTGGCGCGAGGTGATCGCGGAGAAACACGAAGTGCCATTCGTCAAGCAGGAAGTCCTGAAGATGGCGGGGCGCCTGCTCGCGAGTCCGACGCTCTATCGCGCGACGGTCGCATCGCTCGGCGGCGCGCTGAAGCGCCTGCCCAACTTCGTGCTCTACAACCCGCTCAACATCTGGGGACGTCAGCGCGATCTGCCCGAAGCGCCCGCCGAGACTTTTCATGAGTGGTACAAGAAGAACCGGAAGCTCGAAAAATGACGACTCGCGAAGCTTTTTTGTCGAAGATCCGCGCGGCGCAGCCTGCATCACGTCCGCGTCCCGATGTGCCGATTTTTCCGGCACCCGAAGGCGATCTCAAGGCGCGTTTCACGGCGGCGCTGACCGCGATGGGCGGCACGTGCGTCGACGCCGCCGAGTTGGGCGATGTGACTGCGCTGATCGCGTCTCGCTTTCCGAATGCGAAGGTGATCGCGTCGGCGGTGCCGGGCATCGACGGCACGCGACCGCTGTCGCCCGATACGCTGCCCGCGTCGCTCCAGGATGTCGATGTGGGCGTCGTGAGAGGGCGCTTCGGCGTCGCCGAAACAGGCTCGGTGTGGTTCAGCGAGCAAGAGTATGTCGTGAACTCGATCGGCTATCTTTCGCAGCATCTCGTCGTGCTGCTCGATCCCGCGCTGCTCGTCGAAGGCTTGCAGCAGGTGTATCGACGGCCCGATTTCAAATCGGCGCGCTATGCGGTGCTCGTCACGGGACCGTCGGCGACGGCGGATATCGAAGGCGTGCTGATTCGCGGCGCACAAGGCGTGCGCTCGCTGACCGTCGTGTGGCTTGCATGAAGCGTCAGCGCTTCCAGAAGTTCGCGACGGCGATCCCGCCGAAGGCCAGCCATTTCACGAGGTAATAGACGGTCCGGTTCCACGCTTTCAATCGCTTGGCCGACGAGCCGGATCGAATACAAATACTTGAACGCGCGGTTCAATCCGCCGGTGTGGTCGCTGACCTCGTTTCAAATAGAAGCGCCGCCAGCCGCGCCGGAAAAATGAATTGAAGCCAATATCGTTGTATTTGGCGGCCGCCTGGATCTTGCTCGCGTCGAGCAGTGCGATGGCCTCGGCGCGTATCGCTTTCCAATGCGCCCTGATCGGGCGAGTTCGGGAAAGAACGTGGATTGCAGGTAGTGCGACGACGGCACGCGCGAGATCAGATAGATGAAGCCGTTTAGCGCCGACATGAACGTCGAATGATCTGAAAGCTGTCGGAAGAACCCGTGCCGGACCTTGCAGCGCCCGTGTATGTAAGCCGCACAAGCAATAAAGATCGCCAACACCAGCCAGCGCATTTATTGCTCCTTCGCGCACAAACGGCTACACAAATCCTGCCTGGACGGGAGGCTGGCGTTGGGCGCGCGAAAGGCGGGGCCAAAAAGCAAAAAGCCCAGTTGCGTGACTGGGCTTTTTGGCTGAAGCGCTTGGCTCCCCGACCTGGGCTCGAACCAGGGACCTACGGATTAACAGTCCGGCGCTCTACCGACTGAGCTATCGGGGAACAACTTAAACATCTGCAACTGAGATAAAAAACCCAGCCGATTGACTGGGTTTTTTTGAAACCGACTTGCTGGAGTATTTGGCTCCCCGACCTGGGCTCGAACCAGGGACCTACGGATTAACAGTCCGGCGCTCTACCGACTGAGCTATCGGGGAACATCTACAGCAGAGAAGCGAAAGTATAGGGGGCCAAGATTATCGTGTCAACGCCCAATCTTCACTCAATAACCAATTTTTTCAATTGGATCGAAACATTCGCTCTGGCGCGCGAATCAACGCTCGAGCAGATTCAGCTTGTCCTTGACGTCCTTGAACTCGTCCGCCTCGGGAAGCGATCCCTTCGTCTTGGTAATGCTCGGCCAGTTACGCGCCAGTTCAGCGTTCAGTTCTGTGAAGTGCTGCTGGTCCCCGGGCACGTCTTCTTCGGCGTAGATCGCGTTCACCGGGCACTCGGCCACGCACACGGCGCAGTCGATGCACTCGTCCGGATCGATCGCGAGAAAGTTGGGACCTTCGCGGAAGCAATCCACCGGGCACACGTCCACGCAATCGGTGTACTTGCACTTGATGCAGCTTTCGGTCACAACGTGAGTCATTCGGGCTCCTGCATGCGGAATTCGTGGGGGCCGCGCCTTGGGCGGCTACATGGGCCGGGCGGTGCGCGTGCCGAAACGCATATTGTAGCGTAACGGTAAAAACGGGCGCGAGCCGTACGCAGCGCCCTTTATATCGATTCGTGATGTATGTATGCGCCGCTTCGTAAAAGGACCGAGCACTGGCATGCCGTTGCGCGCATTCGGGTAACATGGCCCCAAAGGCACAAGGCCTGGCGTCGGCAGAAGGCCGTGCGCATGGCCAACCCGCGTGGATGTTCCATCAGAACCATGATCATCAATTCGCTGCTCGATACCGACCTCTACAAGTTCACGATGATGCAGGTCGTCCTGCATCACTTTCCCGCCGCGCATGTCGAATATCGCTTTCGCTGCCGCACGCCGAATGTGGATCTCGTGCCGTACATCGACGAGATTCGCGATGAAGTGCGCCAGCTCTGCAATCTGCGCTTCAAGGAAGAGGAACTGGATTATCTGCGGCGCATGCGCTTCATCAAAAGCGACTTCATCGATTTCCTCGCGCTCTTTCATCTGAACGAGAAGTCCATTCGCATCGCGCCGTCGCCGAAGAACAATGGCGAGATCGACATCGAGATCGAAGGGCCCTGGCTGCACACGATTCTCTTCGAAATTCCGGTGCTCGCGATCGTCAACGAGGTCTACTTCCGCAACACGCAGCGTAAGCCCGAGTACGAAACCGGCCGCGAGCGTCTGCGCGACAAAATCAAGCTGCTCGCCACGCCGCCTGAATATTCCGATTGCAAGATCGCCGATTACGGCACGCGCCGCCGCTTCTCGGGACAGTGGCACGAGGAAGTCGTGCTGACGTTGAAGGACAAGCTCGGCGCGCAGTTCGCCGGCACGAGCAACTGCTTCTATGCGATGAAGCACGGCCTGCGTCCCTTGGGCACGATGGCGCACGAATACTTGCAGGCGTGTCAGGCGCTGGGTCCGCGTCTGCGCGACTCGCAGATTTTCGGCTTCGAGATGTGGGCGAAGGAATATCGCGGCGATCTCGGCATCGCGCTGTCGGATGTCTACGGCATGAAGGCGTTCCTGCGTGACTTCGACATGTACTTCTGCAAGCTGTTCGACGGCGCGCGTCACGATTCGGGCGATCCCTTCGACTGGGGCGAGCGTCTTCTCAGGCATTACGAGGAGAACCGCTGCGACCCGCGCACCAAGGTGCTCGTGTTCTCCGACGCGCTCGACATCCCCAAGGTGCTGCAACTCTACGAGCGGTTCCGCGGGCGCTGCCAGCTCGCCTTCGGCGTCGGTACGAATCTCACCAACGATCTCGGCTATCAGCCGCTGCAGATCGTCATCAAGATGGTCCGCTGCAACGGCCAGCCGGTCGCCAAGCTGTCGGATTCGCCCGGCAAGAACATGTGCGACGACAAGGCGTATCTCGCCTATCTGCGTCAGGTGTTCGGCATTGCGCAGCCGGTGGGCGAAGACTGACGGCGCCGCATTCGTGCATTCGGCCTATGCCGTTCGGCCGAGGTTCGTGCGCGAATGTCGCTCGCTATAATTCGAACGCGTCGTCGATCAGTCCGGCGCGCACGAATCTCAAGCACGCCAGACAGAGGACGGCACCATGGATACATCGGCCGCGCGCCGCAATATTCTCATGCGCATTCGCAGCGCGCAGCGCCGTCGCGGCACGCCTACGGAAGCCGAGCGCGAGGCGGCGCAGGAGTATGTCGAGCGGCATCCTGCGGGTCCGCGTCCTCCGCTGCCTCAGAACCGTGACGAGCTGATCGCGCGCTTCAGGCTCGAAGCCGAGCGTCTTTCCACGACGGTCGCCAACGTCGAATCGCTCGCGGATGCGCCCGCCGAGGCCGCGCGCTATCTGCAATCGCTGAATCTTCCCGTCGATGTCGTCGCGTGGCCCGCGCTAGGCGCTCTGCCTTGGGCGCAAGCGGGCATTCAAGCGGCGCTGCGCAAGCCAGCCGACGCCGATCTCGTCGGCATCACCGGCTGTTTTTGCGCAACGGCCGAAACCGGTTCGCTCGTGCTGCTTTCGGGCGCCGATACCCCCGCATCGGGCGCGCTTCTGCCTCAGACGCATATCGCGATCGTGCCGGCGTCGCGCATCGTGGCGGCGCACGAAGACGCGTTCGCGTTGATGCGCGCCGAAAGGGGCGAGTTGCCGCGGGCAGTGAACTTCGTGTCGGGGCCGTCGCGCACGGGGGATATCGAACAGACCATCGTGCTCGGTGCGCATGGGCCGTATCGCGTGCATGTGATCATCGTGCGCGGAGCCTGATCCGATGCGGCATTTTCTTTCCGGCGCGGTCTGCGCCGGGCTGGCGTTGACCGCGGCGCCAGCCTTCGCGGCAGCGCCCGATGGCGCAACGCTTCCTGCAACGTGGGGCATCCCGTTCATCGGCATCCTGCTTTCCATCGCGGTGTTTCCGCTTGTCGCACCGAAACTCTGGCATCACCACTTCGGCAAGATCGCGGCCGCGTGGACCGTCGCGTTTCTCGCGCCGTTCGCGCTCGCCTTCGGTCCCGGCACGGCGGGGAGCGTACTGGTTCACGCCCTGCTCGAAGAATACGTGCCGTTCATCGTCCTGCTGGCGTCGCTTTATACGGTGGCGGGCGGCATCTGCGTGCGCGGCAATCTGCACGGCTCGGCGCGTCTCAATACCGGGCTGCTCGCGCTCGGCGCCGCGCTTGCGAGCATCATGGGCACGACCGGCGCGGCCATGCTGCTGATCCGCCCGCTCTTGCGCGCGAACGACAATCGCAAGCACGTCGTGCATGTCGTCGTGTTCTTCATTTTTCTCGTCGCGAATGCGGGCGGCTCGCTCACGCCGCTCGGCGATCCGCCGCTCTTCCTCGGCTTTCTGAACGGCGTCGGCTTCTTCTGGACGACAGTGCATCTCGCGCTGCCGATGCTCTTCGTCTGCGGCGTGCTGCTCGTCGTGTTCCATGTGCTCGACAGCTACTACTGGCGCCGGCACGACGCGCGGCCTGCGTTTCTGGATCCGACGCCCGATACCCCGCCGCTCGGCATCGACGGCAAAGTCAACTTCGCGCTGCTCGCGGTGATCGTTGCGCTCGTGTTGATGAGCGGCTTATGGAAACCCGGCATCGCGTTCGACGTGTTCGGCACCGAAGTGAAATTGCAAAATCTCGTGCGCGACGTGCTGCTCATGGCCGTACTGCTGGCCTCGCTCGCGCTCACGCCCAAGCGCGCGCGCGCGGGCAACGCATTCGACTGGGCGCCCATCGAGGAGGTCGCGAAGCTGTTCGCGGCCATCTTCATCACGATCGCGCCCGTCATCACGATCCTGCGCGCGGGCGAGGCGGGCGCATTCGCGGGCATCGTGCACGCGGTGTCGGATGCGCACGGCAAGCCGATCGACATCGCCTATTTCTGGGCGACGGGGCTGCTGTCCTCGTTTCTCGACAACGCGCCGACCTACCTCGTGTTCTTCAATCTCGCGGGTGGTGACGCACGCACGCTCATGACCACCGACGCCACCACGCTCGCCGCCATCTCCGCGGGCGCTGTCTTCATGGGTGCGAACACGTATATCGGCAACGCGCCGAATTTCATGGTGAAGGCGATCGCCGAATCGCGCGGCGTGCGCATGCCGAGTTTCTTCGGCTATATCGCATGGTCGGGCGCGGTCCTCCTGCCGATTTTTGCCGTTCTGGGTTGGCTATTTTTCTAGGAGCAATCGATGAAGAAGGTACTTGTCGCGCGTCCCACCTTTCCTGATGTGATCGAGCGCCTGAAACAGTATTTCGATGTCGACGTGAACCTCGGCGACGTGCTCCCGCAGGAAGAGTTTGCGCGCCGTATTGCCGACAAGGACGGCGCATTCACCGCGGGCGAATGGGTGGGCGAGAAGGAACTGGCGGGTGCACCGAACCTGAAAGTCGTCTCGAACATGGCGGTCGGCTACAACAATTTCGACATGAAGGCGTTCGACGCGCACAAGGTTCTCGGCACCAATACACCGAACGTGCTGAACGAGACCACCGCCGATTTCGGCTGGGCGCTGATGATGGCGGCTGCCCGCCGTGTCACCGAATCCGAGCACTATCTGCGCGCGGGCAAGTGGCAGAAGTGGTCGTTCGACTCGTTTCTCGGCGCCGATGTGTACGGATCGACGCTCGGCGTGATCGGCATGGGACGGATCGGCCAGGCGCTCGCGCGGCGGGCGCGCGGCTTCGACATGCGCGTGATCTATCACAACCGTTCGCGCGTCGCGCCCGACATCGAGGCGCAGCTGAACGCCGAATATGCGTCGAAGGAAGACCTGCTCAGGCGCGCAGATCATGTCGTACTTGTCTTGCCGTACACGAAGGAGAGCCATCACACGATCGGTGCGGCCGAGCTCGCGCTGATGAAGCCCACGGCGACCCTCACGAATATCGCGCGCGGCGGCATCGTCGACGATGCGGCGTTGATCGTCGCATTGCGCGACAAGCGCATCGCGGCGGCGGGCATCGACGTGTTCGAGGGAGAGCCGGACTTCAACCCGGATTTCCTGCTGCTCGATAACGTGGTGCTCACGCCGCACATCGCGAGCGCGACCGAGGGCACGCGCCGCGCGATGGCCAATCTCGCGGCGGACAATCTCATTGCCGCGCTCGGCGAAGGGCCGCAAGCCGGAAATCCGCCCAACCCGATCAATCCGGACGTGCTGAAGAAATGACGGAATTGTTGTATGGCGCTGTCGCTTCGCTGGCGATCGCGCTGGTCGTGTCGCTCATCGCGCTCATCGTCGCGATGCGGCGTAATTCCAATGCGCACATTTACGATGAGTTCGAGGCGCTCACCGATCGTGTAAACGATATGGGCGAGGCGCATGCGCGCGCGCAAGAACGGCTCGAACGTGGTCTGCGAGGCGACATTGCCGAGAGCGCGCGCGTGTCGCGTATGGAATCGCAAAGCGGCTTCACGCAATTCCATCAGACGCTCGCGACGCAACTGGCGAGCACGTCGAGCGTGCAGAACGCGCAGTTCGACGCGCTCGCGCAGCAACTCGCGCAACAAAGCCAGCAGGCGCGCGAGGATCAGGGCAACGCGCTGAAGCGCTTCGCCGATTCGATGTCGCTGCATCTCTCGCAGCTATCGGAGGCAAACGAGCGGCGACTCGGCGAAGTGCGTGCGACCCTCGAAGCGCGTCTGAAGGACATCGAGGCCAACAACGCGACGAAGCTCGACGAGATGCGCCGAACGGTCGACGAAAAGCTGCACGCAACGCTCGAACAGCGCCTCGGCGAATCGTTCAAGCTCGTGTCGGACAGGCTGGAGCAGGTGCATCGCGGCCTCGGCGAAATGCAGACGCTCGCCGCCGGTGTCGGGGATCTCAAGAAGGTGCTCACCAACGTCAAGACGCGCGGCATCTGGGGCGAAGTGCAGCTCGAATCGCTGCTGGAGCAATTGCTGACGCCGGACCAGTACGCGAAGAACGTCGCGACGATTCCGACGAGCAACGAGCGCGTCGAGTTCGCGATCAGACTGCCGGGCCGTCACGATGCGCCTGGCGCCCCGGGCGATGCCGCGACGCCCGTGTGGTTGCCCATCGACGCGAAGTTTCCCCGTGAGGATTACGAGCGTCTGATCGACGCGCAGGAACGGGCGGACCTGGCCGGCGTCGAGGACGCGTCGCGCGCGCTCGAAGGCCGTTTGCGCGCGGAAGCGAAGTCGATCGCGCAAAAGTACGTCGCGCCGCCGCACACCACGGACTTCGCGCTGCTCTTTTTGCCGACCGAAGGACTCTACGCTGAAGTGTTGCGGCGCCCGGGCCTGAGCGATTCGCTGCAGCGCGATTATCGGGTGACCATCGCTGGACCGACTACGTTGACCGCGCTTCTCAATAGTTTGCAGATGGGATTTCGCACGCTCGCCATCGAGAAGCGTTCGAGCGAAGTGTGGCAGGTGCTCGGGGCGGTGAAGACGGAATTCGGCAAGTTCGGCGAAGTGCTGGCAAGAACGAAGTCGCAACTCGAAACCGTCACGCGCTCGATCGAAGCGGCGCAGACGCGCACACGGCAGATGGGCAAGCGCCTGCGCGATGTCGAGGCGTTGCCGGGAGAACAGGCGGCGGGGCTGTTGGGTGATGCGTCATCGCCCGAAAGCGACGACGACATGTGACCTACTGGGCGAGGCGTTCGAGCGGCTCGCCCGTCACACGCACGATGCGCCAGTCGGGCAGCACCGTCGCGCCCATCTTCTCGTAGAAGTCGATGGCGTTTTGGTTCCAGTCGAGCACCGACCACTCGAAGCGGCCGCATTGGCGCTCGACAGCGAGCGCGGCGAGCTTCTTCAGCATCAGCGTACCGAGACCGCTGCCGCGCATCGACGGGCGCACGTACAGGTCTTCGAGATAGAGGCCGCGTTTGCCGAGGAACGTGGAGAAGTTCTGGAAGAAGAGCGCGTAACTCACGACTTCACCTTCCTGCTCCGCGACGAGCGCTTCGGCAGCGGGACGCGCGCCGAAGAGGGCCTCGTGAACGCCTTCCTTGGTTGCGATGAACAGATGCGTGAGCTTCTCGAACTCCGCGAGCTCGTACATCAAGCCGAAGATCGCGGCGACGTCGGCGGGCGTGGCCGCGCGGATCGTGACATTCCCGTTCGCGGTACTCACGCTTCCTCCGGCGCATCGGACAGCACGATCTCGATGCCGCCGAAACGCGACGCCACCCAGTTGTACGCGTGGCAGGCGATCCACAGCAGGATGAAGCCGAGAATCGCGTTGAGCAGCAGCGCGCTCGTGACGGTGCTCACTTCCACCGAGCCGTATCGCACGAACGCGACCACGACGCCGAGCAGCACGATCGGCACGCTGAAGGTCAGGTACACGAGGATCAGCGCCTTGGCGGTCTGTCCGGGTGCAATGAATGAGATCTGCTTTTTCATGGAAGGAAAGCCCCGTCTATCGATGTAGGAATGTTTGTGCTGGCGACGTTCGTTGCGGCGTGCGTCAGATCAGACCGTCAAATGGCACGATCTCGACTTCGTCGCCGATGTCGATGTCGCCGCGCGCGTGCTCCAGCACGATGAAGCAGTTGGCTTCGCTCATCGAGCTGAGCACGCCGGAACCCTGCGGGCCCGTGGTGACGGCGCGAAAGCGGCCGTCGTCGCCACGCGTTGCGATGCCGCGCTGGAACTCCGTGCGGCCCGCGCGTTTCTTCATCGGCTCGGCGGCGATCGCGCGGATGACCGTGAGCGGCTGGCGCGTCGCGCCCGACATTGCAAGCAACGCTTCGCGCACGATGAAGTAGAACGTCGCCATCACGGCGACCGGATTGCCCGGCAGGCCGAAGAAGAGCGCCGACTTGCCCGTGCCCGCGCGCTCGCCCGACCACAGGCGACCGAACGCGAGCGGCCGGCCGGGGCGCATCGCGATCTTCCAGAAGGCGACGTCGCCGAGCGAGTTCATCAGTTCGCGCGTGAAGTCCGCGTCACCGACGGACACGCCGCCCGAACTGATGACGACATCCGCGCTTTCGGTCGCATGGCGCAGCGCCTTCTCGAGCGATGCCCGATCGTCGCGCACGATGCCGAGATCGACCGTTTCTACGCCGAGTCGCTTGAGCATCGCGAAGAGCGTGTAGCGGTTGCTGTCGTAGAGGCTGCCCAGGCTCAGCGTTTCGCCGACCGAGCGCAATTCGTCGCCCGTCGAAAAGAAGGCGGCGGTGAGACGCTTGCGCACGGACACTTCGCCGATGCCGAGCGACGCGAGCAGGCCGAGATCCGATGCGCGCACGATGCGGCCCGCGAGCAGTGCCGGTTCGCCCTTCGCGAGATCCTCGCCCGAGAGGCGCCGGTTCTGGCCCGCGCGGATTTTTGCGGTGGAGAAGCGGATCGCGTCGCCCTCGCGCGTGACGAGCTCCTGTGGCACGACGGTGTCGCAGCCCGGCGGAATGAGCGCGCCCGTCATGATGCGCACGCATTGGTCCGCAACCGGCGTGCTTTCGAAAGGCCGTCCGGCGAACGCCGTGCCCGCGACGGACAAATCGAGCGTGTCGCTGCCGCGCAAGAGCGCCTCGCTCGCGAACGCATAGCCGTCCATCGCGGAATTGTCGAACGCAGGTACGTCGATGGGCGAAACCACGTCATGGGCGAGCACGCGTCCGAGCGCGTCATAGAGACCAACGCGTTCGACCTGCGCGTCGCGCATGCGCGGCATGGCCCATTGACGCACGATTTCCTGCGCGGCTTCGACGGGAAGCGCGTCTGGATCGTACTGGGCGACGCAGGCGGAGAGTTCCTTGGACGTGGTCATGAATCGCGTGGATCGCGCCGGAACCCGGCGAAGAAGCAGCCACGAGGCCGCGCGGTGATTGAACGCCCGAACGCGGATTGCCGCAATGGCGGACGTGAGAGTCAGCGGCGTTCCAGCTCGGCCAGCTGCTGTAAATCGTTGATATTGTAAAACGCGCGTTCATCGTGAAATCGGACTTCCATCGCCTTGTGGCGCGCGTACCACGCGCGGACCTTGCGCTCTCCCTGGTCGAGCGAGGCGTCGAGATCGTCGGCGAGCGAGGTGCGCAGCAGTGCGAAAACCGGGTGCGCCATGACTTGTCCGGATCCATCGACCGTTGCGGCGTACGCGATGTCGCCGCCGTGCGTTTCGAGCGCCTGCATCAACGCGACGCCGATATGTTCATCGACGAAAGGCGCGTCGCAAGGCGCGGTCAAGACGTATTCGGTGGTCGCGCCGCGTAGTGCGGCGGCGATGCCGGCGAGCGGACCGGGATATTCCGCCCGCGCGTCCGGAATGACGCGCGCGCCGAACGCCGCCCCCAGGCGCTCGTAGTCTTCGATGGAACGGTTTGCGCTGATCAGCAGCGCGCCCGCCTGAGGCGCGATACGGCGCATGACATGCAGTGCGAGCGGTTCGCCGCGAAACGGCTGCATGCCTTTGTCGACGCCGCCCATGCGCGAGCCGCGTCCGCCCGCGAGGACGAGCGCGGTGACATTCGATGAGGAGTGAGCGTTCAGCACGAGCGAGCGCCGCTCAGCCGCCGATGTACGACATCTCGACGCGACGCGCATCCTCGCGCGACGGTGCCGACGTGCTGCCGCGCAATTGCGAATAGCGGTCGCCGCGCGCTTCCCAGATGCGCGCGATGGCCGTCGCCACTTCCTCGTCGCTCGCGCCGCCGCGGATGAGCCCACGCAGGTCGTGGCCCGACACCGCGAAAAGACAAAGGTAGAGCTTGCCTTCGGTCGAGAGCCGCGCGCGCGTGCAGGAGTCGCAAAAGGCTCGCGTGACGCTGGAAATCACGCCGATTTCGCCGCTGCCGTCGCGATAGCCCCAGCGCTGCGCCGTTTCGGCGGCCGTATGCGCTTCGAGCGGTTCGAGCGGGAAATGCGCGTCGATGCGCTCGACCACTTGCGCCGACGGCAGCACTTCGCTCATGTTCCAGCCGTTCGACGCACCGACATCCATGTATTCGATGAAGCGCAGAACCGTGCCGCTGTTTTTGAAATGACGCGCCATCGGCACGATTTCCTGATCGTTCGTGCCCCGCTTCACGACCATGTTCACCTTGATCGGATCAAGCCCGGCGGCCTGCGCCGCTTCGATGCCGTTCAGCACGTCGGCGACCGCGAAATCGGCGTCGTTCATGCGGCGAAAGAGTGCATCGTCCAGAGCGTCCAGACTCACCGTGACGCGCGCCAAGCCCGCGTCGTTCAGAGACCGGGCCTTGCGCGCGAGCAGCGAGCCGTTCGTGGTGAGGGTCAGGTCGAGCGGGCGGCCTTCCGGCGTGCGCAGGAGCGCGAGCCGCTCGATCAGGAATTCGATGTTCTTGCGCAGGAGCGGCTCGCCGCCCGTCAGGCGAATCTTCTCGACGCCGTGCGCGACGAACACGCGAGCGAGGCGCTCGATCTCCTCGAACGAGAGCAGGGCGGCGTGGGGAAGGAACTGGTAGTCCTTGTCGAACACATCGCGCGGCATGCAGTACACGCAGCGGAAGTTGCAGCGGTCCGTCACCGAAATGCGCAGGTCGCGCAGCGGGCGCGCGAGCGTGTCCGTGAGCAGTCCGGCCGGCGACGTCGCTGCTCCGGAGAAATCCGGAATCGCGCTGATATCGGCGAGAGGAATGATGCGTCGGGACATGATGACTCGGCTCGGATCGGCCACTGCGGCCTTGTTCGAATGACGGTTGTAACGTCTCATTTTAGCGGAACCGGGCGTTCACACGCACCGACCCGAGGTCGCGGTTTTCCCGCGGTCCGGCTTTTGGCGGGGCGAAAAAAAACGCCATCGACGGAATCGATGGCGTTTTTCTGCTTTTGCCGGTTCGCCGAAGCAAACCGGCTCACGCGCGCTTAGTGGACGTGCTTGCTGGTTTCCACTTGCTGCATCGGCGTGGTGTCGGCAGGCGGGAGCGCCTTGCGCTCGCGCGGCACGCGCACCGCAGCCGGCTCGCGTGCGGCAGCGGCGTTCGCCTCGCGCAGCTTGCCTTCGTCGGTGTTGACCCAGACGAGACCCGCGCGCTCCAGCATCGGCTGGAGCGTTTCGACCGCGATCGGCGTCGACGTCGCGGGCGCGGCCGGCGCGGCGGACTTCACCGGCTCCGCAACGACGGCGACGGGCGCCTGCTCGGCCACGGGGGCTTGCGCTTGCGTGCTCTCGACCGGCTTCACCGGCTCGACGATCGTTGCCTCCGGCGTCGGCGCGACCGCGGCGGTTTTCGCCGGCTCGGCTGCCTCGGCGGATTCAGCCGCTACCGGTTCGGCAGGCTCCGGCGCCGTTTCGACCCGCTGGGCCGCTTCGACAGGCTTCGACTCTTCCGTCGCGGCAGACGCGAACGGATCGGCCGTCGTCGTCTCGGCAACCTTGGATGTCGGTCCGAACGGGTTCTCGATCGCCGCGGAAGCGGGTTTGGCGAAGAGATCGAACGTGGCCGGCTCGGGCGTCTGCGCCTTCAGTTCGAAGGGCTCCGCTTCGATGGTCCGGGCAACCGGCGCTTCTTCTGCTGCGGCGGGCGCGTGCTCTTGCGGTTTCGCCTTGGCTTCGACCGGCTGAGCGACGGGCTGCTCGATCGCCTGCTCGACCGGCTGAGCTGCGGCGGGCCGGCTTTCGCGACGCGCGGCCGCTTCCTGCGCGGCTTCGGCGTCGAATACGCCGGCTTGCGCGGAGACGCTTTCGGCCGAACCTTCCGCCTCGGCGACGTCGGCTGCGTGATTCACCGTCATGCCATCCTCTTCGCGCTCGCGGCGGCCGCCACGGCGGCCACGGCGACGGCGGCGGCGCTCTTCACCTTCACGCGCGGCTGCCTGCTCGGCGGCGGCATCGATGCCGGCCTGTTGCGCATCGACATTGACTTGCACCGCTTCGACGATCTCCGACGGCACCGTTTCGCCCTGCGTCAGCGCCTCGACGGCGGCTTCCGGTTGCGGCTTGCGGCGCTCGCCACGTTCCGCGCGATCAGGACGTTCACCGCGTTCGGTGCGTTCGGTGCGCTCACCGCGTTCAACACGCTCGCCACGGTCGGGACGCTCACGGCGCTCCTGGCGCTCGGTCGCTTCCGGACGAGCGGCGCGTTCCGCGTTGCGATCGCGGGCTTCGCGCGGCTCACGCGCTTCACGCGGCTCGCGGGTTTCGCGCGCCTCACGCGGTTCACGAGCCTCGCGCGGCTCGCGGACTTCCCGCAGTTCACGTCCTTCGCGGCCGCCACGCGCCTCGCGATCTTCACGACGCGCGCCCTGGCGGCCCGCACCGTTGCCACCCGTTGCAGCGCCTGCGGCTGCGCCTTCACGCCCGGCGCCGCTGCCGCCACGACGGTTGCGGTTGCGATCTCCGCCGCCCGCGCGCTCGCCGCGTTCGCGCGGAGCGCGCGTGGCCGGCTCAGCTTCGACGGGCGCCGGAGCGGGCTGCGCTTGCGGCTGAATACCGAACAGATTCTTGATCCACGCGATGAAACCGCCGCTCGCCGGCACCGCGGCCTGCACGGGCGCGGCTTCGACGGGCGCGGGCTTGACCGGTGCGCTCGGCGCCGGCTTTTCGGGCGTGATGCCCTTTACGGCCGCTTCCTGCTTCGGTTTCACTTCTTCGGTGCGCTTGCTGTAGCCGGTTTCCGACTCCAGTTCGCTCGCTGCTTCGACGGCCATCTTCCACGACGCGCGCGGCTCGTCGAGGCGAGCATCGTCATGACGCAGACGTTCCAGCTTGTAGTGCGGCGTCTCGAGATGCTTGTTCGGGATCAGGACGACGTTGACCTTGAAGCGCGACTCGATCTTGTTGATTTCCGAGCGCTTCTCGTTGAGCAGGAAGGCGGTCACCTCGACCGGCACCTGGCAATGGATCGCCGCGGTGTTTTCCTTCATCGCTTCTTCCTGAATGATCCGCAGCACTTGCAGCGCGGACGATTCGGTGTCGCGGATATGACCCGTGCCGTTACAGCGCGGGCAGGTCACGTGGCTGCCTTCGGACAGCGCCGGGCGCAGACGCTGGCGCGACAGCTCCATCAGGCCGAAACGCGAGATCTTGCCCATCTGTACGCGTGCGCGGTCGTGCTTGAGCGCGTCTTTCAGGCGTTGCTCGACTTCGCGCTGGCTCTTTGCCGACTCCATGTCGATGAAGTCGATCACGATCAGGCCGCCCAGATCGCGCAGACGCAACTGACGTGCGACTTCATCGGCGGCTTCGAGGTTGGTGCGCGTGGCGGTTTCCTCGATGTCCGCGCCCTTGGTCGCCCGCGCCGAGTTCACGTCGATGGCGACGAGCGCCTCGGTGTGATCGATCACGATCGCGCCGCCCGAGGGCAGCGGCACCGTGCGCGAGTACGCCGTTTCGATCTGGTGCTCGATCTGGAAGCGCGAGAAGAGCGGTACGTCGTCGTGATAGCGCTTCACCTTTTGCAGGTTGTCGGGCATCACGATATCCATGAAGGCGCGCGCCTGATCATGAATTTCGGTCGTGTCGATGAGAATTTCGCCGATGTCCGGCTGGAAGTAGTCGCGGATCGCGCGGATCACGAGGCTCGATTCGAGATAAATGAGCATCGGCTGGCCGGCGACGCCGCTCTGCGACGCGGCTTCGATCGCGCGCCACAGTTGCATCAGGTAGTTCAGGTCCCACTGGAGCTCTTCGGCCGAACGGCCGATGCCGGCGGTCCGCGCGATGATGCTCATGCCTTCCGGCAATTCGAGCTGCGCCATGGTTTCGCGCAGTTCCTGCCGTTCGTCGCCCTCGATCCGGCGCGACACGCCGCCGCCGCGCGGGTTGTTCGGCATCAGGACGAGATAGCGGCCGGCCAGCGAAATGAACGTGGTCAGGGCCGCGCCCTTGTTGCCGCGTTCTTCCTTCTCGACCTGAACGATGAGTTCCTGGCCTTCGCGCAGCGCGTCCTGGATGCGCGCGGAGCGCATCTCGACGCCATCGCGGAAATACTGGCGGGCGACTTCCTTGAACGGCAGAAAACCGTGGCGGTCCTCGCCGTAGTTGACGAAGCAGGCTTCGAGCGACGGCTCGATGCGAGTGACGACTCCCTTGTAGATATTGCCTTTGCGCTGTTCGCGCCCGGCAGTTTCGATGTCGATGTCGATGAGCTTCTGCCCATCAACGATGGCGACGCGCAATTCTTCTTGCTGCGTCGCGTTAAACAGCATGCGTTTCATGAAACGGCTCCAGAGCGGCTCCGTCCTTCCTCGTCGTGCGAATCGGCGTCAGTGACGTCAAACATCACGCGCGCGAAGCGGGAGGGTGGGCGTGCCACGCTTTTTGTGTGTTGTCACAAAGCACGCTGGAGCGGGACTTCTGGCGGGAGAATTGCCGAAAGCAGGCTGCGGCGCCCGAATGGGGCGGCCGCGCCGTGGGGCTCATTGCGAAGCGACTGCGAGGCGTTCGATGCGTCGCGCGGCGCGTGGCGAGGATGAACGGCGGCGCTGCGGTTCCGCGTCTCAAAATGGACGCGCCGAACCAACCCGCGCTCTTGCGAAGAGCCTGATTCCTCCCAACGGCGGCTGCGGGGCCGAACGGTCTCGCGCAAACCAGCGCGATGCTTCGTGACCGATCTTCCTTGCTGCCATGCCGCGCCGTCGCGGCCGCGGGCCCGATTGCTCCCGTCGGCGCGCGGCCGTGTGTCTCGCCTCATTTGCGGCGTTACCGCGCTTCGCAGAAATCAGCGCAGCAGCGGTTTTCGCCGGCAGTTGTTCGCAAAACCGGCGAGCTTCGATTTGTCTGTTTCGCCCGCTCGATGGCAGGGTCGATCCAGGCTGGCATCCGGATTTGCTTGCCGGGCGCCGTCGCTTCTCGCCGATAAAATTCTTTTTGACCAAAAATCCGTTACCGTCGGCGATCGACCCGACCGAACGCGCCTGTGGGCTCCGTCCCTGCCGGTGATATCGCCGTGCGTGCAACTCGTCGCTCTCGATTTTCCGGGTGAGCAACCGACCTTGGGCGCAAGTAAAATGATGGTTTATCGCTTGCACCTGTACAGTCTGATTAATTCCGGCCGCTGCTTGATCCTAAGCGTCGACTTTTTCAGGCTGCTCGCAAATTATATTCAGAATGAATGAGTTAGGCAAAACATCCCATAAACAGGTCGCAAGCGAACAGGTCTCGATGATTGAAGTCGACGAAACCGCCGCGGGTCAGCGAATCGACAATTTTTTGCTGCGCGTGTGCAAGGGCGTCCCCAAGAGCCATATCTACCGCATTCTTCGTAGTGGCGAAGTGCGCGTGAACAAGGGGCGCATCGACGCGGCGTACCGGCTCGAACTAGGCGACCTCGTGCGCGTGCCGCCGATCCGCACGGCGCAGCCGGACGAGGCGCCGGTTTCGTCGAACGCGCCGGCCGCCGAGTTTCCGATCCTGTTCGAGGATGACCATTTGGTCGTCATCGACAAGCCGTGCGGCGTCGCGGTGCATGGCGGCAGCGGTGTCGCGTTCGGCGTGATTGAGCAACTGCGCAACGCACGGCCGCACGCGAAATTCCTCGAACTGGTGCATCGGCTGGATCGGGAAACTTCCGGCGTGCTCATGCTCGCGAAGAAACGTGGCGCGCTCGTGAACCTGCACGAGCAGATCCGCGAGAATCGCATCGACAAGCGCTATTACGCGCTCGGTCATGGCGACTGGCAGAGCGATTGGGGCCGCAGACGCATCGTGAAGGCGCCGCTGCACAAGTACGTCGCGGCCGATGGCGAACGGCGCGTGCGTGTCCAGGAGAACGGGCTGCCGTCGCACACGGTATTCAATCTGATCGAACGCTGGCGCGACTACGCGTGGGTCGAGGCGGAACTGAAGACGGGCCGCACGCATCAGATTCGCGTGCATATGGCGAGCATCGGCCTGCCGATTGCGGGCGACGCCAAGTACGGCGATTTCGCGTTGAACAAGGAACTGGCCCGTCCGAGCGCCAAGCCGTCGCTCAAACGCATGTTCCTGCATGCCTATCGCCTGAAAATTACCCATCCGGCAACGGGCGAGCCTTTGCAGTTCGAAGCGCCGCTGCCCGCCGAATGCAAGCGCTTCATCGAGCAACTCAAAAACGGAGAACCAGCTTAAATGGCGCGGCAGCAATTCGATCTGATCGTTTTCGACTGGGACGGCACGCTGATGGATTCGACCGCCCATATCACGCGCAGCATTCAGGCGGCGTGCCGCGATCTCGGCCTGCCGGTTCCCGCCGACGAGTCCGCGAGCTACGTAATCGGTCTGGGCCTGAAGGACGCGTTGCAGATTTGCGCGCCGACGCTCGATCCGTCCGACTACCCGCGCCTCGCCGAGCGTTACCGCTTCCATTTCCTGACGATGGGCCAGAAGACCGAGCTCTTCGACGGCGTGCGCGAGTTGTTGCAGGAATTGCGCGACCTCGGCTATTTTCTCGGCGTCGCGACGGGCAAGAGCCGCGTCGGACTGAATCGCGCGCTCGACGAATCGCGGCTCACGAGTCTCTTCGACGGCACGCGCTGCGCCGACGAGACATTCTCGAAACCGCATCCCGCAATGCTTCACGAACTCACGCGCGAACTCGGCCAGGATCTCGCGCGCACGGTGATGATCGGCGACACCACGCACGACCTGCAGATGGCGATCAACGCGGGCGCCGCGGGCATCGGCGTCGGGTACGGCGCGCATCCGGCGGACTCGCTTGCGGTGCTCAAGCCGCAGTTTTGCGCCGACAGCGTTGCGTCCCTGGCCGGCTGGCTGCGGGAGCACGCATGACGGCGCCCGCGCAGGATGCGGTGCGCGTGTGCGCTGCGGAAGAACTCGTCGATGGCGGCGCGGGCGTGCGCGTTCCGGCAACGGAGGCGAGCGGCGACGCCGTCGTCTTCTTCGTGCGCTACGACGGCAAGCCGCACGGCTATCTGAACCGCTGCGCACATGTGCCGATGGAGCTCGACTGGAACGAGGGCCAGTTCTTCGAAAGCTCGGGCCTATACTTGATGTGCGCGACGCACGGGGCGATCTACGAACCCGACACCGGAAAATGCGTCGGCGGTCCGTGCCGCGGCGCGCGCCTTCGGCCCGTGACGGTCGAGGAACGCGATACGCCGGAGGGCCGCGCGGTCTTCTGGCTCCCTGACGACGCGTTGCGTCCCGCCTGATTCCCTTCTCAACACGTTCATCACGCATGTCCGACAACCTTCCGCCGCGCGGCAACGACAATTGGGAGCGCGACGCGCTCGAACGCATCGCGCTTGCCGCCATCCGCGAGCAGCGCGCCGCGCGGCGCTGGCGTATCTTCTTTCGCTTCGTGTTTCTTGGCGTGATCGCGCTGATCGCGTGGGGCGTGTTCGATTTCACCGGCGAGCGCGTCGCGAAGGCGGGCAAGCACACGGCGCTCATCGACCTGCAAGGCGAAATCTCCGCGAACAGCAATGCGAGCGCCGACAACATCGACGGGGCGCTTCAGAGCGCGTTCGAGGACGAAAACACGGCGGGGGTGATCCTGCGCATCAACAGCCCGGGCGGCAGTCCGGTACAGGCGGGCATCATCAACGGTGAGATCCGGCGGCTGCGTACGAAGTACCCGAAGACGCCGCTGTACGTGGTCGTCGACGACATGTGCGCCTCGGGCGGCTATTACGTCGCGGCGGCGGCCGACAAGATTTACGTCGATCGCGCGAGCATCGTCGGCTCGATCGGCGTGCTGATGGACGGATTCGGCTTCACCGGCCTGATGGACAAGCTGGGCATCCAGCGCCGCATGCACACATCGGGCGCGAACAAGGGTGCGTTCGATCCGTTCTCGCCCGAATCGCCCGCCATGAACGCGCACGCACAGGAGATGCTCGATCAGATCCACACGCAATTCATCGACGCGGTGAAGCTGGGACGCGGGAAACGTCTGAAGGACGACCCGGAGCTCTTCTCCGGGATGTTCTGGACGGGCGAGAAAAGCGTCGAGCTCGGTCTCGCGGATGGTTTCGGCGATGCCAGCTACGTGGCGCGCGAGATCATCAAGCAGCCGGATATCGTCGATTACACGCAGAAGGAGAGCATCAGCGAGCGTGTCGTGAAGCGCTTCGGCGCCTCGGTCGGCGATGCCGCCGTGCGCGCGCTCACGCTCGGCGGCAAGCCACAGTTGCGCTGATTACGACGCGAGCAACAGAAAAATCGCCGGACGCTTGTGCAGGTCCGGCGCGGTTTGTTTCTTCCAGTCGGCTGCGGTGCGCGTGACGATGGTTTCGCCCGGGAGCGTCAAATCGACGGCGACGCAAATCAGCGTCGACGGCGCGCAGGTCGCGATCAGCGTGTCGAGCATCGCGCGGTTCCGATAGGGCGTCTCGATGAAGATTTGCGTCTGATTGGCCTTGCGCGATAGCTGTTCCAGCTCGCGCAGCCGCTTGCCGCGCTCGCCGGCATCGACGGGCAGATAGCCGTTGAACGCAAAGCTCTGGCCGTTCATGCCCGACGCCATCAACGCAAGCAGAATCGAACTCGGACCGACGAACGGCACGACTTTCACGCCGCGCTGATGCGCGCGCCGCACGAGCAGCGCGCCGGGATCGGCTACGGCAGGGCAGCCGGCTTCGGAGACGAGACCTGCGTCGGTGCCGGCCAGAATCGGCGCCAGAAGCTTGTCGATGTCGGCGGGCGGCGTGTTGACATTAAGCTCGCGCACGTCGATTTCCTGAATCGGCCGCTGCGTGCCCACTTTTTTCAGAAAAGCGCGCGTCGTTTTCGCGTTCTCTCCGATGTAATACGCGAGCGCAGCCGCCTGCGCGCGCACCGGTTCGGGCAGGACGTGCGCGAGCGCGTCGGCGTCGCCTTCGCCGAGCGTATTCGGGATCAGATACAGAACGCCGCTCATGCCGCCTCCAGAACCGGATATCCGGCGTTCACCAGCATGCCGGTCAGCGCGATCAGCGGCAAACCGATCAGCGCGGTCGGATCGTTCGATTCGATGGCTTCGAGAAGCGCGATGCCGAGGCCTTCGGCCTTCGCGCTGCCGGCGCAGTCGTATGGCGTTTCTGCGCGCAAGTACGTCTCTATCTGCGCGTCTGAATAGCGGCGAAACCGCACGCGTGTGATGACGTCGGCGGATTGCACGTTGCCCGTGCGGCTGTCGAACAGGCATAGCGCACTATGAAATTCCACGCTGCGGCCGCGCATCGCCTGTAGCTGTGCGACGGCTTTTTCGTGCGTGCCGGGCTTGCCGATCTGCTTGCCGTCGAAGGTCGCCACCTGGTCGGAGCCGATCACGAGCGCGCCGCCCCCGTGGCCATCGATGCGCTCGGCCGCGGCACGCGCCTTGGCGATCGACAGCCGCACGGCGGTCGCCTCGGGGGTCTCGCCGGCGAGCGGCATCTCGTCGATATTCGGCGAGACGACATCGAAAGGAATGCGCAGGCGCTCGAGCAACTCGCGCCGATAAGGTGAACTGGACGCCAGAATGAGGCGCAGCGGCGTTTTCAAAGCTTCGGACATGGAGCGGATCCGGCAAAAAGGGGTGGAAAAACGACGGACGGCAGGTCCGCCCTTAAGTATTTGACTCGAAAGAATAAAGCCGATATGATTTTGGGCTTTTCATCGGTACTTGCGCGGCGAACTTGCCTGCTCGGGCCGATGAGCCCGGTAGAAGAAGCAGGGGCAGAGGCAGAAGCAGAGGCAAGCAGAAGCAGAAGCGCTTTCAGCTGAAAATGCCTGGCAGCACGCCAAGAAGCACGAATGTCGGCCCGATGCAAATTCGGGCAAGCCACGCGTGGTCCGGTGTAGCATCGCGGTGCATACTGAGCACTCACCGGAAGCACTAACCCAGCAAGGCCCAAGCAGGAGCGCACATGACTCAGAATCCTGGCAAACCTGTGAGCCCCGCCGATCTGCGCGCGCTCGACATTTACGACTTCGCCAAAAGCGGCAGGCAAGCGGCCGGCGCGCTGCGCTTGTCGCAGATGCCGCGCATGTTAGCCGAAGTGCCGGCGGAAGCGCCAGACCGCGACACCGTGTTCACCTGGCAGGGCGAGGGCTCGACCCAGCCGGAACTGCAGGACGACGGCACGGAGGCGCCGCAGCCGTATCTGCGCCTTGCGGTGCACGGCTCGGTGTGGCTCATGTGTCAGCGCTGTCTTCAGCCGTATTCGCAACATCTCGATGTCGACGCAACGTATCGGATCGTGGCGACGGAAGAAGAAGCGGACGAATTTCCGCTCGACGACGATGAAGTCGAAGTGATCGTAGGCTCGCGCCAGTTCGATCTCGTCGACTTGATCGAAGAGGAATTGTTGTTGTCCTTGCCGCTCGTGCCCAAGCACAACGTGTGTCCCGAGATCCACGAAAGCTTGCTTCCGGGCGCTGCGGACGACGAGCCGGATGAAGGCGGTGCGCAGGAAGCGGACGAAAAACCGAATCCTTTTGCCGTGCTGGAGAAGCTGAAGCAGGGCGGATCCGACGACAAGAAGCACTGAAATGGTTTTGTAGCACGCAACAAACTGGTAGCGCGATGTGCGCACCCGATGGCCGAACGGCCGAGGGCTGTCGGCGGATCGGGCTGTGTTAGAATTCGCAAAATTTTTCTGGAGTAATCATGGCAGTTCAGCAAAACAAGAAGTCGCCGTCGAAGCGCGGCATGCACCGTTCCCACGACTTCCTCACGACGGCTCCGCTGGCTGTCGAGCCGAGCACGGGTGAAGTGCATCTGCGCCACCACGTGAGCCCGAACGGCTACTATCGTGGCAAGAAAGTCATCAAGACGAAGAACGACTAAGCGTTCGTCGACGCCTGATGCGCCCGTCGTAACCGTTTTGCGGGCACGCGGGCGCAACTCGCTCTTGACACTTTCCCGGTACGACGAGAAGGCGGCATTTCACTGCCGCTTTTTTGTGCCCGAAATTCGTCGCATTCCATGACTGTAAAGATAACCATCGACTGCATGGGAGGCGACCACGGTCCGGCCGTGACCGTTCCCGCTGCCGTCAATTTCGTGCGCTCGCATCCCGACGCGCACCTGATGCTCGTCGGTCTCGAGCAGCCCATTCGCGCTCAGCTGAAAAAGTCGAAGGCCGTCGATGAGCCGCGCCTGACCGTCGTTCCCGCAAGCGAAGTCGTCGCGATGGACGACCCCGTCGAAGTGGCGCTGCGCAAGAAAAAAGATTCGTCGATGCGCGTCGCGCTCAACCTCGTGAAGGAAGGGGAGGCGCAGACCTGCATTTCCGCCGGAAACACCGGGGCGCTCATGGCGGTTTCCCGCTATGTGCTGAAGACGCTCGCCGGTATCGAGCGTCCCGCCATCGCGTTCGCGATGCCGAGCCAGAAGGGTTACACCACCGTGCTCGACCTCGGCGCCAACGTCGATTGCGAACCCGAACATCTGCTTCAGTTCGCGGAAATGGGCCACGCGCTCGTATCGGCGATCGAAGGCCGCGAGCGGCCCACCATCGGCCTGCTCAACATCGGCGAAGAAGTCATCAAGGGCAACGAAACGATCAAGCGCGCGGGCGAGCTCCTGCGCGCGAGCACGCTCAACTTCTACGGCAACGTCGAAGGCAACGACATCTATAAAGGTACGACCGATGTCGTCGTGTGCGACGGTTTCGTCGGCAATGTCGCGCTGAAGACTTCCGAAGGTCTCGCGAAGATGCTCGCCGACATCATCAAGGAAGAGTTCAGCCGCTCGTTCGCTTCGAGGGCGATGGCGCTCGTCGCGCTGCCCGTGCTCAAGCGATTCAAGAAGCGTGTCGATCCCGCGCAATATAACGGCGCGGCATTGCTCGGCCTGCGCGGGCTCGTCATTAAAAGCCACGGTTCGGCCGAGGCCTTCGGGTTTGAGTGGGCTATCAAACGCGGGTATGATGCCGTCAAAAATGGCGTGCTCGAACGCCTGGTGCGCGCGATGGAAGAGAATGCGCCCGCCGCGCGCGAGGCCGACGCGACCGTTTTCGCGGCGAGTGCGCCGGCTGCGGCGGATCAATCGATCCAGCAGCCCGCTTCACAGCCCGCTTCACAGCCCGCTTCCCAGCCCAACTCGCAGCCGAACCCGCCGGGCGAGTCCGGTACTGCTCTACACTCGAAGGCATAATGGCTCAATCCAATCTTTACTCTCGCGTGCTGGGCACCGGCAGTTACCTGCCGTCCGAGCGCGTCACGAATCAGGACTTGGCGGACCGTCTCGCGAAGCAGGGCGTCGAGACGAACGACGAATGGATCGTCGCGCGCACCGGGATTCACGCGCGTCATTTTGCGGCTCCGAATCAAACTACCAGCGATCTCGCGCTCATCGCGTCGCAGAAAGCGATCGAGGCAGCCGGCATCGATCCTCAATCGATCGATCTGATCATCGTCGCTACATCCACGCCGGACTTCGTGTTTCCGAGCACCGCCTGCCTGCTGCAGAACAAGCTCGGCATCAAGAACAACGGCGCGGCGTTCGACGTACAAGCCGTGTGCTCAGGTTTCGCGTACGGCGTCGCGACGGCGGACAGTTTCATTCGCAGCGGCCTTAACCGCACCGCGCTCGTCGTCGGCGCCGAGACGTTCTCGCGCATCCTCGATTTCAACGATCGCACCACGTGCGTGCTGTTCGGCGACGGCGCCGGCGCGGTCGTGATGCAGGCGTCCGAAGAGCCGGGCGTGCTGTCGAGCGCCCTGCACGCGGACGGTAGCTATTCCGACATTCTCTGCACGCCGGGCAACGTGAACGGCGGGGTGATCGAAGGCAGTGCGTTCCTGCACATGGATGGTCAGGCCGTGTTCAAGCTTGCGGTCAACGTGCTGGAAAAGGTGGCGCTCGAAGCGCTCGACAAGGCGAAGCTCGCACCGGAAGACATCGACTGGCTGATCCCGCATCAGGCCAATATCCGCATCATGCAGAGCACCTGCCGCAAGCTGCATCTGCCGCCGGAACGCATGGTCGTGACGGTCGGCGAGCACGGGAACACGTCGGCGGCATCGATTCCGCTCGCGTTCGACGTCGCAGTGCGCGACGGCCGCATCAAGCGCGGCGACAACGTGCTCATCGAAGGCGTGGGCGGCGGCTTCACGTGGGGCGCGTCGGTCATCCGTTACTGATCGTTCATCGATTCCCTCTACTCATTCGCAACTGATCCCTTCGTCACGATAGCCGCCGCGCGCCGCATGCGCGCGTGGCGCGTGCACAGACACCGACGACATCGCGGATCATTCCAATCAACGAGGACGATATGAAATTTGCGTTCGTTTTCCCCGGACAGGGCTCGCAATCGGTCGGCATGCTCAACGCCTTTGCCGATCACGCCATCGTGCGCGAAACGGTGCAGCAGGCATCCGACGCGCTCGGCCAGGATCTCGGCAAGCTGATCGCCGAAGGCCCCGCCGAAGAATTGAATCTGACGACGAACACGCAGCCCGTCATGCTGACCGCGGCCTACGCAATCTACCGCGTATGGGAAAAGGAAACGGGTCTGAAGCCGGCGCTCGTCGCGGGTCACAGTCTCGGCGAATATACGGCGCTCGTCGCGGCCGGCGCGCTCGCATTCACGGACGCCGTGCCGCTCGTGCGTTTCCGCGCGCAGGCGATGCAAAGCGCCGTGCCGGTGGGCGAAGGCGGCATGGCCGCGATTCTCGGCCTCGACGACGACACCGTGCGCGCCGTGTGCGCGGAGGCGTCGTCGGCGGGTGTCGTCGAAGCGGTGAACTTCAACGCGCCCGCGCAAGTGGTGATCGCGGGTTCGAAGGCGGCGGTCGAGAAGGCGTGCGAAGTGGCCAAGGCAAAGGGCGCGAAGCGCGCGCTGCCGCTGCCGGTGTCGGCGCCGTTCCATTCGTCCCTGCTGAAGCCTGCATCGGACCAGTTGCGCGCCTATCTTGCGAAGGTCGAGATCAAGGTGCCGCAGATTCCGCTGATCAATAACGTCGATGTCGCGATCGTCTCCGATCCGGTCGCGATCAAGGACGCGCTCGTGCGCCAGGCCGCCGGTCCGGTGCGCTGGGTGGAATGCGTCCAGGCGATGGCGAAAGAGGGCGTCACGCACGTCATCGAATGCGGTCCGGGCAAGGTGCTCGCGGGTCTGACCAAGCGTATCGACGGCAATCTCGTCGGCGGCTCGGTCTTCGACCCGGCATCGCTCGAGGAAACGCGCAAACTGATCGCTGGCTGAGGAACAACGACATGAGTCTGCAGAATCAAGTAGCAATCGTCACGGGCGCGTCGCGCGGCATCGGACGCGCGATCGCACTCGAACTCGCGAAGCAGGGCGCGACGGTCATCGGCACGGCAACGAGCGAAAGCGGCGCGGCCGGCATCAGCGAAGCGTTGCAGCAAGCCGGCGGCAAGGGCCGCGGCGCGGTGCTGAACGTGAACGACGCGGCCGCGGCGGATGCGTTCATCGACGGCATCGTGAAGGAATTCGGCGCGCTGAACGTGCTCGTCAATAACGCGGGCATCACGAAGGATCAGCTCGCGATGCGCATGAAGGACGACGAATTCGACGCCGTCATCGACACGAACCTGCGCGCGGTCTTCCGTCTGTCGCGGGCCGTGCTGCGCCCGATGATGAAGGCGCGCGGCGGGCGGATCATCAACATCACGTCCGTGGTCGGTTCGTCGGGTAATCCGGGTCAGGCCAATTACGCCGCGGCGAAGGCCGGCGTCGCGGGCATGACGCGCGCGCTCGCGCGTGAAATCGGCAGCCGCGGCATCACCGTGAACTGCATCGCACCGGGTTTCATCGACACGGACATGACCAAGGTGCTGCCGGAAGAGCAGCGCACCGCGCTGACCGCGCAGATACCACTTGGCCGACTGGGCGCGCCGGAAGATATCGCGCATGCTGTGGCGTTCCTGGCATCGCCTTTTGCCGGCTACATCACGGGCACCACGCTGCACGTGAACGGCGGCATGTACATGTAACGCCTTAATAGGCATTTCGCTGAATTTCGCTTAATATCCGCGCCGGGACGGGCGCGCGAAATGCTCAAGAAGCTTCGTGCGCACCGCTTCAGCGCGGCAGTGACAAATTGATGCGACTGCGGCGACAGCCCTCTTGATGAAGGGCGTCGGACGACGGAGCATGGAACTGACGCGCCGTATTTTGCGGGTCCAAACCTGATAAAATGCGCGCACTCGTATTTTTGAACTTTTTTCCCTCGGAGGGCTGCATGGACAACATCGAACAGCGCGTGAAGAAGATCGTCGCCGAACAACTGGGCGTGGCGGAAGCCGAAATCAAGAACGAAGCATCGTTCGTGAACGATCTGGGCGCTGACTCGCTCGATACGGTCGAACTCGTGATGGCGCTGGAAGACGAATTCGGCATGGAAATTCCCGATGAAGAGGCCGAAAAGATCACCACGGTTCAGCAAGCGATCGATTACGCTCGCGCGAACGTCAAGGCCTGAGGCCGGACGCGCCAGCGACTCATCGCTCAACCAGTTGATGCATCGTCGCTGCAAACCGATTTGACAGCCACAGGGCACACAGGGCGTTTCCTGTGGCCGCTGTGGCTTTTGTTTTTCGTCATTCTATGGATAAGGGGTTACCGTGAGCCGTCGTCGAGTTGTTGTTACAGGCCTGGGGCTCGTTTCGCCTGTCGGCAATACTGTTGCCGACGGCTGGGCCAATCTGGTCGCGGGCAAGTCGGGCATCGCCAATATCACGAAGTTCGATGCGACGAACTTCTCCACGCGTTTCGCCGGCGAGGTGAAGGGCTTCAACATCGAAGACTACATGCCCGCCAAAGAGGCGCGCCATATGGATACCTTCATCCATTACGGCTTTGCCGCGGGCGTCCAGGCCGTGCAGGACAGCGGCCTCGAGATCACCGATGAGAACTCGGAGCGCGTGGGCGTCGTGGTCGGCTCGGGCATCGGCGGTCTGCCGATGATCGAAATCACGCAGACCGAGCTGCTCAATCGCGGCCCGCGCCGCATTTCGCCGTTCTTCGTGCCGGCATCGATCATCAACATGATCTCCGGCCATCTGTCGATCCGCTTCGGCCTGAAGGGCCCGAACCTGTCGATGGTCACGGCCTGCACCACCGGCCTGCATTGCATCGGCGAGGCGTCGCGCCTGATCGAATACGGCGATGCGGATGTCATGATCGCCGGGGGCGCGGAAGCGACGGTTTCCCCGCTCGGCATCGGCGGCTTCGCGGCGGCGCGCGCGCTTTCGCAACGCAACGACGATCCCGCGACGGCGAGCCGCCCGTGGGATACCGACCGCGACGGCTTCGTGCTCGGTGAAGGCGCGGGCGTGATGGTGCTCGAAGAGTACGAGCACGCGAAAAAGCGCGGCGCGAAGATCTATGCCGAGGTGCTCGGTTACGGCATGAGCGGCGACGCGTACCACATGACCGCGCCGCCGGAAGACGGTGACGGTGGCCGCCGCGCGATGGTCAACGCGATGAAGAACGCGCGCATCAATGCGGACGAGGTGAACTACGTCAACGCGCACGGCACGTCGACGCCGCTCGGCGACATCGCCGAGACGATCGGCATCACGCGCGCGCTCGGCGATCAGGCAAAGAAGGTCGTCGTGAACTCCACGAAGTCGATGACGGGTCACCTGCTGGGCGGCGCGGGCGGTCTGGAGTCGGTGTTCACTGTGCTTGCGATCCACAATCAGGTGTCGCCGCCGACCATCAACATCTTCAACCAGGATCCGAAGTGCGACCTGGACTACTGCGCGAACACGGCGCGGGAAATGAAGATCGACGTAGCGGTGAAGAACTCGTTCGGCTTCGGCGGCACGAACGGCTCCCTCGTCTTCAAGCGCCACTGAGCACGGCGCGCTCGTCATCAAGGGAATCGATATGGCGGGCGCGCGGGAAGATCGGCCGCATCGGGAAATCGGCACTACGCCGGGCGTCGCGATGCGGCCGTCGCGTTTTCTGCTGGGCGCGATGCTCGGATTCGCGGGTGTCGTGGGCGCGTCGGTGTTTCAGTGTGTCCTCGCGCACGCCGAACACGCCGGGCATGCATCGGTGGCCTGCGCGGCGACGTTGGCGGTGCTTGCGCTCGCGTCGTATCGGTGGATGCGGGCTCAGCCTTCGGCCATCGGCCTTCTGTCGGACGGCCTCACGATCCGGAGCCGGACCGGGGCGGTGCGGTACACGCGCATCGCGGGATGCGCGCAATGGAGTGGACAACTCCTCGTCCTGACGGTTCTGGACGCGCGTGAGCGGCGCGAAACGCTCGTCGTCGCTGCCGATTCCGTCGATTCCGATACCTTTCGGCAACTCTCGGTGCAGGCCCGCCGCGCCGCAGCTTCCCACCTGTAACGACTGTAACGGCACATGAGCGTACCGGTTGCCTTAAAGGCGGTAACGCTACAATAGCCCTCCGCGCAACACCCAAAGTTAAACGGATTTCACAGGTGAGCGAAAAAGAAATCGACCAATTGCTGGTCGAGCGTGTCCAGAAAGGTGACAAGGCCGCGTTCGAACTGCTGGTCGCCAAATACCACCGCAAGATCATTCGACTGATCTCGCGCCTCGTGCGCGACCCCGCCGAGGTCGAGGACGTCGCCCAGGACGCCTTCATCAAGGCCTACCGTGCGCTGCCGCAATTTCGGGGTGAATCGGCGTTCTATACCTGGCTCTACCGGATTGCCGTCAACACGGCGAAGAACTACCTTGCGACACAGGGCCGCCGCGCTCCCACTTCTACCGAGGCCGATGCTGAAGAAGCGGAAACTTTCTCCGACGCGGACCAACTAAGGGATATCAACACGCCTGAGTCGATGTTGATGAGCAAGCAGATCGCCGAAACGGTCAATGCTGCGATGGCGCTGTTGCCGGAGGAATTGCGCACTGCCATCACGCTCAGGGAAATTGAAGGTCTGAGTTACGAGGAAATCGCTGAAATGATGGATTGCCCGATCGGCACCGTCAGATCGAGAATTTTTCGTGCTCGCGAAGCCATTGCGGCAAAATTGCGTCCGTTGTTGGACACTCCCGAAGGCAAGCGCTGGTAGGCAGCGGAAATCCTAGGGGCAGGGACGCGATATCTGGGTTGGTGGTGTCACAACGGGGTGTGGTCAAGGATGGGGAGCATCATGGGGTCGGTCTCGATGCAGAATCAAACACAGGCGGGTTTGCGCGGCGAGCGCATGTCGGCGTTCGTCGACGGTGAATCGCTCGAAGAAATGGGCGGTGTCAGCCAGTTTCTCGCGGACCTGAAAAGCGACGAACGTGCAGCGTGGTCGGCCTATCACCTGATCGGCGACGCCCTGCGTTCCGACGATCTCGCGGTCAGCCCGGCGCGCAGCAGTGCGTTCATGGCCGCATTCTCCGAGCGCTTCGAGGCCGAAGCGCATGTGCTTGCTCCAGCCGCGGCGGCGAAAGCGCGGGGCGGCGTGCTGCGCCGTCGCGTGATGCCGGCCTTTGCGGTGGCCGCGGCCGCCGCCACACTGACGTGGATCGTCGTGCCGCAACTGCAAGGCGTGGGCGGCCGAGCCGGCACGCAGGTGGCGAGCGTCGCACCGGCGGATTCGATGCAGCGCGTCGCGCTCGCGTCGGTGCCCGCGGCAACCACGCGCACGCCGATCGTGGAAGCGAACATCATCCGCGACGCGGATCTCGATCAATACCTCGAAGCGCATCAGCAATTCTCCCAGCAGCCTTCGATGCCCGGTTCCATGCCTTTGATTCGCGCGGCGGCTACGTCGCAGGGCCAATAATTTGATGCTGAATGTGCGGTTGAATAAAACAAGATACTGGGGGCGGCTGCCGGCGTTGATGCTCTGCGCAGCCGCGTTGTTGACGGCGGCATCAGGTTCCTACGCCCAGGGAGACGATCCCGCCGCTGTTCGCAAGACAGCCGCCAGCCTGCTCAACCGCATTCATGAAGCGGCACAGCAGCAGAATTACGAAGGGACGTTTGTCTATCAACGCGGCGCGACGGTTCAATCGTCGCGTATCACGCATGTCGCGACGCGCGGCGACGGCGAATACGAATCGCTCGAAAGTCTCGATGGCGCGCCGCGCAAGATGCTGCGTCACGACGACGACATGTTCACGTTCGTGCCGGAACGGCATCTTCTCGTCGTCGAGCATCGGCAGAACCGGGATTCTTTCCCCGCGCTGCTCGCAACCAGCGGCGACCAGGTGCTCGCGGTCTACGAGCCGAAGCTTCTGGGCAGCGATCGTGTCGCGGGCGTGGACAGCCAGGTGCTGGAACTCGATCCGAAAGATTCCTGGCGATTCGCCTACAAGCTCTGGGCCGACGCGAAAACCGGCTTGCTGCTGCGCGCGCAGACGCTCGATCCGGACGGTCAGGTGCTCGAACAGCTTTCATTCTCGCAAGTGCGCATCGGCGGGCCGATCGACAAGGCGCCGATCGCGAACGGCATCCGCGGCACGTCGGGCTGGACCATCGTGCGGCCGCCCGTTCAGCCGGTCGACATGGAAGCGCAAGGCTGGCAACTGACGCCGAATATCGCGGGTTTTCGCAAGATTCGCGAGCTTCGCCGTCCGATGGCGTCGAGCCAGCAGGGCCAACCGCCGATTCCGGTCGATCAGGCCGTGTTTTCGGATGGCCTCGCGACGATCTCCGTTTTCGTCGAGCCGGTCGAAAAAAATACGCGCAAGGAAGGCGCGGGCAATAGCGGCGCCACGCATGTTTTGGTGAAGCGCCGCGGGGATTTCTGGATCACCTTGCTGGGCGAAGTGCCGCAAGCCACATTGCAGCAATTTGCTTCTACCATAGAATACAAGCCTTCCAAGTAATCCAGATCCCGGCCTTACATATGAGCAACTTCTCGCTGCGCAAGTTCATCGCGGCCGCGGCGCTCGCCGTGTGCCTGCCGTTCGTATCGCAATCTGCGTCAGCGGCGCCCACGGTGAACCTGCCGGACTTCACGACGCTCGTCGACAAGGTGGGGCCCTCGGTCGTGAACATTCGCACGACCTCGCGCGTTGGTTCGAGCAGCGACCTGCGCGGTCTGCCGCCGGGCCTCGATGAAGGCGATATGTCCGAGTTCTTTCGCCGCTTCTTTGGCATTCCGATGCCCGGTCAGCCTCCGCGTGGCGGCGGTGGCGGCAACAACGGCGGCGGTGGCAGCGGCGGCGACCAGGGCAAGGGCGGTAGCCGCAACGCGCCCGACGACAACCAGGACAACTCCGAGCAAAGCAGCGGTGTCGGCTCGGGCTTCATCCTGTCCACCGATGGTTACGTGATGACCAACGCGCACGTCGTCGACGATGCCGACACCATCTACGTCACGCTCACCGACAAACGCGAATTCAAGGCGCGGCTCGTCGGCGTGGACGAGCGCACGGACGTGGCCGTCGTGAAGATCAGCGCGACGAATCTGCCGGCGATCACCATCGGCGATTCGAACAAGGTGCGCGTCGGCGAGTGGGTGCTCGCAATTGGTTCGCCGTTCGGCCTGGACAACACGGTGACCGCGGGCATCGTCAGCGCGAAGGGCCGTGACACGGGCGATTACTTGCCGTTCATTCAGACCGATGTCGCCGTGAATCCGGGCAACTCAGGCGGTCCGCTCATCAACATGGCGGGCGAGGTGATCGGTATCAATTCTCAAATCTACAGCCGCACGGGCGGCTTCATGGGCATCTCGTTCGCGATTCCGATCGACGAAGCGATGCGCGTGGCGGATCAGCTGAAGGCGTCGGGCAAAGTCGTGCGTGGGCGCATCGCGGTGGCGATTGGCGAAGTGACAAAGGATGTCGCGGATTCGCTCGGGCTGCCGAAGGCGCAGGGCGCACTCGTATCTAGCGTCGAATCGGGCGGTCCGGCCGACCGGGCGGGCGTGCAGCCGGGCGACATCATCCTGAAGTTCAACGGCCAGAACGTCGAGACCGCGACCGATCTGCCGCGCATGGTCGGCGACACCAAGCCCGGTACCAAGACCACGCTGACGGTCTGGCGCAAGGGCCAGACGCGCGATCTGTCTGTCGTCGTGGCCGAGATGCAGCCGGACAAGGTCGCGAAGACCGAGCAGAAGAAGGCGCCGCAACCGAAGGAGCGCGCGAGTAATTCGCTCGGGATGGCGGTAAGCGACATTCCGGCCGACCAGAAGAAGGCGCTCAAGCTGTCGAGCGGCGTTCAGATCGATGCCGTCGAAGGGCCGGCGGCCCGCGCAGGCTTCCAGAAGGGCGACATCATCATGCGCATCGGCGATACGGATATCACGAGCGCGAAGCAGTTCCAGGAAGTCGCTCAAGGTCTGGACGCCAGCAAGATGGTCGCCATACTCGTGCGTCGCGGCGACAACACGCAGTTCGTGCCGCTGCGCCCGCGCGTGCCGGCGCAGAAGTAAGCGCATGACGTCGTCTTCGGGCGCGCCTTTTGTGCTGTACGGGCGCGCCTGGTGTCATCTCTGCGAGGAGATGCGGGCCGAACTGGAGCCGATCGCCGCGCGACACGGTATGGCGATCGAATGGATCGATATCGACGAAGATCCGCTGCTGGAGGCGCGCTACGACGAGCGCGTGCCCGTGCTCACGCTCGACGGCGTCGAGTTGTGCCAGTACCGGCTCGATCTTCGCGCCGTGTACGCGGTGCTCGGCGCGCGTGAGCCGTAAGTGCGGCAAAGGCGAAATCCGCCGGGCCACCCCCGTTTTCGGCTAAAATGCAGAAGTTTTCCCCCAAATTTTCAAGGCGTGCTCCGCGTTGGTGAGGGCGCGCCTTTTTCGCTTTTTTTGGCTTGCGGCACTGAATGGATCATATTCGAAACTTCTCGATCATCGCGCACATCGACCACGGCAAGTCGACGCTCGCTGACCGCATCATCCAGTTGTGCGGCGGCTTGTCCGACCGTGAGATGGAAGCGCAGGTGCTCGATTCGATGGACCTCGAGCGCGAGCGCGGCATCACGATCAAGGCGCAGACCGCGGCGCTCACCTACAAGGCGCGTGACGGCAAGGTCTACAACCTGAACCTGATCGACACGCCCGGGCACGTCGACTTCTCGTACGAAGTCAGCCGCTCGCTGTCCGCGTGCGAAGGCGCGCTCCTCGTGGTCGACGCGAGTCAGGGCGTCGAGGCGCAGACGGTCGCCAACTGCTACACCGCGATCGAGCTGGGCGTCGAAGTCGTTCCGGTGCTCAACAAGATCGACCTGCCGGCGGCAAATCCCGAAAACGCGATCGCCGAAATCGAGGACGTGATCGGCATCGACGCGACAGACGCCGTGCATTGCAGCGCGAAGACCGGTCTGGGCGTCGAGGACGTGCTCGAATCGCTGATCGCGAAAGTGCCGCCGCCGAAGGGCAATGTGGACGCGCCGCTGCAGGCGCTCATCATCGATTCGTGGTTCGACAACTACGTCGGCGTGGTGATGCTGGTGCGCATCGTCAACGGCACGCTGAAGCCGAAAGACAAGATCAAGATGATGGCGACCGGTGCGCAATACCCGGTCGAGCACGTCGGCGTATTCGCGCCGAAGTCGACGAACCTCGCGCAACTGTCGGCGGGGCAGGTGGGCTTCGTGATCGCGGGCATCAAGGAGCTGACGGCCGCAAAAGTGGGCGATACCGTCACCCTCTCGAATCGCGCCGCCGAAGCGCCGCTGCCGGGCTTCAAGGAAGTGAAGCCGCAGGTTTTCGCCGGTCTCTATCCGGTCGAGGCGAACCAGTACGACGCGCTGCGCGAATCGCTCGAAAAGCTGAAGTTGAACGACGCCTCGCTGCAATACGAGCCGGAAGTGTCGCAGGCGCTCGGCTTCGGTTTCCGCTGCGGCTTTCTCGGCCTGCTTCATATGGAAATCGTGCAGGAGCGGCTCGAGCGCGAGTTCGACATGGACCTCATCACCACGGCGCCGACGGTGATCTACGAGGTCGTGCAGCGCGACGGCACGACCATCTCCGTCGAGAACCCGGCGAAAATGCCGGAGCCGCCGAAGATCGAGGAAGTGCGCGAGCCGATCGTCACGGTGAACCTTTACATGCCGCAGGAATATGTCGGCTCGGTCATCACCCTGTGCACGGCCAAGCGCGGTTCGCAGATCAACATGCAGTATCACGGCCGTCAGGTCCAACTGACGTACGAAATCCCGATGGCGGAAATCGTGCTGGACTTCTTCGACCGCCTGAAGTCGACATCGCGCGGCTATGCCTCGATGGATTACGAGTTCAAGGAGTATCGCGCGGCCGATGTCGTCAAGGTCGATATGCTCATCAACGGCGACAAGGTCGATGCGCTGTCGGTCATCGTGCACCGCTCGCAAAGCCAGCATCGCGGCCGCGAAGTGGCGTCGAAGATGCGCGAACTGATTCCGCGTCAGATGTACGACGTGGCGATTCAGGCGACCATCGGCTCGAACATCATCGCGCGCGAAAACATCAAAGCGCTGCGCAAGAACGTGCTCGCGAAGTGCTACGGCGGCGACATCACGCGCAAGAAGAAGCTGCTCGAAAAGCAGAAGGCCGGCAAGAAGCGCATGAAGCAGGTCGGCTCGGTCGAAATCCCGCAAGAGGCTTTCCTCGCGATTCTGCGCGTCGATGAATGATGCTGGCGCCGCGAGGCAAACAACGATAACAACCGGAAGCGATTGATGAATTTCGCATTGATTCTTTTGATGCTCGTCGTCTTGACGGGTATTGCATGGGTGCTCGACAAACTGGTGTTTCTGCCGCAACGGCGGCGCGCCGCCGAGGCCACAGTGGCGGAGTTCGACCGCCAGCAGGAGCGCGTAGGGGAACGGTTCGCTGATGAAAACGCCGCGCAGACGCGCGCCCGCCTGCGCGACGACAAGCTGCGTCAGCCGTGGTGGCTCGAATACACGGCGAGCTTCTTTCCGGTGATTCTTGCGGTGTTCGTGGTGCGCTCGTTCATCGTCGAGCCGTTCAAGATTCCGTCGGGCTCGATGGTTCCGACCTTGCTCGTCGGGGACTTCATCCTCGTGAACAAGTACGAGTACGGTCTGCGCATGCCGATCACCAACACCAAGCTGACGAACGGCAGCCCGTTGAAGCGCGGCGATGTCGTGGTGTTCCGCTATCCGAAGGACGAATCGGTCGACTACATCAAGCGTGTCATCGGTCTGCCCGGCGACACGGTCGCGTATGAAGACAAGAAGCTCACGATCAACGGCAAGCCGGTGCCCGAAACGCCGCTGCCGGACTATTTCGATGACGAGCGCATCGGATACGCGAAGCAGTTCGAGGAAGACCTCGACGGCCGCAAGAACGCGATCCTGAACAATCCGCAAGTGCCGCCGTTTGTCGTCGGCGCGGACGACTTCCCGTTTCGCGACAACTGCAACTACAACGCGCAGGGCGTCACGTGCAAGGTGCCCCCGGGCAATTACTTCATGATGGGCGATAACCGCGACAACAGCGCGGACAGCCGCTACTGGGGATTCGTGCCGGACAACAACATCGTCGGGCGCGCGTTCTTCATCTGGATGAACTTCAGCAATCTGAAGCGCATCGGTTCGTTCCAGTGAAGCAAGTAACGCCGGTTGGTCTCCATCAGACGACCGGCGTTCGTCACGATTAAAACAAGCTTCGAAACGGCGTGAAGAAGCGCGGCTAACACCGTCTCGCCACGCGTTTTCCGGCGTCGGCCGGCGGAATCGTCCGCCCCCGCGCCCGCGTTATACTCTCTCCATGCCATCTTCTCCGTTGGAAAGCCGGCTGCGGTACGAATTTCGCAATGCGGAATTGCTGCGCCAGGCGATGACCCACCGCAGTCACAGCGCCACGCACAATGAACGGCTCGAATTTCTCGGCGATTCCGTTCTAAATTGCGTGGTGGCGGCGCTTTTGTTCCAACGATTCAGCAAACTCGATGAAGGCGACCTGTCGCGCGTGCGCGCGAATCTGGTCAAACAGCAGTCGCTTTACGAGATCGCGCAGGCGCTCAACGTGTCCGAAGGCCTGAGGCTCGGCGAAGGGGAACTGCGCAGTGGCGGTTTCCGCCGTCCGTCGATTCTGGCCGATACCCTCGAAGCCATCTTCGGCGCGATCTTCCTCGATGGCGGTTTCGACGCCGCATACACGGTCATCAAGCGGCTCTACACGCCGGTGCTCGATCACATCGATCCGCGCACCATTGGCAAGGATGCGAAGACGCTGCTGCAGGAGTATCTCCAGGGTCACAAGATCGCGCTGCCGACTTATACCGTGATCGCGACTCACGGCGCCGCGCACAATCAGCAGTTCGAAGTCGAATGTACGGTGCCGAAGCTCGACGTTAAGGTGTCGGGTTCCGGCGCGAGCCGCCGCGCCGCCGAACAGGCCGCCGCTAAAAAGGCGCTCGACGAAGTGGTGGCCGCCGCGCCGACGCTCGGCGTCAAGCCAAAGCGCAAGGGCGCGCGCGCCGCGAAGCAGGTCGAACCCGAAGTGGTCCCCGGCGTCACCGGCATTCAGACGGCACTCGATCTGCGTTCTCCCGACCGACGCGAGCGCCATCATGCTCAGCACGGCGCGCAAGCAGGCGCGCCGGAACGTCCGGCCACCGCGCCGCTCGCCGTGATCCGTGCGACGCATGTCGAGCCGTCCGCGGGCGCCTATGCCGCCGCCGACAAGCCCGACCGCGCCGTGATCCACAAGCCGGAGAAAGCGGCGAAAGGCGACACGATGCAGGCGTCCGAGCGAAGCGCCAACGCAGACAAGCCCGCGCCATCCGACGATCGCGACGACGAGCCCGCAGCCGACACCGAGACGCGCAACACCACGAGCCCGGATGTGATCGCGGGCCGCATCGTGCGTGCCGCCGACGCCGGCCACTGACGCGTGCCGCCGCGCACATCGCGCACACGCGCCCCAACGATTTCTTGCCGCACACATCTATGAACGCTCCTACTTCTTCCGGTTTCCGCTGCGGCATGGTCGCGATCGTCGGCCGTCCCAACGTCGGCAAGTCGACGCTGATGAACGCGCTCGTCGGTCAGAAGGTGAGCATCACCTCGCGCAAGGCGCAGACGACTCGTCATCGCATCACGGGCATCAATACGCTCGACGACGCGCAGTACATCTTCGTCGATACGCCCGGCTTCCAGACACGCCATAGCACCGCGCTCAACCGCTCGCTGAACCGTGCGGTGACGTCGACGCTGACTTCCGTCGATGCGATTCTTTTCGTGATCGAAGCGGGCCGCTTCGGTCCCGACGACCAGAAAGTGCTCGACCTGATCCCGGCCGGCACTCCCACGCTGCTGATCGCCAACAAGCTCGATCGCGTCGGCGACAAGGATTCGCTTTTTCCCTTCATGCAGCAGATGTCGGCGCTGCGCGAATTTCGCGAGATCGTGCCGCTGTCGGCCAAGCATCCTGAGGACATCAAGCGGCTTTTGTCCGTCGTGAAGCCCTATTTGCCGGAAGGCGAGCCGATCTACGGCGAGGACGATCTGACCGATCGCAGCGAGCGCTTCCTCGCGGCCGAAATCCTGCGCGAGAAAGTCTTTCGCTGGACCGGCGACGAGTTGCCGTACACGAGCACGGTGCTCATCGAAAAATTCGAGACCGAAGGGCGCCTGCGCCGCGTCTTCGCGACGATTCTCGTCGACCGCGACGGTCACAAGGCGATGATCATCGGCCAGAAGGGCGCGAAGCTGAAGCAGATCAGTACCGAAGCGCGACTCGACATGGAGAAGCTCTTCGATGGCCCCGTGTATCTCGAAACCTTCGTCAAGGTGAAGAGCGGCTGGGCGGACAACGAAGCCGGCCTGCGCGCATACGGCTACGAGTGATGCATGGACGACGGCTCGAACGACGCCCGGATGATTCCGCCCGCCGATGATCGTCCCGACGACGATTTCGACGCGGACGAGCGCCCGGCCACGCGCGCCGTGCCGAAGCGCAAGCGGGCGTCGCCGTCATCGTCGTCGTCCGTTACCGGGAGCGGCGAGAAGCGGCCACGCGCCGCGCCGCGCTCCGACTTTCGTATCGCCGAGCAGCCGGGCTTCGTGCTGCACAGTTATCCGTATCGCGAGACGAGCCTCATCATCGACGTGTTTTCGCGCGATTTCGGCCGTGTCGCGCTCGTCGCGAAGGGCGCGAAGCGTCCCCATTCCGCGTTGCGCGGCGTGCTGCAGACGTTTCAGCCGTTGGGCCTGTCGTGGTCCGGCAAGGGCGAAGTCCGCACGCTGACGACCGCCGAATGGGTGGGCGGCATGCTGCCACTGACCGGCGACGCGCTGCTCTGCGGCTTCTACGTGAACGAACTGCTCGTCAAGTTCTGCGCGCGCGAAGACGCGCATCCGGCGCTCTTCAACCACTACGTGCTGACGCTCTCGCGCCTCGCTCACGACGAGCCCGCCGTGCAGGTGTTGCGCTCGTTCGAGCGCGTGCTGCTGCGCGAAACCGGCTACGCGATGAATCTCACGCGCACCGTCACGCGCCAGCCGGTCGAGGCTGAAGGCCGCTACGTCTTCGATCCCGACCGCGGCGTGCGCGAAGCGTCGGACGACCTTCCCGCGCCCTGGCCGGTGATCTCGGGACAGACGCTCATCGACATGGAGCGCGACGATTACACCAGCCCGCAGACGGCCGCGCAGAGCAAAACACTGATGCGCTTCCTGCTGAACCACTACCTGGGCGGCGCGCCGCTCGCCACCCGTCAGATATTGATCGACCTGCAAAAACTATGAGCTTCTTTCTCTCATCGCCGGCGAGCGTGATCGATCTGGGCGTGAACATCGATCACGTCGCCACGTTGCGCAATGCGCGCGGCACGTCGTATCCCGATCCCATCCGCGCGGCGCTCGCCGCCGAAGAAGCGGGCGCGGACGCCATCACGCTGCACTTGCGCGAGGACCGTCGCCATATCGTCGATGCCGATGTGCGCACGCTGCGCCCGCTTTTGAAAACACGCATGAATCTCGAGTGCGCGGTGACGCGCGAGATGCTCGACATCGCGTGCGAGATCAAGCCGCACGATGTCTGCCTCGTGCCGGAAAAGCGCCAGGAAGTGACGACCGAAGGCGGCCTCGATGTCGCGGGCCGGTTCGAAGAAGTGAAGGCCGCGTGCAGGCAGCTCGCCGATGCGGGTGCGCGCGTATCGCTTTTCATCGATCCGGACGAGACGCAGATTCGCGCGGCACAGGAAGCGGGCGCGCCCGTGATCGAGTTGCACACGGGCCGTTACGCCGAGGCGCACGACGAAGCCGAACAGCAGCGCGAGTTCGAACGCGTCGCGTCGAGCGTCGATTTCGGCAACTCGCTCGGGCTCAAGGTGAACGCGGGCCACGGACTGCACTACACGAATGTCCAGGCGATCGCCGCGCTGCCGGGCATCGTCGAGTTGAATATCGGGCACGCGATCGTCGCGCACTCGATTTTCGCGGGCTGGGAGAACGCCGTGCGCGAGATGAAGGCGATCATGGTCGCGTCGCGCCTCGCGTCGATCCACACTCGCTGAGCGCGCACGTCATGGCCATCTACGGAATCGGCACGGACGTCGTGCAGGTGAGCCGCGTCGCGGCGGTGATGAAGCGCACGAAGGGGCGGTTTGCCGAAAAGGTGCTCGGCCCCGACGAGTTGCGCATCTATCACGCGCGCAACGCGCGCTCGGAAGTGCGCGGGCTCGCGTTTCTCGCGACGCGCTTTTCGGCGAAGGAAGCGTTCTCGAAGGCGATCGGCCTCGGCATGCGCTGGCCGATGACCTGGCGCGCGCTGCAGACGCTCAACGAGCCGAGCGGCAAGCCGATGATCGCCGCCTCCGGCGAACTGGCCGAGTGGCTCGCGCAACGCGGCATCACGGCGAAGATCACGGTCAGCGACGAGCGCGATTACGCGGTGTCGTTCGTCATTGCGGAAGTGCCCGATCAGGTCTGAGTTCAATCCAACCAACACACAACAATCCAATTGAATCCGATGAAACGCACTCCCGGGCCCGTCATGTTCGACGTCGCCGGCACGACGCTGAACGACGCGGATATCGAGCGCCTCACGCATCCGATGACGGGCGGCATCATTCTGTTCGCGCGACATTTCGAAAACCGCGCGCAGCTCGTCGCGCTGACGGATGCGATCCGCGCGGTACGCGACGATATCCTGATCGCTGTCGATCACGAGGGCGGGCGCGTGCAGCGCTTTCGCACGGACGGCTTCACAGCGCTGCCCGCGCCGGGCAAACTCGGCGAGCTTTGGGACCGCGACGTACTGGCCGCGACGAAAACCGCGACCGCGTTCGGCTACGTGCTCGCGGCGGAGTTGCGCGCGTGCGGCATCGACATGAGCTTTACGCCGGTGCTCGATCTGAATTACGGACAGTCCAAAGTCATCGGCGATCGTGCGCTGCATAGCGACCCGCGCGTCGTGACGATGCTCGCGAAGAGCCTGAATCACGGCCTCGCGCTCGCCGGCATGGCGAATTGCGGCAAGCACTTTCCGGGTCACGGTTTCGCTGAAGCCGATTCGCACGTCGCGCTGCCGACCGACGATCGCCCGCTCGAAGAAATCCTCGACACCGACGTGCGCCCGTATGACTGGCTCGGCATGTCGCTGTCATCGGTGATTCCGGCGCACGTGATCTACACGCAGGTCGACGATAAACCCGCTGGCTTCTCGCGCATCTGGCTGCAGGACATCCTGCGCGGCAAGCTTGGCTTCACCGGCGCGATCTTCAGCGACGATCTGTCGATGGAAGCCGCCCGCGCGGGCGGCACGCTCACCGAAGCGGCAACCGCCGCGCTGAGCGCGGGCTGCGACATGGTGCTGATCTGCAATCAGCCGGAGGAGGCGGGCAAGGTGCTGGAACAGTTGCGCTATACGCCGCCGAAGGCATCCGAACAGCGCCTGAGGCAGATGCGTCCGCGCGGCAAGGCGTTGCGCTGGAGCAAGCTGCAGGCGCAGGCCGACTATCAGGCAGCGCGCTCGCTCGTCAAAGAGACGCTCGGCTAAAACGAAAACGCCACGACCTGAATCGTGGCGCTTTGCTTCTGGAATCGTCGTGAATCACGACGATTCCAGCTTCATCCGCTGGAGCTTGTTGTAGAGCGTCTTCGGGCTGATGCCGAGCAGCGTCGCCGCGCGATGGCGCGTGCCGCCGACCGCTTCGAGCGTCGCGCGGATCAGCATGTCCTCGACGTCCGCGAGTGCCGTGCCGACCGTCACCTGCACGCTGCTGCCGTTCAGGCCGCGTCCGCCGAGACCGCCCGGCTCATCGACGCGCAGCGTTTCGATCGTCTCGCCTGACGCGTGATACGCGCGCCGCACGCGCTCGCGCATTTCGCGCACGTTGCCCGGCCATTCGCTCGCGATGCACTCTCGAATGAAAGCCGGACTGATCCGCTTCGGCGACCCGCTCGTGATCCCGGCGATGTGGTTCTCGCGGTTCAGTTCATCGACGAGCGTCTCCGCGATGAGTGCGATGTCGTCGTCGCGATCGCGCAACGGCGGCAGCACGATCGACGACGCCGACAGCCGCTGAAACAGATCCTCGCGCATTGCGCCGCTCGCGACCGCCTCGCGCATCGGCAAGCGGGAGGCGGCGATCAGCCGGAAGTCCGTCATGATGCGGTTGCTGCCGCCCACGCGCATGAACGTCTGCGAATCGAGCGCGCGCAAGAGCGCTTCCTGCTGCGCGGCCGGCAGCGAATCGATCTGATCGAGGAAAAGCGTGCCGCCGCCCGCCTGTTCGAGCAGGCCCGGCTCGCGGTTCTCCGCGCCGGCGAATGCGTTGCGTTCGTGGCCGAAGAGGACGCTTTCCATCGAACGCTGCGAGCCGTCGCCGTTGCGGCTCGCGGAGCAGTCGAAGGTGACGAACGGGCCTTTGCGCCGGCGGCTCAATTGATGGATCGTGCGTGCGGCGATCTTCTTGCCGGTGCCCGGCTCGCCGCAGATCAGCACGGCGGCTTCCGTCGGGGCAGTGTGCTCGATCAGATCGTAGACGTGCTGCATCGCGGCGCTGCGGCCGATCATGTCGCCGAAGTGGCCCAGCTCGCGCAGCGTCGAGCGCAGCGACTGGACTTCCTCGGTGAGCTCGTACGGCCTCGGAATGCGCGCGAGCAGGCTGCGCAAGCGCGGAATGTTCACCGGTTTCAGCAGGTAGTCCCAGATGCCGTGCCGCAGGCCTTCGATTGCGCTTTCGACCGTCGCGTTGCCGGTCATCACGATGACGGGCAGTGCGCCATCGGGCGGTTGCGACGGCAAGCTCGGCAGGAGGTCGAGGCCGGAGCCGTCCGGAAGATTCAGGTCGATCAGCACGACATCCGGGATGAAGCGGGTCAGCGCGGAGCGCGCTTCGGCGAGCGTCGTGGCGGTATCGACGGAAAAGCCGTCTGCCGTGAGGATCGCGGACAGGCCGGAGAGGCTATTGGGATCGTCTTCGACAATCAGTGCGTGTGGCATGGCGAACCAACGTATCAAAGTGGACTGTAGTGCGCCGTCTCCGCGTAGGATCCGGCGAGTCGTGGGCGGGCAACGGCGCCTCGTTCCGGCGTCTGGCGCGTAGCCCGCTGCGGTTTTCGTCCTGCGTTACTCGTTCTTCATCTCGTGTGCGAGCGCGTCATTGCGACCTGAGATGCAATTCGTTGCTGACGGATTGCACGCCCGGTACGCCTCGCGTCACGGCGAGCGCTTTCTGAATCTGTACCTCCGAATCCACATACCCCGACAACTGCACGACGCCGCGATACGTCGCGACGCTCATCGGCAAGACTTTCAGTTCCGGGTCCGCGACGAGCGCGGCTTTCACACGAGCGGCAAGCGCAGCGTCGTCGGTGATGATCTCGCTGGCCCCGTTCGTGTTCGCTGATGTCGCCGGGCTGGACTTGCAGCCGGCGGTGAAAGCGAACGCGGGCAATGCGAGCGCCGCGACGACCAGAAACCGGCTTCGGATGAAAGGCGTGCTTGGCATGTCGGTTCTGAAATCTGGATTTGCACGTTCGAGCAGAAATCGTGCCACGCAGTTATTTTTTCCGATGGAAGCGCTTCCCGCAGACCTTTCGCGGATACTTCATTTGATCGCAATCGAGCCTAAAGGGGGCGCGACCGGTAAAGTTTGCCTGAATTTGTCAAAAAATTCATGCAAAAGAAAAAGCGCCCGCGATGGGTAATGCCGTTCAGTTAGCGCTGCACGGCATTTTTGTTTATGGGGTGAGAAGTGGTTGTAAACGGAGCGCCGGGCTGTTAACTTTCCGGTGCGATGCTTGCCGACCACCTC
>NZ_JALQDT010000023.1:0-78587 GCF_023631085.1 Caballeronia sp. INML1 | reverse complement strand
TCAGCGCCTGCGCGAAAGGCTCAAGTCTCTCCCCAACGAAAAACGACCCGGACGCGCATGCGACCGGGTCGTCAAATCCCGCCCTAAACGGTACACCGTTCGTTATCTAAGAAAAGACCTTAACTGAACGGCATTAGCCCGCGATGGGGCGCTTTTTTGCTGCTGGGCGGCGACGCGTTTTTGCACCGCTCAGCTAACGATGCAGTTGCGCGAGGCTTACGCGCGGCTGCGGTATTCGTTCGTGCGGGTGTCGATTTCGATCTTGTCGCCGATGTTGCAGAAGAGCGGCACTTGCAGCTCGAAACCGGTGTTCAGCTTGGCGTTCTTCAGGACCTTGCCCGACGACGTGTCGCCCTTGACGGCCGGTTCGGTGTAGACGATTTCGCGAACCAGCGTGGTCGGCAGTTCGACCGAGATGGCCTTCTCGTTGTAGAACACGACTTCGCACGCCATGCCGTCTTCGAGGTAGTTGAGCGCGTCGCCCATCATTTCGGCTTCGACTTCGAACTGGTTGTAGTCAGCGTCCATGAAGACGTACATCGGGTCCGCGAAGTACGAGTACGTCACTTCCTTGCGGTCGAGCACGACGACGTCGAATTTGTCGTCCGCCTTGTAGACGGTTTCCATGCCGGCTGCCGTCAGCAGGTTCTTGAACTTCATCTTCACGACCGCGGCGTTGCGGCCCGATTTGTTGTACTCGGCGCGCTGCACGACCATGGCATCGTTGCCGATCATGACGACGTTGCCGACGCGGAGTTCTTGTGCGGTCTTCATAAAACTAGGTCCTGTACGAAAGGATTTGGCTTGAATGCCTGGAATGAATCGATCGGACGGCGGCGCTGCCGGTATTTTGCCGCCGCCGTGCGAGAGTTCTGCTAACGAGGGAGGGACTTGCGTTTGAGCCGGCCCATGCGGCGAAATGCTGGAACTGCGACCTGCTTCCTCGGATAACCGCTTATTTTAACTGAGTTTTTGCTTATTTGGCCAGTCGCATGGCGCGCCTTGGAACGCGCGACGCGATGCTCATCGCACGAGGCGCGACGCAACATGTGCGACGAGATTGCCCGCCAGATCGCCGACGACCGCCAGTTCCTTCGCCCAACGCGCCGCGCACGTCTCCAGCTTCGCTCGATGACGCCAGAAATCGGCCCAGTCCGGCACGCCCGCGCCGTTCCACGCGTGCCAGAAACGCGCGACGGCGTCGCGGGCGGACGGGTCGAGCGTGCGCGTGTAATGCGCGAGGGCGGCGTCGAGCTTCGGCACGTGGGCGTCGTCGGCTTGCGGGTAGATATGCCAGACGAACGGCTTGTTCGCCCATTGGGCACGCACGAAGGAATCCTCGCCTCGCACGAAGTTGATGTCGGCGGCCCAGAGCAGTTCGTCGAAGCGAGGCTGCTCGACGAAGCCGAGCGCGTGCGCCCGCAGCGCGCCCGCGCGCGCCGACATGCCGGCCGCGAACCTGGGCAGGCCGAAAAACCGCGCGAGTGCGCCGGAAACGCGGCCTTCAGGCACGAGCAGGACGACTGGCGCATCGCCGTCGCGCCATTGCGCGAGAAGCGCGTCGACCGCCGGATTTTCATAGGCGAAGAGGGACACGACCGTTTCACCGTCGCCCGGCCGCTCGACGTCGACTCGCTCGCGCCACCAGACATCGGCATCGAACTGCTCGCGGCGCGTATCAAGATTGCGCTCCTTCAGCACGCCGCCCGTGCCCTTGCCGAGGCCCGGGAAAAAGAAGCTCTTGTCGAGCGGATAGCGCGGGTGCGGAGACGGCCGCAGGTGGAAATCCGCGACCCAGTCCTCGCCGCTCAGGTATTCGAGATTGATCCAGACGGGCTTCGGGTCGCGGCGCGCCATCGCGGCGATGTACGCGTGCGGCAGCTCGCACGCGAACGCCTCGATCACGACATCCGGAATGGCGAGCGTGTCGCCCGCGTGCGATGGGTCGTGCCAGTGCTCGATCGTGACCCCCATCGCATCCTGACGCGAAAGTGTTGCGTCGACCTCCGGGCAGAGCGCATGAAAGACCTGCAGATCGTCGACGCAAAGACGCACGCGCCAGCCGTGCTCCGCGTGCAACTGGCGCGCGAGACGCCAGCAGACGCCGATGTCGCCGAAATTGTCGACCACCGCGCAGAAGATGTCGCAGGCGAGTTCCGGGGCGGCGGGATGGGTAGTCATGAGGACGAAGGCGCGCGGCGTAATGTTCTAAACTGGCGATTCTAGTGCGACACGCACGCTCGTGTCCGTGGGCCTCGCGTTAAGAGGCATCGACTAGAGGGATATCGCCTGAGACTTCGGTTTTGGTCGCTCTACCCTCCGCAGGCGGCCCCCTTGTGGGCCGCGCCCTTGTAGTAGGGGTGGTTTCGGCCACTCCTGGATGGAACGAACCGCGGTGCAGCTTGGCCGTGAAACGTGTTGCATTAGTCTGGTTATCACCAGATTCCGCCCAGTCAGCGGCTTCACTTCCGCTGACAAAGCGGAGTGTTGTTTGCAGCGTTCGCCGCCTAGTGTGGTGAACCCGCTACACGATACGAGCGAAAGCTCGGGATGTCATTGTTCGGCCCGACCTGCAGTTTGGGGGAGGGCAGTGAACCTGCTGTACGACCAGCAGTAGCCTACGAGGACATGCGTCACTGGCAACGGTGGGGTGTGAAGCTCCTCGGACAATGTAGCCCCCGGAGGTATCGGGCGGACCGTTCCCGTGAGGGGATTGTTCGGAGACTCCCAGCAGCGAGGGGGTCGAGGAGCTAGGCTGGCTGATAAGGTTAATGTAAGTGAACTGCTGATAAACCTCGTTACCAGTGAGGAGCCAAAGCTGCTTGAAACATCGGGCTCTAACCAAAACGGTACGTGGTCGGATAGCCCACTTAGAATTTGGGCTACGTCGTTACAGCACCACCGGGGGATAGGCAGAACCTACGTCAGTCGTGTGACATGCCGGGAACGTGGTAAGCCCGTATGGTCGCCAGCGCTGTACGGCTGGCAGACGGACCGTAAGGAACGTTGTTGATCATGCGGGTATGGGAGGACGGAAAAAGCGAATGCCGGGCTGTAATGGCACGGATAGGGGTTGAGACATTATCCCACGCGAAAGCGGGCAGACTTCCGTCTGGTCTACCGTCGCAAGGCGGCTGACTACCCTCTGTAACTTGGTCAGGTACGGGTGCATGCGCCCGTACTGAGGTGTTTGTCCGAGATAGGGGCGCACGCGCTCCTATTGAGGTGTCTGTTGTTCCCTAGAGGGGTGTGTCTGCCCCTCTGGGGAGATGCGCCTTCTGCCTGGGGACTTTTTCCAAGTAGGAGAGCAGCATGAAAGTATCTGGTCGAAAGACCGGATCTGCGCTTTCCCACGCGCCTGTCAACTGGAATGCCGTCAATTGGCGGAAAGTTGAGCGGAACGTGAGAGGGATGCAGATTCGAATTGCGAAGGCGACGCGGGAAGGTGACTGGCGCAGGGTGAAAGCCCTGCAACGGATGCTGACTCGCACGTTGTCCGCGAAGCTGTATGCGATACGACGTGTTACGCAGAACCAGGGTGCGCGAACGGCTGGAGTCGATTGCGAACTGTGGGACTCGCCTGAGAGCCGGTGGGAAGCCATCGGCAGGTTGAAGCGGCGCGGATATAAGCCTTTGCCATTACGGAGAGTTTTTATCCCCAAGGCCAATGGAAAGGAGCGTCCTTTGGGCATTCCGACCATGCGGGACAGGGCGATGCAAGCCTTATATCTGCTGGCTTTGGAGCCGGTAGCAGAGTCGACGAGCGACCCGAACTCGTATGGGTTCCGGATCAATCGTTCAACGGCTGACGCTATGGGTCAGGTACGAGCTTGCACGTCCCGGAGGAATTCGTCCCGATGGGTACTGGAAGCGGATATCAAAGGCTGCTTTGACCACATCAACCACGATTGGCTGGAAAACCATGTCCCCATGGACAGGGAAATTCTCCGAAAGTGGTTGAAGGCTGGCCTGATTTACAAGGGGCAGCTACAGGCGACTGAGGCCGGTACGCCGCAGGGAGGCATCATCTCCCCGACGCTGGCAAACGTGACGCTGAACGGGCTGGAGCGTGAACTGATTGCGCACCTCGGTGCGAAATTCGGGATCGCAAAGGCAAAGAAGCTGAAAGTGAATGTGGTGCGATACGCGGATGACTTCGTGATCACCGGCGACTCGAAAGAGATTCTGGAAAACGAGGTCAGGCCTTGGGTGGAAGCATTCCTTGCTGTTCGAGGCCTGCAACTGTCAGAGGCAAAAACGCGGATCACCCACATTGATGAAGGCTTCGATTTCCTTGGGTGGAATTTCCGGAGGTACTCGGGAAAGCTGCTCATCAAGCCGAGCAAGAAAAACGCGCAAGCGTTTTATCGCAAGGTGGCGGAAACGATCAGCGGCAACAAAACGGTAAAGCAGGAGGTTCTGGTCCAACTGCTGAACCCGATGTTGCGCGGATGGGCGCAGTATCACCATCCGGTCTCGGCCAAGCAGACGTACAGCCGGATGGAGCATCTGATTTTTCGGAAGCTCTGGCGGTGGTCGAAGCGGAGGCATCCGCAGAAGAGCGCTGTATGGGTGAAGCAGAAGTACTTTCACTCTGTCGGTGCCCGGAATTGGGTGTTTGCCGTTCGCACGGAGCGCGAGGACGGCAGTTGGGGGCTGAATGAGTTGTACCAGCTTAGCGGTACAGCTATCAAATGGCACACGAGGATCAAGGGCGAGTTCAATCCTTTTGATCCGAAGTGGGAGCAGTATGGCGAGACCTTGCGGCAGGGGCGCATGTGGGAACAGATGCGTTACCGAAAGCAGTGGGCCGCGCTATATCTGTCACAAGGCGGGCTATGCGCGCATTGTGGCTGTGCCTTGACGGACGAAACGGGTTGGCACGACCATCATCTGGACTATCGGATGCATGGCGGCACCGACGCCTTGTCCAACCGGGCGCTGCTTCACCCGCACTGCCACCGGCAAGTGCACGCTGGAAAACTAGTTGTAACTAAGCCGGTTCTGTCGTAGACAGAACTTTGTTTGTAGATTTGAGCCGTATGCGGGGAAACTCGCACGTACGGTTCTCGGGGGGCCCGGCTTTCGCAAGAAAGTCGGGCTACCCGACAGATAACGCGCCCGGCACGGCTCACCGCCGTGCCTATGCTTTTCCGCCCCCTTGCTGCATGACTGACACCGACGCCCCCCAACCGGATTTCGACCCGAAAAAGACGCTCGCCCAACTGCCGCATCTGCCCGGCGTGTACCGCTATTACGACGGCGATGGCAACGTGCTCTACGTCGGCAAGGCGCGCAATCTGAAAAAGCGCGTGTCGAGCTACTTCACGAAGACGCTGCATTCGCCGCGCATCGCGATGATGGTGACGCGCATCCGCAAGATCGAGACGACTGTCACGCGTTCGGAAGCGGAAGCGCTGCTGCTCGAGAACAATCTCATCAAGGCGCTCGCGCCGCGCTACAACATTCTTTTTCGCGACGACAAGTCGTATCCGTTCCTCAAGCTCACGGGCCACACGTTTCCGCGCATGGCCTACTACCGCGGCGCGGTCGACAAGAAAAACCAGTACTTCGGCCCGTTTCCGAGCGCGTGGGCGGTGCGCGAGAGCATCCAGATCCTGCAGCGCGTATTCCAGCTGCGCACCTGCGAGGACTCGGTCTTCAGCAACCGCACGCGGCCGTGCCTCCTGCATCAGATCGGGCGCTGCACGGCGCCGTGCACGGGGCTCATCACGGAAGAGGATTACGCCCGCGACGTGTCGAACGCATCGCGCTTCTTGCTCGGGCGGCAGGGCGAAGTGATGAAGGAACTGGAACAGAAGATGCACGCGTTCGCCGCCGATCTGAAGTTCGAGCAGGCCGCGGCGGTGCGCAATCAGATGAGCTCGCTGTCGACCGTGCTCCATCAGCAGGCGATCGAAGTCGGCGGCGAGAGCGACGTCGATATCCTCGCGGTCGTCGCGCTCGGCGGCAAGGTCTGCGTGAATCTCGCGATGGTGCGCGGCGGGCGGCATCTCGGCGACAAGGCGTATTTCCCGGCGCACGTCGAAAGCGCGATGGCGCTGGACGATGAAGACGATCTGCCCGAGCTTGCCGACGTTGCGGAAGCGGCCCCCGCCACGCCCGCCGACGCAGCGCCCGCCGATGTCGAAGCAATCGTGCAGGCAGCCGAACAGGATGCGCGGGCCGCCGAATCGTTCACGCAGACGAGCCTCGAGACGGTGCAAGCCGCATTGGAATCTGAAGCCGAAGCCGAGCCTGAACCGCGCGAAGGCGCGCTCGAGTCCGAGGTGCTCGAAGCCTTCATGGCGCAGCATTACATCGGCAATCGCGTGCCGCCGGTGCTCGTCGTGAGTCATGCGCCGTCGAGCCGCGAGCTCGTCGATCTGCTGATGGAACAAGCGGGCCACAAGGTCACGCTGCTGCGTCAGCCGCAGGGACAGAAGCGCGCGTGGCTCTCCATGGCCGAAAACAATGCAAAGCTCGCGCTCGCGCGTCTTCTGTCGGAGCAGGGGTCGCAGCAGGCGCGCACGCGCTCGCTTGCCCAGACGCTTTCCATGGAGATGGACGATCTCGCGCAACTGCGCATCGAGTGCTTCGACATCAGTCATACGATGGGCGAGGCGACGCAGGCATCGTGCGTCGTGTATCACCATCACAAGATGCAGTCGGGCGAATACCGGCGCTACAACATCAACGGCATCACGCCCGGCGACGACTACGCCGCGATGCGCCAGGTGCTCACGCGCCGCTACGAGAAGATGGTCGCGCAGGCCGCCGCGAATGCAAACGACGAAGCGACGACCCTGCAACCCGACGATGCCGCCGACCCCAACGTCACGCCCGATGCCGCCGAACCCGTGGCTGCGGGCGGCACGCTGCCCAACATCGTGCTGATCGACGGCGGAAAAGGGCAGGTCGAGATCGCGCGGCAAGTTTTCTCGGAGCTCGGGCTGGATCACGGCATGCTGGTCGGTGTTGCGAAAGGGGAAGGGCGCAAGGTGGGCCTCGAAACGCTGGTGTTCGCCGATGGCCGTGCTCCGCTCGAGCTCGGCAAGGAAAGCGCGGCGCTGATGCTCGTCGCGCAGATCCGCGACGAGGCGCACCGCTTCGCCATCACCGGCATGCGCGCGAAGCGGGCGAAAGCGCGCCAGACATCGCGGTTGGAAGAACTGGAGGGCGTCGGTGCGAAACGGCGTCAGCGGCTGCTTTCGCGATTCGGCGGATTGCGCGGCGTGCAGGCGGCGAGCGTCGAAGACCTGGCGAGCGTCGAAGGCATTTCGCTGGCGCTGGCGCAGCAGATTTATCGTCAGTTGCATTGAGCCGCAAGCGCCTGCCGCACGGCGTGCCGCCTTGTGAGCGCGGGGTCGACGCGGCACAATGTCGGCTTCCTTACACGTCCCTCAACCGCTTTCGCCCATGCCGTTCAATCTACCGATCTTCCTGACGTGGCTGCGAATCGTGCTGATTCCACTCGTGGTGGGCGTGTTCTATTTGCCGGACATGATGATGAGCCCGGAGCATCGCAACCTGCTCGGCATGATCATTTTCGTACTCGCGGCGCTCACCGACTGGTTCGACGGCTTTCTTGCGCGCAAGCTCAATCAGACGTCTTCGTTCGGCGCGTTCCTCGATCCGGTCGCCGACAAGCTGATGGTCACCGCCGCGCTGCTCGTGCTCGTGCAGTTGTCGCGGCTGAATGCGGTGATCGCGCTCATCATCGTCGGCCGCGAGATCACGATTTCCGCGCTGCGCGAATGGATGGCGCAGATCGGCGCATCGAAGAGCGTTGCGGTGAATCAGCTCGGCAAGTTCAAGACCGTATGCCAGATGGTCGCCATTCCGATGCTGCTGTTTTACGGGCCGCTCAAGATCGCCGGCACGCCCTGGATCATCGACACGCGCGTGTGGGGCTTGTGGCTCATCTACGTCGCGGCGTTTCTCACCGTCTGGTCGATGCTCTACTACATGAAGCTCGCGTGGCCTCAGATTCGTGAGCGCGGCGGCATGCTGTGAGGGATCGTAGCGATCATTGCAAAAAATTGCGTCGAACCCATAAATTCCTCTCACAAAACAGTTGACAGCCCTCTTTGGCTTCTACATAATCTCGTTTCTCTGATGCACGGCGCGACGCAACAAGCGAAACGAGAGCAAAAGAGAGCAGTAGCAAATGCGGGAGTAGCTCAGTTGGTAGAGCGCAACCTTGCCAAGGTTGAGGTCGCGAGTTCGAGACTCGTCTCCCGCTCCAGATTTTGAAAGTTTCGATGTCATCGGCGCTGAATTGGCAAGCGCAGCGAGGCATCGGAAACTGGCAGTTTAGCGTTGCAGGATAGTGCGGGAGTAGCTCAGTTGGTAGAGCGCAACCTTGCCAAGGTTGAGGTCGCGAGTTCGAGACTCGTCTCCCGCTCCAGTCAAAGGGGAAGCCAAGCTTCCCTTTTTGTTTGGTGGCACAGCCGGCATGATCGCCGGCATGCACCAAAACCGCTTTTGGCGCGGTAGCAAAGCGGTTATGCAGCGGCCTGCAAAGCCGTTTAGACCGGTTCGACTCCGGTCCGCGCCTCCACTTGAAAAGCCCTGATCCGTCAGGGCTTTTTTCTTTTCGGCCCGCCGGTATTCAGCCGATTCTGCGTCCCGCCCGTCGCGGCACGACACGGCATAATTGCCATACTTCCGCCACACGAACGCCAATGACCGATCCACTCTCTCAACTCGAATGGCGCTGGAAGCGCTTCGACGACCTGACGACCGCCGAGGTCTACGACATGCTCGCCGCGCGTAGCGCCGTGTTCGTCGTCGAGCAGAATTGCGTGTATGGCGACATCGACGGACTCGATCTCGATGCGTGGCACCTCCTCGCATACGGCAAGGCCGACGAGCGTCCCGCACTCGCGGGCTATCTGCGCGTGCTGTTGCCGGGCCATCCAGACGAAAGCGAGAAGCACGTGCGCATCGGCCGGGTGCTGACGACCGCCAGGTTTCGCAAGATGAAGCTCGGCAACACGATGCTCGAGCGCGCGCTCGAGCACATCCTGAAGCAATGGCCCGATCAGCCGATCAGCCTGCACGCGCAAGCGCATTTGCAACGCTTCTACGGCGCGTTCGGCTTCGTGCCGTCGTCGGGGCTGCATGATGAAGACGGCATTCCGCACGTATGGATGCGCCGTCCTGGCTTCGAATCATGATGTCGTGGCCTTCGGGCCGGTGAGCGGCGCGCCCGCGCCGCGTCCGACACGTTCCTTCCTTAGCCGCGAGCGCGCCGACAGCCGCAGCCAGTGACGCAGCGCGATCAGTGCGCCGATGACGCTCATCATCGATCCCGGAATCCATAGCAAGAGCCCGCCGATCTGCTGATCGCGCATCGGCGTGATCCATGTGAACGCGCGGCCGCAGATGGAGTAGATCGGATACAACTCGTGCGGCGTGAAGAAGATATAAGCGCCGAGGATAATCTGCGGCGGAATGGCGGCGATCACGACGAGTATGCGTCTGCCGGGCGCGAGCCGCGCGGGCGGCGCCGGACGCGGATCGAGAATCAGCCACCAGAAGAGCAGACCGTCGATCACCATGCTCCAGTTCATCACGCGGTAGAGCCGATAATCGAGCATCGCCTTGAAGTGGATCGGTGAAAGCAGCCAGAAGTAGATCAGCCCGACGAACAGCGCGACCGCGATCGCGGGATTGAACACGATATCGAAGAACATGCGCGCGGCTCGGGTCTGCGCGGCCGGGCGCAGCCAGCGTTGCCGCCAGGCGAACGGAACGCCCGCGCGCAATGCCGCACCGGGATACGACAGAGCGATCAGGAACGGCCCGAGATGATGCAGCACCAGATGCTGCAGCCGATGCATGAAGAATTCATGCTCGAAGAAGTAGTCGAGCCGCGTGTGGAGCGCGACATAGAGCGCGATCAGGCCGAACCAGAACGCAATGCGACGCGAGATCGACACGCGCGCGTGCCGGGCGCCGCGCGCGAACAACATCCCCGCGACGAGCACGGCGATCACGACCGTCGGTGACGGCTCCCACGGATCGAGCCAATACAAAAGCGTGGTCATCGTCAGGCGTCCTTCGCGTGAATCACGCGCTTCAAATCGTTCGCGATGGCGTCGATGGAATCGTGGTCGGTCGCGAGCAGGCGCGCGTGGCCGGCGGCATCGAAGATATAGACGGCCGAGCTATGCGTGACTTCGTATTCGCCGTTCGGGTCGCGCTTTTCCATCTGATACGCGATGCGATAACGCTGCGCGACCGATTCGATCGCGCGTTCGGTGCCTGTCAGACCGACGGCATGCCTGTCGTCGAAGGCGCGCACGTAGGAGCGCAGGAGTGCGGGCGTATCGCGCGCCGGATCGACCGAGACGAACACGATGCGCGTGTTGTCCGCGTCCGCGCCCACGCGCTGGAGCACCTGCATGAGGCGCGCCATCGTTTCGGGGCAGACGTCGGGGCAATGCGTGTAGCCGAAATAGACGAGCGTCGTTTTGCCCGCGAAGGACTGTCCGGTGACGGGCGCGCCGGCATCGTCGACGAGCGAGAAGTCCAGGTCCGGCAAGTGACCCGCTACATCGGTCAGATGCCACGGCTCGGCGGGCTTCGAGCAGGCGGCGAGCGCGCACAGCGAAAGAAGGGCGATGAGGCGCCGGGGCCGCGTGAACCGTGCGAGAGGATGGAGGAACGAAGCGTGCATCGGAAAGTGCGTTGCAGGATGATTCGGTATGAACTCCTGTCGCAAAATACACGCCTTTCGCGGCGCCGCCAGCGCATCATGTCGCGATCGGACTATTTTTGAGACGATTTGCCGCATGACCCAGGCGCGCTGAAAGGACCAACGGCGAGGGCTGTAAGCTAAGACCTTTCTTAAACGAAAGCTTTCGCGCGGTAAGATGCGCACGCATTGCGACGTTCGAAACGGGCGCGCGCCACATCACAGGCAACCACAGGCCAAAGATCGATGCTCACTCTTCCCGATTCCCTGTCTCTTGCCGAGACCGCTTTCTTCTTCGATTTCGACGGCACGCTCGTCGAACTCGCCTCCACGCCCGACGGCATCTTCGTGCCGCGCTCGGTGCCCGACATCCTCGCAGCGCTCCGGCGCGCGACCAACGGCGCGGTCGCGGTCGTGTCGGGGCGCGGCATCGACAATATCGACTCGTTCCTGCAGATGGCCGACTTGCCCGTCGCGGGCATGCACGGCGCGGAACGGCGCGATTCGAACGGCGACGTCCAGCGCATCGGTTTCAACGACGAGCGGCTGCTGCGCATGGAGCACGCGCTCGAGAAGGTCGTCAACGCGAATCCGGGCATGTTGCTGGAAATCAAGGGCGCGGCACTCGCGCTGCATTACCGCAACGCGCCCGACCGCGAGCCGGCCGCGCGCGCGGCCACGGAGAAGCTCGTCGCTGAATACGCGGACGCCTACGTACTGCAGCCGGGCAAGATGGTCTACGAGATCAAGCCGAAAGACGTCGACAAGGGCCGCGCGGTGCGCGCTTACATGGGCGAGCCGCCGTTCACGGGCCGCAAGCCCGTATTCATCGGCGACGATCTCACCGATGAGAAGGGCTTCGCGGTCGTCAACGAGTTCGACGGGCTGTCGGTGAAGATCGGGCCGGGCGAGACGGTGGCGCGGGCGCGCATCGAATCGGTCGAATTGTTGCTGGACTGGTTGCAGGTGATTGCGGGCACGGCGGGGAAGCACGCGTGAGCCGGCTGATCATCGTTTCGAACCGCGTCGCGCCGATTTCAGAAGGCGGCCCCGCAGCGGGCGGTCTCGCAGTCGGCGTGTACGACGCGCTGAAGGAAACCGGCGGCATGTGGTTCGGCTGGAGCGGGGACGTGCTCGCGTCTCATCCCGAGGGCATCAAGCTTGAAGAACACGGGCCGGTGACCTTCGCGACCATCGGCCTCGTGAGGCGCGACTACGACCAGTACTACCGCGGCTTTTCCAACGCGACGTTGTGGCCCGCGTTTCACTATCGTCCGGACCTGATCGAGTTCGATCGCCACGAATACGACGGTTATTGCCGCGTGAACCGCTGGCTCGCCGAACAGCTCGCGCCGCTGCTCAGAGCCGACGATGTGATCTGGGTGCACGACTATCACCTCATTCCGTTCGCTCAGGCGCTGCGCGCGCTAGGCGTGAAGAATCGCATCGGCTTCTTTCTGCATATTCCGTTTCCGGCGCCGCAGATTCTGCTGAGCGTGCCGCGCCATCGCGAGCTGGCGGAGGCGCTCTGCGCGTTCGATCTGCTCGGCTTCCAGACCGCGCCCGATCTGCGCGCGTTTTGCGAATACATCGAAACGGAAACGGGCGGCACGCTGCGGCGCGACGGTGCCGAGCCGGTCGAAGTCCGCGCGTTCGGCCATGCGCTTCGCGCGGCGGCGTATCCGATCGGCGTCTATCCCGACGAGATCGCCGCGCTCGCGAAGGACGGCGAAAGCGGGCGGGACGTCGAGATCGTCAAGGCGACGCTGCACCATCGCAAGCTCGTGATGAGCGTCGATCGCCTGGACTATTCGAAGGGCCTCGTCGAACGTTTTCGCGCGTTCGAGCGGTTGATCGAGCACGATTCGCATCAGCGCAACAACGTGTCGTTCCTGCAGATCGCGCCGCCGACACGCTCCGATGTCGACGCCTATCGCGACATGCGCTTCCAGCTCGAGGCGGAATCGGGCCGCATCAACGGCCGCTATGCCGAGCTCGACTGGACGCCGATTCGCTATATCCATCGCCAGTATGAGCGGCCGGTGCTCGCCGCGCTGTTCCGAGAGGCGCATGTCGGCCTCGTCACGCCGTTGCGCGACGGCATGAATCTCGTCGCGAAGGAGTATGTCTCTGCGCAGGATCCGGACGATCCCGGCGTGCTCGTGCTGTCGCAGTTCGCGGGCGCGGCGCGCGAGCTGACGGCCGCGCTCATCGTCAATCCGCTCGACATCGACGGCATGGCCGACGCGCTCGCCACCGCGCTCGAGATGCCGCTCGACGAACGCAAGGCGCGCTACGGCGAGATGATGCAGCAGCTTCGCGCCAACAACGTCTCCGTCTGGCGCGACAACTTCCTGCGCGATCTGAAAGCGGGCGCGTAGACGCAAAAAAGCCGCGTTTTCTTCTCGAAAACGCGGCTTTTTCGACTGGCGGAGCGATCAGGCCGGCTGCTTGTGCGGCGTTGCCACGATCGACGGCACCTTGCCGTGCTGCTTCGCGAGCAACTCGCGATACAGCCCCGGACGGTCGCGCAATTCCTGGGGCGAACCGTCGTCGATGACCTTGCCCGCGCTCATCACGATGATGCGATCGAAGTTCTGCAGCGTCGACAGGCGGTGCGCAATCGCAATCACCGTGCGGCCGACCATCAGACGGTCGAGTGCCTGCTGAATCGCTTCCTCCGATGCGCTGTCGAGTGCGGAGGTCGCTTCGTCGAGCAGGAGAATGGGCGCGTTTTTCAGGATCGCGCGTGCGATCGCGATGCGCTGGCGCTGGCCGCCCGACAATTTCACGCCGCGGTCGCCGACGATCGTGTCGAAACCTTCCGGCATCGCTTCGATGAAGTCCGTGCAGCGCGCCTCGCGCGCGGCGGCGAGCACTTCCTCGCGGCTCGCATCCGGACGGCCGTAAGCGATGTTTTCGAACACGGTGCGGTGAAACAGCGAAATATCCTGCGGCACGAGCGCGATCGCGTGGCGCAGGCTGTCCTGCGTGATCGCGCCGATATCCTGGCCGTCGATCTTGATGCTGCCTTTCTGCGGCTCGTAGAAGCGCTGCAGCAGCGCGAGCACGGTCGACTTGCCCGCGCCCGACTTGCCGATCAGCCCGACGCGCTGGCCCGGCTCGATATGCAGATGGAAGTTGTCGAGAATCGGGCGGCGGCGCGGATACGCGAACGTGACGCTGTCGAAATCGACGCGCCCCCCTTGCGGCACGAGTTCGGTTGCATCCGAGCGATCCGGCATGCCGTGCGGCTCGAGCAGCGTCTGGACGGCTTCGGCAAGACGTGCGACGTGCTGTGTGACATCGACGAGCGCCACGGCGAGATCGCGCGTGCCATGCAGAATCGTGAAGCCGAGCGAACTGACGAGCACGATATCGCCCGAAGTCGCGCGGCCCTGCGACCACAGCCAAAGCGCCCAGCCGAGCAGGCCGGCGGAGAGAATCGCCGTCACGACCGCGTGGAAGAGGCGCAGTTTTTCGAGGTACAGCAGGCTCTGCTGGCGCGCGACCATTTCGGCCTTCACCGTTGAGCCGAAGCGCTTCTGCTCGCGAAAGGTCATGCCGAACGCGCGCACGAGCGCCATGTTGCCGATCACGTCGACGAGCTCGCCATCGACCGACGCCGCCTTCGACGCGAAACTGTGATGCCTTGCCGAGCCGCGCTTCGCAAGCCGGTAGAGGATCAGCGCGAGGACCAGCGATGCGGTCATCAGGCCGGCGGCCATCAGCGGATTGACCGAGACGATCATTACGATCGCGCCCAGCACCGCGATACACGGCGGCAGGACGTTCCACGCCATCACGTTCTCGGAGGTGTAGATCGCGTTCGACGTGGCGGTGATCCGGCTCGCGAGCATGCCCGGCTGCTTTTCGGAAAAATACGTCGGCGAGTGGCCGGACAGATACGAGAAGAGATCCTTGCGCAAGTCGCCGGTGACGATCACGAACACGTGCGCGCCGACCCAGCCGCCGACCCGCCACAGCAGGTTGTCGGCGGCGATCAGCCCGACGAGGATCATGAACGCGCCCCACAGCGGCCCGGGATGCCCGCGGCCTTGTCCGAGGACATCGATCAGATGCTTGATCGCGTACTGCGAGGCGAGGGCGCAGCCCACCGCGGCGAAGACGCTGAAAAGCACGATGGAATGCGCGACGGGATGCCGGCGGATGTAGCGCAACAGGAACGCGAGCGGCCGATGCGCGTAGCTCGCGAGCTTCGCGTTGTGCGCGTTACGCTGGGAGACGGTGAGTTGGTCCAATGGTCTTTTTTGGTCGTAGAGCGGTTGAGCGTATGTTGCGCCTTCGGGCAGTGCCATGTGCGGTGTCGTCTGCGGCAACCGGCATGCAATTCGTCGCCCGATCCGGCGCGACTGACGTCAAGCGAGGCGACGCTGCGCCGTCTCCATCACGAATTGTATCCAGTATCGCGGAGGGCAACGCGTCTTCGGGCACATGACGTCCGGCCTATGTGGCCATCCGAACATCGCCCGCGGCGAAAAATGGTCCTGCGCCGCGTCGTGATGGCCGGCGGGCGCGCGGCTGGCGCATGGGCGCGCATTGTAAGCACATTGCGCAGCTTTTTGCGATGAAACGCTCGCCGGGCGGGGCGGGCAGTCACGGGTTACGTTCGGCAGCGGTGGAAAAGCACGTGTCGCGCCAGACATCGAGTCGCTGATGCAAGCCCCCGCCGGGTGCCCAGCCGCTGTTACGCGCGCACGCCGCCGGGCATCGTTCAACCCGTGCTCCAATGTAGAACAACCTTAATAAACAGGGGTTTGCAAAGTGTATCCCTCGTGTAACAAGGTAAATAAGTTGAAATGACTGCCGGCGCACGCTGTAAAAGGCTCCATAATCCGGTTCGGGTTTGCCCTTAGGCCTTCGACAGGTTTTTGCAAGTTCCCGTCAACCGCCGGAGCGGACGTGCGTTATTTGCTGGCGCGCGGCGATTTTCGAGATATGGAACCCCAATTGCTTGGACCGAACGCCTGCGCGCCAAACCGGTGACCAGCGACCCCGCTTTTTCACTCGAGCACCAGCCATAGCGCCGCGGCCCCGCGCCGCGGAGAGCTTCGCCCGAGCCGAGCGATTCGCTCTCCAACGTCAACATGACAGCAGTACTTGCCTGATCTTTCATTAGGAGTTTCACGACATGCGAATCGCTCAAATCGCGCCCCTCCACGAGGCTGTTCCGCCGAAGCTGTACGGCGGCACGGAACGCGTGGTGTCTTATCTGACCGAGGCACTCGTGGATGCCGGACACGATGTGACGCTCTTCGCGAGCGGCGATTCGCAGACCTCCGCGAAACTCGAAGCGTTCTGGCCGCAGGCGCTGCGCCTCGATCCGACCATCCGCGACACGATGGCGCCGCACATGCTTTTGCTCGAAGAAGTCCGCCGCCGCGCCGACGAGTTCGACGTGCTGCACTTCCACATCGACTACTACCCGTTCTCGCTGTTCGCGCGCCAGCCGGTGCCGTTCCTGACGACGATGCACGGCCGTCTCGACCTGCCCGAACTGCAGCCGATCTTCAACACGTTCAATGACGTGCCGGTTATCTCGATCTCGGACAACCAGCGTCAGCCGCTGCCGCAGGCGCACTGGCTCTCCACGGTGTATCACGGTCTGCCGGAAAACCTGCTGAAGCCGATTCCGAACGTGAAGCCCGGCTACCTCGCGTTCCTCGGCCGCATCTCGCCGGAGAAGCGGGTCGACCGCGCGATCCGCATCGCGCAAGCTGCGGGCATGAAGATCAAGATCGCCGCGAAGCTCGACAAGGCCGACCGCGCGTACTACGAAGAAGAGATCAAGCCGCTCTTCGCGCTGCCGCACGTCGAGTACATCGGTGAAATCAGCGAAGCCGAGAAGACGGAGTTCCTCGGCAATGCGCACGCGCTGCTGTTCCCGATCGACTGGCCGGAGCCCTTCGGCCTCGTGATGATCGAAGCGATGGCCTGCGGCACGCCGGTAATTGCGTTCAACCGCGGCTCGGTGCCGGAAGTGATCGAAAACGGTGTGTCGGGCTTCGTCGTCGAAGACGAACTCTCGGCGATCGCCGCCGTGAAGCGGCTCGACACGCTGTCGCGCGAGAAGGTTCGTGGCGCATTCGAAGCGCGTTTCTCGTCGAAGGTGATGGCGCAGAACTACGTCAACGTTTATGAAGAATTGCTGCGCCAGAAGCGCCGCACCGTTCTGCGCGAAGTCAACGCGAGCTGAGCAAGTCTTGCCGCTTCGCGCGGCATCGGCAACAAAACAACGCCCCGCGTGCCTCAAGGCACGCGGGGCGTTGTCGTAATAGCACACTTAGGTCCGCCTTTCGGGCGCTACGCCGCGCAAGGGCTGTCAAACCTCTGACGACATCCGTAATCTCCCTATAATGACCGGGCTTCGCGATGCGCGGAGCAGTATGCATCGATCGTGGACAGGAGTGTTCTTTTGGCGAGACCCAAGCAAATCAGCGCGAGCCCGGCACCGGGCGCCGGCACCGTGTTCGCATTGCGTGCGATCGGACTGGTGCTCGCGGCGCGTTGGGCGTTCTCGATGTCGCAGATGGGCTACCTGTCCTCGCTGCGCGCGATGACGTCCTCGCCGTGGGCATGCGTGAACCTCGTCCTGATCTTTCTCCTGATCGTGCTGCCGGGCGCGAAGGCGCGCACGGAACGTCCGCTGCATCCGCTGCCGCAGTGGCTGCGGCAGGCGTTGCGCTTCATCGCGCTGCTGGCTTTCGGCTTTGCGATGTTTTCCGTCGGCGCGTTCGTCTGGAGTTCAGGATGGCGGCGCTTCACACAAGCGCTCGCCGAGACCAACGGCTGGCTCGTCGTCGGCCCGGCGCTTTATGCGGTCATCATGTGGATCTGCCGGCCGCGCGCGCTCTGGCGCACGAACATCGCAGCGCGGCGTTTCGCGATCGGCCGCTATGCGATCTCGCTCGATCCGGTCACGCGGACCGCTGTCGTCTGGGCGGAAAGCCGAAAGCTCGGCCAATACGATGCGCGCGAACTGTCGGTGAAATGGCCGGCGCCGTCGTCGGACGCATCGCCATCCACGACGATGCTCACACCGGCCACCGAGCCCGCCGGCCCCGCGATTCGCGCAAGCGGCGAAGTGCGGCGCGGCGTGTTCGCGCGTCGGCCGAAAATCGAACTATTGTGGGACTCGCCCGCCGCAGCCGGGCACAATCGCACCACCGTGTTCCGCGCGCCGCTCGCCAGCGAAAGCGATCGCAGCGCGGCGCGGGCGCTCGATGCGACCCTGCGTCAGGGCTGAGTCGGTTCGACTTCGCAAGCCGAAAATGCCGTACACGTCGTTCCTGTCTCGTCAGGGAGGAAAGGATGCTGATACGTTGGTTGCTGGCCGCAATTCATCTTCTTGCTTTCGGGTTCGCGCTCGGCTCGGTGCTCGCGCGGGCCCGCGCGCTGCGGCGTCTCGACGCCACGCAGTCCATTCAGGCGAACGAGTTGCGCCTGCGTGACGTGTTCCGCTCGGACTCGGTGTGGGGCGTCACCGCGATCGTGCTGATCGTGACGGGCGTGACGCGCGCGTTCGGCGGATTCGAAAAAGGGGGCGCCTACTATCTGCACGAACCGCTTTTTCATTTGAAGATGACGGCGCTCGTCGTGATTCTGTTGATCGAAGTCTCGCCGATGCTTGCGCTGATTCGCTGGCGCATCGCGCTCGCGCAGGGCGGGACGATCGACCTGACGCGCGCGCGGCGTTTTGCGTGGATGAGCGATCTTGAAGCGGGACTCGTGATGGTCATGGTGATCGCCGCAAGCGGGATGGCGCGTGGCGTGTGGGCGTCGTAACGTCTTAGCAACCGCCTTCGGGTGACGGAAATGAAAAAGGCCCAAGTCGTGAGACTTGGGCCTTTTGTTCTTCGGTGCTTGTCTTTACCAACACCAGAATCCTGGTGGGTAGTACTGGGATCGAACCAGTGACCCCTGCCGTGTGAAGGCAGTGCTCTACCGCTGAGCTAACCACCCGAAGAGAAACGAGATTATGTCAGGCGTTTCTTGTTTCGTAAAGAGGCTCTTAAGCTAAATTCGAAAAAATTTATGCAGGAACGACATCGCTTTCAGCCGGTGCCGGTTCCGGTTCCGTGCGCCATACGCTCGCGCCTTTGATCTCTTTGTCGAGATCGGTCAGCACGGCTTCGTGTGCGGCGAGCTCGGCTTCGCTCGCAATGATGACCGGCAAGTCGAGATCGTCGAGCGCGATGCGCGATGTGGAAACCGAGCCCGACGCGGGCTGATCGCCGAGCATGTCGATGACGAGGCTTTCCTGGCCACGCGTCATCGCAAGATAGACTTCTGCGAGCAATTCCGAGTCGAGGAGCGCGCCGTGCAGCGTGCGATGCGCGTTGCTGATGCCGAAGCGGTCGCACAGCGCATCGAGCGAATTGCGCTTGCCGGGGAACATCTGCTTGGCCTGCGCGAGCGAGTCGATCACACCGGCACATGTCTCTGACACCTTCGGCAATCCGAGCAGCGAGAACTCCATGTCGAGGAAGCCGACGTCGAAGGGCGCGTTATGGATGATCAGCTCAGCGTCCGCGATGAAGTCGCGCAGTTGAGCGGCGATCTCGGCGAACTTCGGCTTGTCGCTCAGGAACTCGGTGGTGAGGCCATGGACCGCGAGCGCGCCGGGATCGCTGTCGCGCTCGGGGTTCACGTAGAGGTGCAGGTTGTTGCCGGTGAGCCGGCGGTTGATCAGTTCCACGCAGCCGATTTCGATGATTCGGTCGCCGGTCCTCGCGTTCAGGCCGGTGGTTTCGGTATCCAGTATTAATTGGCGCATAGATGACGTTTAATTTGATTAGCTGTCCGCGAGCGAGGTCACGCCGCGATTGGCGAGCGCATCGGCGCGTTCGTTCTCGGGATGACCGGCGTGGCCCTTGACCCAGCGCCATTCGATTTCATGCTGTGCGACGAGGTCGTCGAGCCGCTTCCAGAGATCGGCGTTCTTGACGGGCGTCTTCGCGGCGGTCATCCAGTTCTTTTTCTTCCAGCCGTGGATCCATTCGCTGATGCCTTTTTGCACATATTGCGAATCGGTATGGATGATCGCGTGACACGGGCGCCTCAGCGCCTCGAGTGCGGAGATCACGGCCATCAGTTCCATGCGGTTGTTCGTGGTCGCGGCCTCTCCGCCGAACAGTTCCTTTTCCAGCGAGCCGAAGCGGAGGAGGGCGCCCCAGCCGCCGGGCCCGGGATTGCCCTTGCAGGCGCCGTCCGTGTAGATGTCGATTACCTTGTTCGATGCGGATTCTTGAGTCATCAATGCTCGTTGCGGGTCTCGTTGCGCGTATGCGGAGCCGCGACCGGCGCGAGGCCGGACGCGAGCGCGGTCTTTTTCAGCTTGCGCGGACCGATGACACGCATGCCGCGCACGCGTTTCACCGCCGTGATCATGTACGCCGCGCCGAAAATGGGCCACCAGCGGTCGCCGGCAGCTTCCATGAATTGATAGCGTTGCAGCCACTTGTCCGTGACGAGCGGCGGACGATAGCAGCCGAAGCGCCCGCGTTCAAGGTCGAACCCGAGTAGTTTGATCCAGTCCTTGATGCGCGTGAACGCGATCATCTCGTGTGCCGCCGGCACGAACGGCCGTCCCGCCACCTTGCCGAGCGATTGCCGCGCGCCCCAAAGGCTCAGCGAATTGAAGCCGAGGATGATCAACTGCCCTTCGGGCACGAGCACACGTTCGGCTTCGCGCAACAGCCGGTGCGGGTCCGGCGAGAACTCGAGCGTGTGGGGCAGTACGAGCAGATCGACGCTTTGTGCTTCGAAGGGCAGGTCGAGCAGATCGCACCACACAGTGCTGCGGCCATCTGGCGCGCTCGCGGCCGGTAGCGCGCTCACACCGGGCGTCGTGGCGCGCGGCGGCGTGTAGGGCGCGCTCGATGCGCTTTCGGCGTCGAGTACGAGCGCACGGCCGGTCATGCGATTCTCGCGTAGTGCGTCGAGATGCGGCATGCCGAGCTGCAGCGCGTGATAGCCGAAAATGTCGGACACCACGTGATCGAGCTGCGCCTGCTCCCATTCGAGCACGTAGCGTCCGGGCGCCGAGCTCGTCCAGGTGGGCCAGTCTATAATCGGTCGGTCAGACATGTTCGAATTGCCGCATAAAAGATCGCCATGAATTCGCTTGCCAAGAATCTACCTGTACAGGATGCACTCGAATACGTGCCGGTTCCGGCGTTCGAGGACAACTACATCTGGCTCGTGTCGGACTCGCGCGATGCGGTCGTGGTCGACCCCGGTGACGCTGCGCCCGTCGAGGCGTATCTCGCCAGGCGCGGTTGGCGACTGACCGCTATTTTACTCACGCACCATCATCAGGACCACGTCGGCGGCGTGAAAGCGCTCCTCGATAGACGATCGGCAGAGGGTGGCATCCCTGTCTACGGCCCGGCCGGCGAGCGTATCGAGCATGTGACCCAGCGCGTCACGGGCGGCGATACGGTGCGCATCGCGCATCCGGCGCTCGAACTCGCAGTCATCGACGTGCCGGGCCATACGGCCGGTCACATCGCTTACTTCCAGGCCGGCGACCAGAGCGGCACGCCGCACCTCTTTTGCGGCGACACCCTGTTCGCAAGCGGCTGCGGCCGTCTTTTCGAAGGCACGCCGCAACAGATGCTGAGCTCGCTCGACGCGCTCGCAGCGTTGCCGGAGCACACTCAGGTTCACTGCGCACATGAATACACGCTCTCGAACATCAGATTCGCGCGCGCATGCGAGCCGGACAACGCCGCGCTGCTGCGCTGGAGCGACGACGCACAGGCGCTGCGCGCCGCCGGCAAACCGACACTACCGACCACCATCGGCCACGAAAAAGCGGTGAATCCGTTCCTGCGCGCTGACGTTCCGGCGATCCGCGCGACACTTTCTTCACAATTCGGCACACCCGTTTCGGACCGGCTCGAAGCGTTCCGAATGATGCGCGGCTGGAAAGATAAGTTCCGCTAACCCGAAGCTTTTAAGGCTAACTTCAACCGAAACGTTGGAATCGCCGTTAGATGCAGGATTTTGCAGGGGTTTTGCGCGCATTCTTATTGACGTCTTAAGTGCTGTTCCGTACTATCGGCTCCAAATTTCCAAGCATCATTTTGTGGAAGCAGAGACGTTCCATGCGACTAACCCTTAGCGCGCTGTCCGTCCTGATGCTCGCCGCGTGCGCGAGCCAGGGACCTACAGCGTCAGATCCTTTATCACTTCCAGTCAACTCCACCGCTTCGCAGCAACAGCAGCAACAAGTCGCCGACGCCATTCGCCGCACTGCAGCAGCCAAAGAGACCATCAACGTCGACAAGACGCCCGTGACTTCGCTCGCGGGATCGTCCGATCTGTGGAACCGCATTCGCGGCGGCTTCCAGATTCCCGATCTGCAAAGCGATCTCGTCGACATGCAGGTCAACTGGTACGCGCAGCGCCCGGATTACGTCGAGCGCATGACGACGCGCTCGCAGAAGTACCTGTATCACATCGTCGAGGAGCTGGAGCAGCGCCACATGCCGACGGAACTGGCGCTCCTGCCGTTCATCGAGTCGGCTTACAGCCCGCAGGCGCTGTCGGTGGCGAAGGCCGCGGGCATGTGGCAGTTCATGCCGGGCACCGGCCGCGACTACAACCTCAAGCAGAACATGTGGCAGGACGAGCGCCGCGACGTGCTCGCCTCGACGAGCGCCGCGCTCGACTATCTCTCGCGTCTGCATGACATGTTCGGCGACTGGCATCTTGCCCTCGCCGCGTACAACTGGGGTGAGGGCAACGTGCAGCGCGCGATCGCGCGCAACGAGGCGGCGGGCTTGCCGACCGACTACGAAAGCCTGCGCATGCCCAACGAGACGCGTAACTACGTGCCCAAGCTGCAGGCCGTGAAGAACATCGTGAGCAATCCGCAGACGTACGGTCTCACGCTGCCGGACATCCCGAATCACCCGTATTTCGTGACGGTCACGACCGCGCGCGATATCGACGTGACGATGGCCGCGAAGCTCGCCGGCATGAGCGTGGAAGAATTCCGTTCGCTGAATCCGTCGTTCTCGAAACCGGTGATACTCGGCGCGACCAATCCGCAGATTCTGCTGCCATTCGACAACGCGGCTTCGTTCCAGCGCAATCTGTCGTCGTATTCGGGCGCGCTGTCGTCATGGACCACCTATACGGTGACCGAGCGGTCGCGCCCGGCGGCGATCGCCGAGAAGATCGGTGTGGACGCGGACACGCTGATGTCCGTCAACCGCATTCCGGCGGGCATGCGTCTGAAGCCCGGCTCGACGATCGTCGTGCCACGCACGGACGACGACGACGAAGACATCAGCGCCGACGTCGCCGCGAACGCGATGCTCGCGATCGAGCGCGACGTCCCCGACACGCGCAGACTCGTGATCCGTGTGCGCCGCAAGCAGGCCGTCAACACGCTGGCGGACCGCTATGACGTGTCGCCGGCGCAGGTGCGCGCATGGAACCGCACGCACGGTGATGTGTTCATGCCGGGCCAGGTCGTCGTCCTGCACGTGCCGTACGGCCGTGCGGTGCCGGCCGAGCCGGGTCCGGCGCGCGTGGAGACGGTGGCGGCGTCTAGCCGTTCGTCGGGCGGCGTGTCGAAGATCGGCACGCGCGTGCCGGAAACGAAGTCTTCGCGCGGCGGGAAGTCAGCCGCGCATTCGGCGGGGAAGGTGACGAAAGTGTCGGCTTCGACGACATCGCACGCAGCAAAGCATGCCGCCACGGCCAAGGCCGTGAAGCCGGCCGCGCCGGCGAAGACCAGCAAAAAGAAATAAAGCCGGCGTTTCTACGAAGCGCTATCCCACGCCGTCACCAAGGTGACGGCGTTTTCGTTTGACGACCCCGTTAAACTGGCGATCCAAAAAGAATCAATGAAGCGCCCGTTTCACATGTCGCCCACCGCTCACCTTCGTGTTTTCTTCCTGTTCGCCGCCGGTTACTTCGTCTCGTACGTGTTCCGCGGCGTCAATCTCGGCTTCGCGCCGCTGATCACGCACGACCTCGGCCTGTCCGCGGCCGATCTGGGTCTGCTGACTTCGCTGTATTTCATCGGCTTCGCGCTGGCGCAGATTCCCGTCGGCGTGCTGCTCGATCATTTCGGACCGCGTCGCGTGACGGCCAGCATGCTGGTCTTCGCGGCGGCCGGCATCTGGGTGTTCGGCGCATCGCGCGGGCTTGTGGGGCTGATGATCGGCCGATTGCTGATCGGCATTGGCGTGTCGGTGTGCCTGAGCGCGGCCTTCAAGGCGTCGGCGCAGCATTTCGCGCTTGCGCGCCTGCCGCTCATCAACGGATTCACGATGGCCGTCGGCGGGCTGGGCGGTGTCGTCGTGGGATCGCCGCTCGCCGCGCTCTTGCAGGTCGCGAGCTGGCGGCAGGTGTGCGTGGGACTGGGCATGTTCACGCTCGTCGTCGCTGCCGCGATCGTCCTTTTCGCGCCACGCAAGGCGGAGGCCGATCCGCATCACCGGGCGGACGTCGTCACCCAGTTCAAGGGCACGTGGCTCATCCTGAAAAGCGGCGTGTTCTGGAAGATCGCGTCGTTTTCCGTTGTCACGCAGGGCGTTTTCTATGCGATGCAATCGCTATGGATTCGCCCCTATTTGCTCGATGTAATGGGCCTCGCCCCGGCACACGCGGCAGCGCTCGTTTCGATACTCGGCTTTGCGATGATGTTCGGCTGCGTCGGCTTCGGCGCCGCGGCGCGCGGGATGGAACGGCGCGGCGTGTCGGTGTATGCGTTCTGCGGCGCCGGCATGATGCTGTTCGTCGCCACGCAACTGCTGATGGTGCTGCGCGTGCCGGTACCGCCGTCCGTGCTGATTGCCGCATACGGGATTTTCGGCGGCACGGGCATTCTGAGCTACGCGGTCGCCGCGGAGTATTTCCCGTCGCACATGATCGGACGCGCGCACACGACGCTGACGCTCGTGATTTTTCTGTTGATCTTCGGTTTTCAGGTGGGCGTCGGCGCGATGCTTTCGTTCTGGCCCTCCGATGGAGGGCGCTATCCCGCGTCGGCGCACTTGACGGTCTGGATCGTGCTGATCGGGCTGCAGGTCGCGAGCGCGGTCTGGTACGTTTTCCCAAGCCGCACGGTGCAGAAGGCCGAACGCGCGGCGCGCTGATCGGCGCGCGAAGTAAGTAGCCGGCAAGCGGACATTTCTCAAATCTGGCGAATGTGACCTTTTCGCGCTATAATTCGAAGGTTTGAGCATATCAACCCGCACCCTAGCGCCTACCTCCCATTCACCGTCGTTCGCTGCGCACGAACTGCGCGCCGCACGCCGCCGATCGCCTGCTTGAATCCTTCGTTGCCACGCGCAAGCGTGCCGGTTCGAGTCACGATGCGCGCCCCGCGAGCCGCCGCTTTCACTGCGAAGGAAACCCCTCGTTCTTCGAGCGACGGGAGGCCAAGCCTGAATTTCGGACAGACAGGTCGGTAACAGGGTGTTCCCCAAGGAGCTTCCCGTGTTGCCGTCATTTTCCCCCGCACTCCTCGCACTTGCCGACGGCACGGTCTTTCGTGGTCAATCGATCGGCGCGCCCGGTTCGACGATCGGCGAAGTGGTGTTCAACACCGCCATCACCGGTTATCAGGAAATCCTGACCGATCCGAGCTATGCCCGCCAGATCGTCACGCTGACCTATCCGCACATCGGCAACTACGGCGTGAACGCCGAAGATGTCGAAGCCACCAAAGTCCATGCCGCCGGCCTCATCATTCGTGATCTGCCGGTGCTCGCATCGAACTTCCGTTCCGAGCAAAGTCTCTCCGACTATCTGAAGGCCCAGGGCGTCGTCGCGATCGCGGGCATCGACACGCGCAAGCTCACGCGCATCTTGCGCGAGAAGGGCGCGCAAAACGGCTGCATTCTCGCCGGCACCGATGACGAAGCGAAGGCGCTCGGCCTCGCGCGCTCGTTCCCGGGTCTTGCGGGCATGGACCTCGCGAAGGTCGTGTCGACGGAAAAGAACTACGAGTGGACGCAGACCGAATGGCGGCTCGGCAGCGGCTACGGCAAGCAGGAAGCGCCTAAATTCCGCGTTGTCGCATTCGACTACGGCGTGAAGTTCAATATCCTGCGCATGCTTGCCGAGCGCGGTTGCCACGTGACCGTGCTGCCGGCGCAATCGAGCGCCGCCGACGCGCTCGCGCTCAATCCGGACGGCATCTTCCTGTCGAACGGCCCGGGCGACCCGGAACCGTGCGACTACGCGATCCGCGCCACGCGCGAGTTCATCGAGCGCGGCACTCCGACCTTCGGCATCTGCCTCGGCCATCAGATCATGGGCCTCGCCGTCGGCGCGAAGACCATGAAGATGAAGACGGGCCATCACGGCGCGAACCATCCGGTGAAGGACATGGAAGACGGCCGCGTCGTCATCACGTCGCAGAACCACGGCTTCGCAGTCGATGCCTCGACGTTGCCCGCCAACGCGAAGGTCACGCACGTCTCGCTCTTCGACGGCACGCTGCAAGGTTTCGCGCTCACGGATAAGCCCGCGTTCTGTTTCCAGGGCCACCCGGAAGCGTCGCCCGGCCCGCACGACATCGCGTATCTGTTCGACCGCTTCATCAAGCTGATGGAGTCGGCGAAGGTCGCCGCTTAAAAGTACCGAACATATATATTCGAGAGCAGTTATGCCGAAGCGCACAGACATCAAGAGCATCCTCATCATCGGCGCGGGCCCGATCATCATCGGCCAGGCGTGCGAGTTCGATTATTCGGGCGCACAAGCCTGTAAAGCGCTGCGAGAAGAAGGCTATAAGGTCATCCTCGTCAACAGCAATCCGGCGACGATCATGACCGATCCGAACACGGCCGACGTGACCTACATCGAGCCGATTTCGTGGGAAGTGGTCGAGCGCATCATCGCGAAGGAGCGCCCGGACGCGATCCTGCCGACCATGGGTGGGCAAACCGCGCTCAATTGCGCGCTGGACCTGTTCCACCACGGTGTGCTGGAGAAGTACAACGTCGAACTGATCGGCGCATCGCCCGAAGCGATCGACAAGGCGGAAGACCGTCAGAAGTTCAAGGACGCGATGACGAAGATCGGCCTCGGTTCGGCCAAGTCGGGCATCGCGCATTCGATGGAAGAAGCGCTCGCGGTTCAGGCCCAGATCGCCGAGGCGACGGGCAGCGGCGGTTATCCGACCGTCATTCGTCCTTCGTTCACGCTGGGCGGCTCGGGCGGCGGCATCGCGTACAACAAGGAAGAGTTCGAGGAGATCTGCCGCCGCGGTCTCGATCTTTCGCCGACGCGCGAACTGCTGATCGAAGAATCGCTGCTTGGCTGGAAAGAGTACGAGATGGAAGTCGTCCGCGATAAAAAGGACAACTGCATCATCGTGTGCTCGATCGAAAACCTCGACCCGATGGGCGTGCACACGGGCGACTCGATCACCGTCGCGCCCGCGCAGACGCTGACCGACAAGGAATATCAGGTGCTGCGTAACGCGTCGCTCGCGGTGCTGCGCGAGATCGGCGTCGATACGGGCGGCTCGAACGTGCAGTTCGCGATCAATCCGAAGGACGGCCGCATGGTCGTCATCGAGATGAACCCGCGCGTGTCGCGCTCGTCGGCGCTGGCATCGAAGGCGACGGGCTTCCCGATCGCGAAGGTCGCCGCGAAGCTCGCGTGCGGCTACACGCTCGACGAACTCAAGAACGAAATCACGGGCGGCCAGACGCCGGCATCGTTCGAACCGACGATCGACTATGTCGTGACGAAGGTGCCGCGCTTCGCGTTCGAGAAATTCCGCGAGGCCGATTCGCGCCTGACGACGCAGATGAAGTCCGTGGGCGAAGTGATGGCAATGGGCCGCACGTTCCAGGAGTCGTTCCAGAAGGCGCTGCGCGGTCTGGAAGTGGGCGTCGACGGTCTCGATGAAAAGACCACGAGCCGCGACGAAGCGATCCGCGAAATCGGCGAGCCGGGCCCGGACCGCATCTGGTATCTCGGCGATGCATTCCGTCTCGGCCTCACGATGGACGAGATCTTCGAAGAGACGTCGATCGATCCGTGGTTCCTCGCGCAAATCGAACAGATCATCCTGAAGGAAAAGGCGCTCGAAGGCCGCACGCTCGCGAGCCTCACGAAGGACGAGCTGCTGTATCTGAAGAAGAGCGGCTTCTCGGACCGCCGTCTGGCGAAGCTGACTGGCTCGACGCAGGACGACGTGCGCAAGAAGCGCCATGAACTGAAAGTGCGCCCGGTCTACAAGCGCGTGGACACGTGCGCGGCCGAATTCGCGACGAAGACCGCCTACATGTACTCGACCTACGAGGACGAGTGCGAAGCGAATCCGACCGACAAGAAGAAGATCATGGTGCTGGGCGGCGGCCCGAACCGGATCGGGCAGGGCATCGAGTTCGACTATTGCTGCGTGCATGCCGCGCTCGCGATGCGCGAGGACGGCTATGAAACCATCATGGTCAACTGCAATCCGGAAACCGTGTCTACCGACTACGACACGTCCGATCGTCTGTACTTCGAATCGCTGACGCTCGAAGACGTACTCGAAATCGTCGATCTCGAAAAGCCGGTCGGCGTGATCGTGCAGTACGGCGGACAGACGCCGCTCAAGCTCGCGCTCGATCTCGAAGCGAATGGCGTACCGATCATCGGCACGTCGCCGGACATGATCGATGCCGCCGAAGACCGCGAACGCTTCCAGCAGCTTCTGAAGGATCTCGATCTGCGCCAGCCGCCGAACCGCACGGCGCGTGCGGAAGACGAAGCGTTGAAGCTCGCGGAAGAAATCGGCTATCCGCTCGTCGTGCGCCCGTCGTACGTGCTGGGCGGCCGCGCGATGGAAATCGTCCACGAGCCGCGCGACCTCGAACGCTATATGCGCGAGGCCGTGAAGGTATCGAACGACTCGCCGGTGCTGCTCGACCGCTTCCTCAACGACGCGATCGAATGCGACGTCGACTGCATCTCCGATGGCGACGACGTGTTCATCGGCGGCGTGATGGAGCACATCGAACAGGCGGGCGTGCACTCGGGCGACTCGGCTTGCTCGCTGCCGCCGTACTCGCTGTCGAAGGAAACCGTCGACGAACTGAAGCGGCAAACCGCCGCAATGGCGAAGGCGCTGAACGTCGTCGGCCTGATGAACGTGCAGTTTGCGATCCAGCAAGTGCCGCAGGACGATGGCTCGAAAAAGGACATCATCTACGTGCTGGAAGTGAATCCGCGCGCATCGCGCACGGTGCCGTACGTGTCGAAGGCAACGGGCCTGCCGCTTGCGAAGATCGCCGCGCGCGCGATGGTCGGTCAGAAGCTCAAGGCGCAAGGCGTCACGAAGGAAGTGATTCCGCCGTACTTCAGTGTGAAGGAAGCCGTGTTCCCGTTCGTCAAGTTCCCGGCGGTCGATCCGGTGCTCGGGCCGGAAATGCGTTCGACCGGCGAAGTGATGGGCGTGGGCCGCACCTTCGGCGAAGCGCTCTTCAAGTCGCAGCTTGCGGCCGGCTCGCGTCTGCCGGAATCGGGCACGGTGCTGCTTACGGTGATGGACGCAGACAAGCCGAAGGCCGTCGAAGTCGCGCAGATGCTGCATGAGCTCGGCTATCCGATCGTCGCGACCAAGGGCACCGCGGCTGCGATCGCGGCGGCGGGCGTGCCGGTGAAGGTCGTGAACAAGGTGAAGGACGGCCGTCCGCACATCGTCGACATGATCAAGAACGGCGAGATCGCGCTCGTGTTCACGACCGTCGACGAAACGCGCGCCGCAATCGCCGATTCGCGCTCGATTCGCATGAGCGCGCAGGCCAACAAGGTCACCTACTACACGACCATGTCGGGCGCGCGCGCGGCGGTCGAGGGCCTGCGTTATCTCCGCGATCTGGAAGTCTATGATTTACAAGGGCTGCATGCTCGCCTAAACTAAGGCTTCGATTACCAGTCTAAGCATCACGAGCCGCGGTTAAGCGGCGTCTCCTTTTATAGGGAGATGCGCTTAACCGCGGTAATTTTTTTGACGAAATTGTTTGTGAGTGGTCTATGAGCACGATTCCTTTGACGAAGCGCGGCGCGGAGTTGCTGCGCGACGAATTGCAGCGCCTGAAGGCCGTGGAGCGTCCGGCGGTCATCAACGCGATCGCGGAGGCCCGCGCGCAAGGCGACTTGTCGGAAAACGCGGAATACGATGCCGCGAAGGAAAAGCAGGGTTTCATCGAGGGCCGCATCGCTGAGATCGAGTCGAAGCTCGCTGCCGCGCAAGTGATCGACCCGACGCAGGTCGAGGCCGAAGGTCGCGTGGTGTTCGGCGCGACGGTCGAGCTGGAGGACCTGGAGTCGGGCGACATGGTGACGTATCAGATCGTCGGCGATGACGAAGCGAATATCGATCACGGTCTCATTTCGGTGAGTTCGCCGATCGCGCGCGCGCTCATCGCGAAATCGGAAGGCGACGTGGCGTCGGTGCAGGCTCCGAGCGGCGCGCGCGAGTATGAAATCATCGCAGTGCGTTACGTCTGATGGAGCACCGGCTCTTTCGCACCATCAGCATGGTCTGGGTCGGTAGCTTGCTGACCCTGGGCTTCGTCGCCGCGCCCGTCCTCTTTTCGATGCTCGACCGCACGTCGGCGGGCTCGGTAGCGGCGCAACTCTTCAGGATCGAGGCGATCATCGGCGTGGTCAGTGCGCTCGTGCTCATTCTGATCGGCAATCGCTTTGTGAAAAGCGGCATCGTCGACTACAAGCGCGTTCGGTGGATCGTCGCGGTGATGCTTCTCTGCGTGCTGGTCGGCTACTTCGCGCTGCAGCCGTTCATGAACTCGCTACGCATGGCAGCGCAGGAAGCGGGCACCGATCTCGCGAGTTCGCCGTATGCGAAGGAGTTCGGGATACTGCACGGCATATCGAGCGCGATCTATGTGATCGAATGCCTCTTCGGCATTGCGCTGGTGTGGCGCCTGCCGGGTGCGGCGCCGGCCAAGATCGTGCCGAAGAAAAATTCGGCCAAGGTGGCGGCGAAGCGGGCGCGAAGCTGAATCGCATTCGTTACAGGGCGGCGCGTGCGTTGAAGTGGAATCGCACGCGCCGGTTGATCACTTCACGTCCTGATGCTGGCGTTTCGAGCTGGTCTGACGCTTTTTCGCGCGCTTCACGTTGCCACCAGCGGTGACGCGTTCATTACCCAGCACCTTCAGCGTCTGCTTTTTCGGCTTCTTGAAGGCAGGCGCGTCACGCGTGATTTTCACTGCCTTGACGACGCGCGGCGCACGGCCCCTGGTCGGGCGGTCGGCGGCTTCGCCTGCGCTCGGCGGCATCGTGCTGCGCGTGCGGGTGGCGCGACTTTTGGGCGCGGCGCCTTCAGGTCTCCAGATCACGAGCAGCTTGCCGATATGCTGGATGGGCGCGGCGTTCAGGCGATCGCAGATTTCGTCGTAGATCCCGACACGCGTTTCGCGTTCGTCGCCGAACACGCGGACTTTGATGAGCTGGTGCGCTTCGAGGTGCACGTTGATCTCTTTCAGCACGGCATCGGTCAGACCCTCCGCGCCGACGAGCACGACGGGCTTGAGCGCATGGGCCTGGGAACGCAGATCGGCGCGCTCGGCGGGGGAGAGTTTAAGAGCTGGCATGTGAGATTTGGGACTCGACTAAAATGTGGGCGGCGTGAGGTACGCTCGCGAGGCGGTTTGAACACGCTGAAGCGAAAGCGCATGGCTTCGCGCCGGATCTGCGGCGCATCGATCGCGCCATCGCCCACCAGAAACAGAACAGGCCGGATGCCGGGTACGGCGCACGTAAGCGTCCGAGGGCCGGTCCGGCCGACAAGACGCGTATTATCCGCTAAAAGCATCGCGCGATGCAGCAAAATACGCACCGGGCGCGCTGTCAGCGCGCCACATGAGCTCAGTTTGAATGGCAAAGAACCGTTTTAATCAATCGTGGTTGCATGACCACATCAACGATCCCTACGTGAAGATGGCGCAGCGCGAAGGCTATCGCGCGCGCGCCGCGTACAAGCTTAAGGAGATCGACGAGCAGGACAAGCTCATCAAGCCGGGGCAGGTGATCGTCGATCTCGGCTCGACGCCCGGAAGCTGGAGCCAGTACGCGCGCAACAAGCTCGCGCAGGGCGCGAAGCGGGACGTCGAGCGCGAGGGCGGTATCGACGGGACGATCATCGCGCTCGATATCCTGCCGATGGAGCCGATTGCGGACGTCACGTTCATTCAGGGCGACTTCCGCGAGGACGAAGTGCTCGCCCAACTCGATGAAATCGTGGGGGAGCGGCAAGTGGACCTTGTAATCTCGGACATGGCCCCCAACCTCTCTGGCGTAGCGAGTGCGGATGCCGCGCGCATCGAGCATCTCTGCGATCTGGCGCTGGAGTTCGCGCAGAACCATCTGAAACCGGAAGGTGCGCTGCTGGTCAAATGTTTTCATGGCAGCGGTTACAGTCAGATCGTCGAAAAGTTCAAGCACCAGTTCAAAGTGGTGGCGCCGCGCAAGCCCAAGGCCTCCCGTGACAAATCGTCGGAGACTTTTATTCTCGGGCGGCGGCTCAAGCACCCGAACTGAAAGGCCCGCTCCGCTAATTTGGCGAATTTCTGCGATATTTGCGCGGATTATGCCGAAAATAACGGGTCAGCCGCTATTTGTGCGGTAAATAAACCTTATGGCAGGGGTTAGCGGTCTGGATTAGAATGCTTTGGTGGCGTCGCAAGGTTTATGTAGGCGCCCGTCTATGAGTGAGGAGTGGTGCTTTGAACAACAATATGTTCTCTAAAGCGGCAGTGTGGCTCGTGATCGCACTGGTGCTGTTTACGGTGTTCAAGCAGTTCGATAAGCCCCGCGTCCAGGAAGGTGTGTCCTATTCGCAGTTCATGGACGACGCGAAGAACGGCAAAGTGAAGAACGTTACCGTTCAGGGCCGCAATCTCACGGTCACTCCGGCGGACGGCCAGAAATACCAGATCGTGTCGCCCGGCGACATCTGGATGGTCGGCGATCTGATGAAATATGGCGTTCAGGTCAGCGGCAAGGCTGACGATGAACCGAATGCGCTCGTCTCCGCGCTGTACTACCTCGGGCCCACGATCCTGATCATCGGATTCTGGTTCTACATGATGAGGCAGATGCAGGGGGGCGGCAAAGGCGGGGCGTTTTCATTCGGGAAGTCGCGAGCGCGACTGATCGACGAGAACAACAACGCAATCAATTTTACCGACGTCGCGGGCTGCGACGAAGCCAAGGAAGAAGTGTCGGAACTGGTGGACTTTCTGCGCGATCCGCAGAAATTCCAGAAGCTGGGCGGGCGCATACCACGCGGCGTGCTGTTGGTCGGCCCTCCGGGTACCGGCAAGACGCTGCTCGCACGCGCCATCGCGGGTGAAGCGAAGGTTCCATTCTTCAGCATCTCGGGTTCTGATTTTGTCGAAATGTTCGTCGGTGTCGGTGCGGCCCGTGTGCGCGACATGTTCGAGCAGGCAAAGAAGCACGCGCCGTGTATCGTGTTCATCGACGAAATCGACGCGGTCGGTCGCCATCGCGGCGCCGGTATGGGTGGCGGCAACGACGAGCGCGAGCAGACACTGAATCAGATGCTCGTCGAAATGGATGGCTTTGAGGCGAACTCGGGCGTCATCGTAATCGCGGCAACGAACCGTTCGGACGTGCTCGACAAAGCGCTGCTCCGCCCGGGCCGCTTCGACCGTCAGGTGTATGTCGGTCTGCCGGATATCCGCGGTCGCGAGCACATCATGAAGGTGCATCTGCGCAAGGTGCCGATCGCGAACGACGTGGACGCATCGGTCATCGCACGCGGCACGCCGGGTTTCTCGGGCGCTGACCTGGCGAACCTCGTGAACGAAGCTGCGCTGTTCGCGGCGCGCCGCGGCAAGCGCATCGTCGAAATGCAGGACTTCGAGGATGCGAAGGACAAGATCTTCATGGGTCCGGAGCGCAAGTCGGCGGTCATGCGTGAGGAAGAGCGTCGCAATACGGCCTATCACGAGTCCGGTCACGCGGTGGTGGCGAAGTTGCTTCCGCATGCCGATCCGGTTCACAAGGTCACGATCATGCCGCGTGGCTGGGCGCTTGGTGTCACCTGGCAGTTGCCGGAGCATGACCGCGTGAACCTGTATCGCGACAAGATGCTCGAGGAAATCGCAATCCTGTTCGGCGGTCGCGCAGCAGAAGAAGTCTTCCTGAACTCGATGTCGACCGGCGCTTCGAACGACTTCGAACGCGCAACCAAGATGGCACGCGACATGGTCACGCGCTACGGGATGTCGGATGTGCTCGGCACGATGGTCTACGTCGACACCGAACCGGACGGCATGTTCGGCAAGCTCGGCTCGAAGACGGTGTCCGAAGCCACGCAGCAGAAGGTCGATGCGGAAATCCGCCGCATCCTGGACGAACAATATGCGCTCGCCCGTAAGCTGCTGGAAGACAACCGCGACAGGGTTGAAGCGATGACCAAGGCGCTCCTCGAGTGGGAAACCATCGACGCGGAGCAGATCAGCGACATCATGTCGGATCGTCCGCCGCGTCCGCCGAAGAATCTGCCGCCTCCGTCGGGCGATACGCCGCCGGGTGGCAGCAGCGGCACCGAGGTCAAACCGGGCAACGCGCCGGCAACGGCCTAAGTTCCCTGCGTCCGTTCATGGGCCGGTGTGCTTTGCACGCCGGCCCATTTTCACTTCTCGGCACAGTTTTAATGAGATGCTGAACGTAGCGCCGCGCGACGCCGATTCGCCTCGAACTGAATTCAGGCCAGACGCCTTGCGACAGCCCGTCCGCCAATCCTGATCTCTGCTTCGCTCCCACTCGCTTCGACCACACCAATGTCTTCCCCGCTTCCAGCAGCGCCGCTCCAGTGCGGCCGCTTCATGTTGACCTTCGAGCGCCCGCTCGTCATGGGCATTCTCAACGTTACGCCGGATTCGTTCTCCGACGGCGGCCGCTTCGTGTCGCGCGATGCCGCGCTCGCACGCGCCGAGCAGATGCTTGCCGATGGCGCCGACATGATCGACATCGGCGGCGAATCCACGCGTCCGGGCGCGCCGCCCGTGCCGCTCGATGAGGAACTGCAGCGCGTCGTGCCGATCGTCGAGGCGCTGCGCGCCATGCAGGTGCCGCTCTCCGTCGATACCTATAAGCCTGGCGTCATGCGTGCCGCGCTCGAGGCCGGCGTGGACATGATCAACGATATCTGGGGCTTGCGTCGGGAAGGCGCGCTGGATGCCGTCAAAGACAGTAACTGCGGACTGTGCGTGATGCATATGCTCGGCGAGCCGCGCACGATGCAGCTTCACGATCCCGTGTACGACGACGTCGTCGCCGACGTGCGCGCGTTCTTCGCGGAGCGCGTCGCTGCGCTCGCGCACGCGGGCATCGCTGCATCGCGCGTCAGTTTCGATCCGGGCTTCGGGTTCGGAAAGACGGTCGAGCATAATTACGCGTTGCTTGCGCACATCACGGCCACGTTGCCAGCAGGGACGGACTTCCCGTTGCTTGCAGGCATGTCCCGGAAATCGATGCTCGGCGCGGTCACCGGACGCGGCGCCGGCGAGCGGCTCGCGGCAAGCGTCGCGGGCGCAGTCTGCGCGGCCGAACGGGGTGCGGCGATTATCCGCGTGCACGATGTCGCGGAGACCGTCGATGCGCTGAAAGTCTGGCAGGCCACAAAGAATGCTGCCAGGAATGGGCATCATTGACACCTGGCCTCATTCATCAGGAAGTTAGGCGCAGGCGCGCGTCTATAGAATTCATCAACTAGAAATCGCGGTCCGATGACAAGCGCCATACGGCCGCGAGGAGGGTCAAGCAACAATGACACGTCAATACTTTGGAACGGACGGCATCCGCGGACGCGTAGGCGTCGCGCCGATCACGCCGGACTTCGTACTCAAGCTCGGCTACGCGGCCGGCAAGGTGCTGGCGGGCGCGGACCGCGCCCAGCAAAAAAAAGGCAATCGTCCGACGGTGCTGATCGGCAAGGACACGCGCGTGTCGGGCTACATGCTCGAAGCCGCGCTGGAGTCGGGTTTTTCGGCGGCGGGCGTCGATGTCATGCTGGCCGGCCCGATGCCCACGCCCGGCGTCGCATACCTGACGCGGGCGCTGCGCTTGTCAGCGGGCGTCGTGATCAGCGCGTCGCACAATCCGTATGACGACAACGGCATCAAGTTCTTCTCCGCGGACGGCAACAAGCTGCCCGACGAAGTCGAGCTCGACATCGAGCGCCAACTCGAGCAACCGATGGAATGCGCGCCGTCCGAACGTCTGGGCAAGGCGCGGCGTCTTGACGACGCGGGCGGGCGTTACATCGAGTTCTGCAAGAGCACCTTCCCCGCGAGCTTCGACCTGCGCGGGCTGAAGCTCGTCGTCGATTGCGCGCACGGCGCCGCGTACGACGTCGCACCGCACGTGTTCCACGAACTCGGCGCGGAAGTCGTGTCGATCGGGGTGTCGCCCAACGGCTTCAACATCAACGATGGCTGCGGTGCGACCGCGCCCGACGCGCTCGTGCGCGCCGTGCTGGAGCACAAGGCCGACCTCGGCATCGCACTCGATGGCGACGCGGACCGCTTGCAGATCGTCGATTCGACCGGCCGTCTCTTCAACGGCGATGAATTGCTCTACGTGCTGGTCAAGGACCGCATCGCGACCGACGGAAAAGTGGAGGGCGCCGTCGGCACGCTGATGACCAACATGGCCGTCGAAGTGGCGCTGAAGGAAGCCGGCGTGCAGTTCGTGCGGGCGGCGGTCGGCGACCGTTACGTGCTCGAGAAGCTCCGCGAAAACGGCTGGCTGCTGGGCGCAGAAGGTTCGGGTCACATCCTGTCGCTCGACCGTCACTCGACCGGCGACGGCATCGTCTCGGCGCTTCTCGTTCTGGCGGCGATCCAGCGCAGCGGCAAGTCGCTTGCCGAATTGCTGCACGGCGTGAGCCTGTTCCCGCAGAAGCTCATCAACGTGCGCATGAAGGCGGGCGCGGACTGGAAAGGCAGCGACGCGATCCGCCGCGCGGTCGAGCAAGCCGAGCGTTCCCTCGAATCGCACGGCCGGGTCTTGATTCGCGCATCGGGAACCGAACCGGTCTTGCGCGTGATGGTTGAAGCGTCGGCGCAGAAGGATGCGGTTCGCTACGCGGAAACGATTGCGCAAGTCGTGAAAGAGGCGACTTCGTAGCGTTTACTGAAGTTCGTCATCATCGCTGAAAGCGGGCCGCGGCCCGCTTTTTTGTTTGCGCCGGCACCTTGACAAGTCGAGCGTGATCTAACTTTCAAGGCGTAAGGCGAATGACACGGTGGCTTCACGAAAAGTCATATTACTGTCACAGACTCCTCCTATATTTCGCGTTGTCGTCTCACACGCATACACGACACACGCTCATAACCCTGGAGGTTTCAATGAAATTGATGCAAACCGCGCTGGCCGGCGTAATTGGCGCCCTGTTCGCCATCTCCGCGCAAGCCGCCGACATCACCGGCGCGGGTTCTACCTTCGCAGCTCCGATCTACACCAAGTGGGCGGACGCCTACCAGAAAACCGGCGGCGGCAAGGTGAACTACCAAGGCATCGGCTCGTCGGGCGGTATCAAGCAAATCATCGCGAAGACGGTGGATTTCGCGGGCTCTGACGCTCCGCTGAAAGATGAAGAACTCGCGAAGGACGGCCTGTTCCAGTTCCCGACGGTGGTTGGCGGCGTCGTGCCGGTGATCAACGTGCCGGGCGTGAAGGCCGGTGAAGTGACGCTGTCGGGTCAGGTGCTCGGCGACATCTACCTCGGCAAGATCAAGAAGTGGAACGACCCGGCGATCGCCGCGTTGAATCCCAAGGTCAAGCTGCCGGATACGGACATCGCCGTGGTCCGTCGTGCCGACGGCTCGGGCACCAGCTTCATCTGGACGAACTACCTGTCGAAGGTCAACACCGAGTGGAAGTCGAAGGTCGGCGAAGGCTCGACGGTGAACTGGCCGACGGGCACGGGCGGCAAGGGCAACGACGGCGTCGCGGCCTTCGTGCAGCGTCTGCCGGGCGCGATCGGCTACGTCGAGTGGGCGTACGCGAAGCAGAACAAGATGACCTACGTCGGCATGAAGAATTCGGCCGGCACGGTCGTCGAGCCGAAGACGGACACGTTCAAGGCGGCGGCCGCCGGTGCGGACTGGTCGAAGTCGTTTTACCAGATCCTGACGAACGAGCCGGGCCAGAACGCATGGCCGATCGTCGGCGCAACCTTCGTGCTGCTGCACGCGACGCAGGAGAAGCCGCAACAAGGCACCGAAACGCTGAAGTTCTTCGACTGGGCGTTCAAGAACGGCGGTCAGGCTGCGAGCGATCTCGATTACATCTCGCTGCCGGATTCGGTCGTCGCCGAAATCAAGACGCAATGGAAGGCGAAGGTCAAGGATGCGTCGGGCAAGTCCGTTGCTGAGTAAGCGCAGTACTCATAGCTGGAAACTGTCCTAAGCTTCTGAAGCCTGGATGGTCAGTAACAAGGAAAGCCGCGCGGCTGGCCGTAACGCCGCCGCGCGGTCTGACACGTAGCGAAACCAAGGTTGCCATGTCGGACACCAACTTAGCGTCGGCAGTGCCGGCGGCGCAGACACAGCGCGCGCCGAGCCGTATCGGTGACATCATTTTCGGCGGCGTGACACGGCTCGCGGCCGTCATCACGCTGCTTCTGCTTGGCGGCATCATCGTTTCGCTGATCGTCGCGTCGATGCCGACCATCCAGAAATTCGGCTTCTCGTTCCTCTGGCGCTCGGAGTGGGATCCGCCCAGCGAATTGTTCGGCGCGCTCGTGCCGATCTACGGCACCGTTGCGACCTCGATCATTGCGCTCATCATCGCAGTGCCGGTGAGCTTCGGCATCGCGCTTTTCCTGACGGAGCTGTCGCCCGCATGGCTGCGCCGGCCGCTGGGCGTCGCGATCGAGCTGCTCGCGGCGATTCCGTCGATCGTCTACGGCATGTGGGGCTTGCTCGTGTTCGCGCCGATCTTCGCGCAATACTTCGAGAAGCCGCTCGGCCATCTGCTCGGTGATGTGCCCGTCATTGGCATGTTCTTCCAGGGCGCGCCGATCGGCATCGGCATCCTGTGCGCGGGCGTGATTCTCGCGATCATGATCATCCCGTACATCGCCTCCGTGATGCGCGACGTATTCGAAGTCACGCCTGTCCTGCTGAAGGAATCGGCGTACGGCATCGGCTGCACGACTTGGGAAGTGATGTGGAAGATCGTGCTCCCCTACACGCGCGCCGGTGTGATCGGCGGCGTCATGCTCGGCCTCGGCCGCGCACTCGGGGAGACGATGGCCGTCACGTTCGTCATCGGCAATACGAACCTGCTCGACAACGTATCGCTCTTTTCGCCCGGTAACAGCATCACTTCCGCGCTCGCCAACGAGTTCGCGGAAGCGAGCCCGGGCCTGCATACCTCGGCGCTGATGGAACTCGGTTTGATCCTTTTCGTGATCACGTTCTTCGTGCTCGCGCTCTCGAAGCTGATGCTGCTTCGCATGGAACGCGGGGAGGGTCGTAAATAATGAGCCGTCCCGCTACCTTCAGTCACGACCCGGACCGCGTGCAGGCCACGCGCAAGAAGCTGCAAAGGCGTCGCCGCGCCACCAACGCAGTCGCGCTGACGCTTTCCCTCGCCGCGATGGCCTTCGGCCTCGTCTGGCTCATCTGGATTCTCTATACGACGCTCAGGCTCGGCATCGGCGGTTTGTCGATCGATCTCTTCACGCAATCGACGCCGCCGCCGAACACCGATGGCGGCGGTCTCGCCAATGCGATCGTCGGCTCGCTGATGCTCGTCCTCCTCGCGACGTGCGTCGGCACGCCGCTCGGCATCCTTGCGGGCGTGTATCTCGCGGAATACGGCCAGAAGCGCTGGCTCGCGAGCGTGACGCGCTTCATCAACGACATTCTGCTGTCGGCGCCCTCGATCGTCGTCGGTCTTTTCGTGTATGCGATCGTGGTGGCCAAGGCGGGCCGCTTCTCGGGCTGGGCCGGGGTGATCGCGCTGGCTCTGCTGCAGATTCCGATCGTCGTCCGCACGACCGAGAACATGCTGAAGCTCGTGCCTAACGCACTGCGCGAAGCCGCGTTCGCACTCGGCACGCCGAAGTGGAAGATGGTGATGTCGATCACGCTGAAGGCGTCGGTCGGCGGCATCGTGACAGGCGTGCTGCTGGCGATCGCGCGTATCGCCGGCGAAACCGCGCCGCTGCTCTTCACGGCGCTGTCGAATCAATTTTTCTCGTGGGACATGAATCAGCCGGTGGCAAACCTGCCGGTGACGATTTACAAGTTCGCGATGAGTCCGTTCCCGCAGTGGCAATCGCTCGCGTGGGCCGGTGTGTTCCTGATTACGCTCGGCGTGCTGGGTCTGAATATCCTGGCGCGTGCGATCTTCTCGAAGAAATAAGGGCGGAGTGATTCCATGAATATGGTCGAAAGTGGTGTCAACCACCTGAATTCGAAGGTTGAAGCAGCGCCGGTCGAGCGCGGCCCGGTGCCGGGCAGCGTGCGTCCGACGCATGCTTCGCAGCCTGCCGATTCCATCAAGCCGAAGATCGAGGTGAAGAACCTCAACTTCTTCTACAACAAGTATCACGCGCTTAAGAACATCAACCTGCGTATTCCGGAGAAGAAGGTGACGGCCTTCATCGGTCCTTCGGGTTGCGGCAAGTCCACGCTGCTGCGCACGTTCAACAAGATGTACGCGCTCTATCCGGAGCAGCGCGCCGAAGGCGAAATCCTGATGGACGGCGCGAACCTGCTCGACACCACGCGCGACATTTCGCTGTTGCGCGCGCGCGTGGGCATGGTGTTCCAGAAGCCCACGCCGTTCCCGATGTCGATCTACGACAACATCGCGTTCGGCGTGAAGATGTTCGAGCAGCTTTCGCGCTCGGAGATGGACGATCGCGTGGAATGGGCGCTCACCAAGGCCGCGCTCTGGACCGAAGTGAAGGACAAGCTGCAACAGAGCGGCTACGGTCTGTCGGGCGGCCAGCAGCAGCGTCTTTGCATCGCGCGCGGCATCGCGATCCGCCCGGAAGTGCTGCTGCTCGACGAGCCTTGCTCCGCGCTCGACCCGATTTCGACGGGGCGCATAGAAGAGCTGATCGCCGAACTGAAAAGCGATTACACGGTTGTCATCGTCACGCACAACATGCAGCAGGCGGCGCGTTGTTCGGACTACACTGCCTATATGTACCTCGGTGAATTGATCGAGTTCGGCGATACCGAAAAGATCTTCATCAAGCCGGCCCGCAAGGAAACGGAAGACTACATCACGGGCCGCTTCGGCTGAACGTCAGCCAGGTCAACAGAAAGGCATAAGGAGCATACATGTCCGATAAACATCTCTCGAGCCAGTTCGACGCCGACCTCAACGCGGTGTCGTCGAAAGTGCTGGAAATGGGCGGTCTGGTCGAGTCGCAGATCATCAACGCGATGCAGGCGCTGAACGAATTCGATATCGGCATCGCGGATCAGGTGATCGCGGCCGAAGCGCGCCTGAACACGATGGAAGTCGAGATCGACGAGGAGTGCAGCAACATCATCGCGCGCCGTCAGCCGGCTGCGCGCGACCTGCGTCTGCTCATGGCGATCTCGAAGACGATCACGAATCTCGAGCGCGCCGGCGACGAAGCCGAGAAGATCGCCAAGCGCGTGAAGCGCATCAACGAAGACGGCGCGGGCCGCACGGTGAACATCGCCGAGATCAAGCTTTCGGGCGAGATGGCGGTGTCGATCCTGCGCCGCGCGCTCGATGCGTTCGCGCGTCTGGACACGGTGGCCGCCGCGCAGATCGTGCGCGACGACAAGGCCATCGACGACGAATTCCGCGCCTTCGTGCGCAAGCTCGTGACCTACATGATGGAAGATCCGCGCACGATCTCCGCGGGCCTCGACTATCTGTTCATCGCGAAGGCGGTGGAGCGCATCGGCGATCACGCGAAGAACATCGCCGAGTTCATCATCTATATCGTGAAGGGCACGGACGTGCGCCATGTCTCGCGCGACCAGCTCGAGCGCGAGGCGCTCAGCTGATCGGCCGCGCGCAATCGTTTTAACTCAAGCAAAAGGTCAAGAGGTGCCGATGCCCAGCAGTATCCTCGTCGTCGAAGACGAACCCGCGATCTCCGAGCTGATTTCGGTGAATCTTCAACATGCGGGACATTGCCCGATTCGCGCATACAACGCGGAGCAGGCGCAAAACCTGATCAGCGACGTGCTGCCCGATCTCGTGCTGCTCGACTGGATGTTGCCCGGCAAGTCGGGCATATCGTTCGCGCGCGAACTGCGCAACAACGAGCGCACGAAGCACATCCCGATCATCATGCTGACCGCGCGCGGCGACGAGCAGGACAAGGTGCTCGGCCTCGAGATCGGCGCGGATGATTACGTCACGAAGCCGTTCTCGCCGAAGGAACTGATGGCGCGCATCAAGGCGGTTCTGCGCCGCCGCGCGCCGCAGCTGACGGAAGACGTGGTCGCGATCAACGGCCTGCGCCTCGATCCGGCGACGCATCGCGTGGCGGCGAGTCATTCGGGCAACGACATCAAGCTCGATCTCGGCCCGACCGAGTTCCGGCTGCTGCATTTCTTCATGACGCATCCGGAGCGCGTGCACAGCCGCACGCAACTGCTGGATCAGGTGTGGGGCGATCACGTATTCGTCGAAGAGCGCACGGTCGATGTGCACATCAAGCGTCTGCGCGCCGCGCTCAAGCCGGCGGGCTGCGATGCTATGATCGAAACGGTGCGCGGCAGCGGATACCGGCTTGCGAAGAGCGCCTGAGTCCGGGTTCAGCGTCGTCCGCTTCAACGTTCCGCATCAACGTCACTCAGACTCGCCGACAACATGAACATCATCTGGACGCGTGCGATCGTGTCCCTCGCGCTGCTCGCCGCGCTCTGCGTCGCGATCGGCGCATTCGCGGGCGTGCGGGTCGCACTCGCCTTCGCGGTGCTCATGCTCGTCGTGCAAGGTTTCTTCGTCACCTATCACATGCAGCGCCTGTGGCGTCTGCTCGAAGCGCCGGTCTACGGCGAAGTGCCGAGCGCGCTCGGCATCTGGGGCGAAATCTACTACCGCCTGCACAAGCTCGCGAAGCGCTGGCACGCGCAAGTGCGCCAGGTCGAGCAACAGCATGCGCGCTTCATTCAGGCGATCCAGGCGTCACCGAACGGTGTGGCGATGCTCGACGATCACGACCAGATCGAGTGGTGCAACGCGATCGCCGAGAAGCACTTCGGACTCGATGCAAAGCGCGACTTGCGCCAGCACATCACGCATCTCGTGCGTCATCCGGATTTCGTTCGCTACCTGAACGCGCACCACTACGAAGAGATGCTCGTGATGCGCGGCATGGGCGTGAGCCGCAAATACACGGTGTCGGTGCAGGTGTTTCCGTATGGCGATCATCGCAAGCTGATTCTCACGCAGGACATCACCGAGCTGGAGCGCACGGATTCGATGCGACGCGACTTCGTCGCCAACGTCTCGCATGAACTGAAAACGCCGCTCACGGTGCTCTCCGGCTTTCTCGAAACGATGCGCGAGCTGCCGCTCGACGAAGCCGACCGCAGGCGCTATCTCGACATGATGGAGCAGCAGGCGTCGCGCATGCAGAACATCGTGCGGGATCTGCTCGTGCTCGCCAATCTGGAAGGCGACATGCGTCCGCCTGGCGAAGAGCTGCTCGACATGCGTGCCGTGATGCGCCACCTGGAAGACGATGCGAACAATCTGTCGAACGGGCGGCATCGCATCACGTTCCATTGCGACGATGCGCTGACCATCGCGGGCGCGGAGACGGAAGTGATGAGCGCGCTCGGCAACCTCGTGACGAACGCGGTGCGTTATACGCCGGATGGCGGAACGATCGAAGTGACGTGGCAGCGGTTGAAGGAGCGCGCGGTGTTCACCGTGCGAGACAGTGGGCTCGGCATTCCGGCGGAGCATATCCCGCGTTTGACCGAGCGTTTCTATCGCGTGGATCGTAGCCGGTCGCGGGATACGGGCGGCACGGGGCTCGGGCTCGCCATCGTCAAGCATGTGTTGCAACGGCACAATGCCGAGCTCGATGTGAAGAGCGAGGTGGGGAAGGGGAGCATGTTCATCGTGCGGTTTCCTGGGTCGCGGACAGCGTTGAGGAAGTCGCTGGCCGCGTGAGGGGCTTCTGGTTTTTTGCTTTCGCTTTCGTCGGATCCCCATAAGACATCGGGATCCGGCGAAAGCGAAAGCAAATAAAATCAGGAGCAAAACTTCGCAAGCAACCCCAACTGGGCGTTGCGAATAGCCTTGCCAGGCCGACGCTTGCGATAGTGCCCATCGCTTTGCATCACCCACGCCGATTGATTGTCACCGAGACACACCGACAACCCTTCGGCAATTACGCGCCGCTTCAGCCTCCGATCGCGTATCGGAAACGCCACTTCCACGCGTCGGAAGAAGTTGCGATCCATCCAGTCGGCGCTCGAAAGAAACACATCTTCCTTGCCGTTCGCATAGAAATAGAAGATGCGATGGTGTTCGAGAAAGCGCCCGACGATCGACCGGACCGTGATGTTCTCCGACAGATCCTCCACACCCGGCTTGAGCGAACACACACCACGCACGATCAGATCGATCTTTACGCCCGCATGCGACGCCTCGTAAAGCGCGGCAATGACGGTAGGCTCGAGCAACGCATTCATCTTCGCGACGATGCGCGCACGCCGCCCCGCGCGCGCATGCTCGGCCTCGGCGCGAATCGCTTCGATGAGCTTCGCATGCAGCGTGAACGGCGATTGCCATAGCTGATTGAGCGCAATCTCGCCGCCGATGCCCGTCAGTTGCTGAAACACGTGATGCACGTCCTCGCACATCTCCTGATCGGAAGTCATCAGGCCGAAGTCGGTATAGAGACGCGCCGTGCGCGGATGATAGTTGCCCGTGCCCAGATGCGCGTAACGCTTCAGCACGAGCTTGCCGCCCTGCGACACACGCCGCACGATCAGCATCATCTTCGCGTGGCACTTGTGGCCGACCACGCCATACACGACATGCGCGCCCACGGCTTCGAGCTGCGACGCCCAATTGATGTTCGTCTCCTCGTCGAAACGCGCGAGCAGCTCGACGACGACGGTCACTTCCTTGCCATTGCGCGCGGCCTGCATGAGCGCGTCCATCAGCGGCGAATCGGTGCCCGTGCGATAGATGGTCTGCTTGATTGCGACGACCTGCGGGTCCTTCGCCGCCTGAAGCAGCAACTCCAGCACCGGCTGAAAGCTCTCGTACGGATGATGCAGCAGGATATCGCCCTGATCGACCGCATCGAAAAGATTCGACGTGTTCGCGATCGCCTTCGGCACGGAAGGGATATGCGGCACGAACTTGAGGTCCGGCCGGTCGACCATCTCGGGCAACTGCATGAGGCGCACGAGATTGACCGGCCCGTTCACGCGATACAGATCGCGTTCGCTCAACTGACCTTCGTCGAGGAGGCGCCGCACGAGATGCGGGGGCGTTTCCGCCGACACTTCGAGACGCACTGCGTTGCCCAGATGCCGCGCTGGCAATTCGCCCTGCAGCGCGACGCGCAGATTGGTGATTTCGTCCTCGTCGACGAAGAGCTCGCTGTTGCGCGTAATGCGGAACTGATTGCAGCTGCGCACGACGAGATGCGGGAACAGGTCGTTCACGAAGTGCTGCATGAACGAACTCAGCAGCACGAAACCATGCGGATACCCCGACAGCGCTTCGGGCATGCGCACGAGGCGCGGCAACGCGCGCGGCGCCTGGACGATGCCCATCATCGCCTGCCGGCCGAAGGCGTCGGTGCCCTCCAGCTCGACGACGAAGTTCAGGCTCTTGTTCAGCACGCGCGGGAACGGGTGCGCGGGATCGAGCCCGATCGGTGTGAGCACCGGCAGCAATTCGCTGTAAAAGTATTCGCGCGCCCATGCGGTCTGCTGCTCGGTCCAGTCTTCCGCGCCGTGGAAATAGATGCCTTCCATTTCGAGTGCGGGCAGCACGATGTCGTGCAGCATCGAGTATTGCTGGCGCACGAGACGCTGCGCGCGCTCCGAGACGAGGTCGTAGACGTGCTGAAGCGACATGCCGTCCGGCGACAGCGAGCCGGGGTTGTCGCGCATCTGCTCCTGCAGACCCGCCATGCGGACTTCGAAGAATTCGTCGAGGTTACTGCTGGTGATGCAGATGAAGCGCAGGCGTTCCAACAGGGGAACGGTCGTGTCGGCGGCTTGCGCGAGGACGCGCTCGTTGAAACCTAATATGCCCAGTTCGCGGTTGAATAGCGGATAGCGTATGGACATCGGAGGGAGGGAAGGTGTCTCGATCAGATGGGCAAGGGAACTCTCGGATGCTCTCACAGTATCATGTGTTTTTTATGACAGAACGATTGTCACAAATTCTACTCACATTGCGAATAGCGTCGCTAGCGCAAACGCGCGGTTCCGAACGAGCGGCGAGGGCCGTGGGCCGCGTCGGCATAGAATAGAATTCGTGCGCTGCAACAGCGCCGCTGTGACAGTGCCTTTCCCCACTTCACGACTCTGGATATCCGATGGTCACACATCCCCATCTACTTGCCGCCGTCGACCTCGGATCGAACAGCTTCCGGTTGATCGTGGGACGGGTCGAGGAAACGCCCGCGGGCAGCCAGATCTATCAGGTCGACGCGCTGCGCGAACCCGTGCGGCTCGGCGGCGGCCTGTCCAAGGACAAGCTGCTCGATCGCGCGTCGCAGGTGCGCGGCTGGGAGGCCCTGAAGCGTTTCGGCGAACGCCTGCGCGATTTTCATCCCGATCACGTGCGGGCCGTCGCCACTAACACACTGCGGGTCGCGAAGAACGCGCACGATTTTCTCGTCGAGGCGGAAGCCGCGCTCGGTTTTCCGATCGAAGTGATCGCGGGGCGCGAGGAAGCGCGCCTCATCTACGCGGGCGCGGCGCACTCGGTGCCCGCGAGCGCGGGCAAGCGGCTCGTGGTCGATATCGGCGGCGGCTCGACGGAGTTCATCATCGGCTCGCATTACACGCCGATTCACATGGAAAGCCTCTATATCGGCTGCGTGAGCCATAGCCGCCAGTTTTTTCCGGCGGGCAACGTCGACGAATACACGATGCGTCAGGCGGAACTCGCCGCCAAACGCGAAATCCAGATTATTTCGAGCGAATACAAGGGCACCGGCTGGGATCAGGCGATCGGCTCGTCGGGTACGGCGCGCGCGCTCGCGGAATTGATCGAGGCGAACGGTTTCAATGACGAAGGCATCACGCACGGCATCTCGCGCGGCGGCCTGGAGAAACTGAAGCGCGCGCTCATCAAGGCCGAGAACGTGAACCGGCTAAAGCTCGTCGCGCTGAAAGCCGATCGCGTGCCGGTGCTGGCGGGCGGCTTGTCGATCATGCTCGGCGTGTTCGAGGAGCTGGGCATCGAATACGCCGACACGACCGACGCCGCGCTGCGTCTCGGCGTGCTGTACGACCTGCTCGGGCGCTCACAGCATCAGGATATGCGCACGGTGACGGTCGAAGGCTTCAAGCGCCGTTATGGCGTCGATGCCGCGCAGGCCGAGCGCATCGGCGAACTGGCGATCAGCTTCTACGATCAGCTCGACGAACCCGACGAGGACGTGCGCGAGGAAAATCGCATGTTCCTCGCGTGGGCGGCGGCGCTGCACGAGATCGGCTTGTCGATCGCGCATAGCGCCTATCACAAGCATTCGGCGTATATCGCGAGCAACGCCGACATGCCCGGCTTCTCGCGCACCGATCAGGCGCGTCTCGCCACGCTCGTCCTCGGGCATGCGGGCAAGCTCGGCAAGCTCGCGCAGTCGCGCGACATCGAGTGGACGTTGCTCTTCTGCCTGCGCCTCGCGGCGTTGCTGTCGCGCCGCCGCACGGATGTCGGGCTGCCCGGCATCGAGGTGAAGAAAGCGCGCGGCGGTTTCGAAGTACATGTGCCCAACGAGTGGGTGACGAACAATCCGCTCACCGATTACAGCCTCGTTCAGGAAGCGATGGAATGGGAGAAGATCGGCCGGCCGTATCGCGTGGTCTACACGGGCGACTGATGCCGCGATGAGAATGAGAAGGCCCCGTCGAGCGGGGCCTCTTCGTTTCGGGGCTTCAGCGTCCCTGCATGTCGCCGATGAAGTGCCGCGCATAACGCGCGTTGATATCGGAGAGACGGAAGAGGGTGAGGAAGTCGGCGGTGTTGAAGTCGGGATCCCAGGCGGGTGCGCCGCAGATCTTCGCGCCCAGGCGCAGATAACCTTTCACGAGCGGCGGCGGGCTCACGGTCGCGCCCGTGCGCAGTTCCTCGACGGGCAGCGGCGTGTGCGCAAAGGCGCGGTATTCGGGCGCCGTGAGCGCATTGGCCGGCAGCGAGGTATAGAGATTCGCGGCGTAATGCCCGCCGTCGATCATGCCGACGCTCGCGCAGCCGAGCATCGTTTCATAGCCGTTTTGCATCATGTACGCGGCGAGGCCGCCCCACAGCGACATGATCACCGCGCCGTTGCGATAGTCCGGATGCACGCACGAGCGGCCCACTTCGACGAGCTTCGGCCGCAGATGCGTCAGGCGCGACACGTCGAACTCGCTTTCGGCGTACAGACGGCCGATGCGCGCGGCCTGATGCGGCGGCAGCACGCGATACGTGCCCACGACCTGCAGCGTGTCGAGATCGCGCACGAGCAGGTGATCGCAATAGGCGTCGAAGGCATCGACGTCGAGGCCCGCGGGGCCGGACAGATGCGCGCCCATTTCTTCGGAAAACACGCGGTAGCGCAGGCGCTGCGCGTCGCGTAGCGCGTCTTCGTCACGCGCCCACGCCACTTGCAGGCGCTCGCGGCCCGTGACGGTTTCGGACGGACGCGGAAGGTGGCGGCGCGAATCGAGCGAGAGCGATGACGCTCCGAGTTGCAGGAAGGGCGTCGGCAAATCTTGCATTGGCGTTCCTCGACAGGACGTGGCTGTGGCTTCAAGTCCTCGCCAATGTAGTAATGCACGGTGACGCTCGCATGGCATCGCAATGACGTTTCGATGAAACGACACGCGCATGAACGCGAGCTTGCGCCGCCGCTGCCGCGCTCAAAGCAGATCGGGATTGACCACCGCGCGCAGCACGACGTGGCCGTCGCCGCTGCGCGTGCGGCCCTGGAACCACCAGATGCCGGCCTTCTTGATCGACCATTCCGATTCGTGGCCGGTCATGAGGAGGGCGGCGACGCGGCCGAGCGTCGGCTGATGCCCGATCACGACGACCGTCTCCGCGACGCCCTCCGGCCAGCCGGCCGCATCGAGCACGGCCTGCGCGCCGTTGCCCGGCGCGAGCGCGTCGATAACGCGATAGCGGTCGCCGAAGGCCTCGGCCGTCTGGATCGTGCGCGTCGCGGGACTGGCGAGCAAGACGGCGTCATCGTCGATGCGCGCCTTCAACCATTTCGCGATGCCTTGCGCCTGCTTGCGTCCGCGCGACGTGAGTTGCCGCGCGAGATCGCTCGACGCCTGATCTTCCGCTTCGGCGTGACGCCAGAGTATGAGGTTCATGGGGTGTCCCCGGATGATGAGGTTCGCTCTCGGACGAAGCAGAAAGATGCGTGCCCGCGTTTTCCGTTGCGAACGCGCGCCGGGCACGTTACAATCTGCGGCTTCTCGGAGCGTAGCGCAGCCTGGTAGCGCATCTGATTTGGGATCAGAGGGTCGAAGGTTCGAATCCTTTCGCTCCGACCACGATACACGAAGGGGTTACAAGTTACGGCTTGTAACCCCTTTGTCTTTTCGACGCTCGTTCGGGAGTCTCATGCCGCGCATCGTTTCCGCCGTTGTCTGCATCGCACTCGTCGCGTTCGGCCTCGCCGCCTGCGCCGACACTTCTCATCAGAAGCACGAACCGCAAGATCCGCCCGACTACAAGGGCGTGCCGACGGACATGACCCCGCCGTCGATGATCACCGATCCGGTCAAGCCTCAATAAGCGCCATAAAAGGCGAAGCCCCGATGCGGGAACATCGGGGCTTCTGATGACCCGCGCTGACTGTTCGCGCGGACATCCTGCGCGGGCTGGCGCCGGTATCAAAAGCACGCCGTGTCATGACTGTGTGCACGACGCCGCCGGATGCGCCGGTTGCGGCAAATGTTACCTGTCACACGTTTTCAGAAGGTTCCTTCGAGCGGAACAATTGCCGGACGAGTATCATCTGGCGAACGTGTTTCAAAGTGTATCTGTCATGGATCTGCTCTGGGTTTTCGCTGCCGTCGCACCGCTCGCGGTCGGATCGCTCGTTGCGTTCGCGGCGCATATCGATCCGCTGTCGGGACATTGGCGCACGCCGGGCGCGAAGAAGCCGAAGGACGACGCGGCTGACGCCTGACGGCCCGCGCGTCGCAGTGCTCGCCGAGGCATCACTGTTTGCAGCGGATCACCATCGAGCGATTCTTGATGTTCGCCCCGAAAATTCCGCCGACGGAACCACCCGCGGTCGCGCCGGTGTCGGCGTCCTTCGACACCACGTCGTAACCGTACGCCCCGCACATTTCGCCCGCCTGCTTGTAGCAGGCTGCCCAGGTCGTGCTCGCATCGCTGCCGCTGCAGTTGATCGCGAAGCCCGTGTCGCCCGAAGGCAGGTAGGTCATCGTCGCCGTGTGCGCGCATCCGGCGAGTGCGCCGGTCAAGGCAAGCGCCGCGCCGAGCGCGGCCGTGTTCATCCTCATCGTCAATCTCATCAATCTTCCTCGTAACGTCCGCCGGACTTCTTAACGCGGCGGTAGATAGCGCGCCGGGTCCGTCGAGCGGCCCATGTAGCGCACTTCGAAATGCAGCATCGTGCGGTCGCTGTCGGTATCGCCCATTTCGGCAATTTGCTGGCCCTGTTGCACGGTCTGGCCTTCCTTTACCAGCAGCGCCCGATTGTGGGCGTAGGCGGTCAGATAATCATCGTCGTGCTTGACGATCAGCATGTTGCCGTAGCCGCGCAGGCCGTTGCCCGCGTAGACGACACTGCCGGTGGCGGCAGCCACGACGGGCGTGCCCGCCACGTTGGCAATATCGATGCCCTTCGAGTTCTTGCCGTCGAAGCCGCGGATGATGCTGCCCTGCGCCGGCCAGACGAGCGTTACGCCCGGTCCCGCCTTGTTCTGCGACGAAGCCTGCGCGCCGGCATCGCTCTTCGCGCTGCCGCCCGCTCCCGCACTCGATGAGCCCGCCGCAGCCGCGCTGCCCGCCGGCGGCGCGATGCGCAGCACTTGTCCGACCTCGATGGCGTCGGGATTCGTGAGCCCGTTCCAGCGCTTGATGTTCGAGACCGTGGTGCGATTCTCGCGCGCGATCTTCGACACGGTGTCGCCACGCTCCACGCGATAAAAGCCCGGCGCGACCGGCCCCGTTCCACACGCGGCCAACGCTGCGACGAGCGATGCGCAGACGAGCCGTCGAATTCTTTTTTGCAAACCTGACCTCGTAAAGCACCGCCGCGAGAAGTGCGCAGCACAGTCGCGCGGCGAACCAAAAGGCAGGATTTTACCGTCTCGGGTTTCCCCGAACAGAAAGACGCCGCGCGTGGCCTTGCGTCGGCGCCATTCGCCTTACTCGCCGTGCGTGACGGCGAGCCTGAGCGATGCCGTCTCGGTCTTGCCCGGCGCGAGCCAGCGCAGGCCGCGGCCATTGTGAATGGCGTCGGGCAGGCCGATCCACGGCTCGACGCAATAGAAGTCCGAGGTGTCCGATTCGGTCCAGGTCGTCACCGCGTACCACGGCACGGAGTCCGGCTGCTGCAGTTCGAAGGCGATCGTGCGCTTAAGGCCCGGCAGCTTGAGCAACATGGGTTCGTCGGACTGTTGCGTGAGGCAGTGAAACGTATCGACGATGCTCGGGTCAGCGAGCGAATAGCGCGGCAGCCCGGGCTCGGCTTCGCTGATCGAGCCGTCCGCGAGTTGCCGGCGCCGCTCGGTGTGCGGCAGCTCCACGCTGCTCTCGGCGCGCTGCCCGTGCGGCAGATGGAAGTAGAAGTGATGCCCGGCGTAGTAGGGCAGCGCGACTTCGCCCGGATTCGACGTCGTGAGTTCGACTTCGAGCGTATTGCCGTCGACGATGCGGTATGCCGCCTCGAAGCGAAATGCGAACGGATAGCCGTCGCGGGTCGCGTCGCTGTCGACGAGCGTCATGCGCAGGCCGTGCCCGTCCGCATCGCGCGTCCAGGAGAAGGGCAGGTTGCGCGCGAAGCCGTGGGTCGGCAGCGCATGCACGACGCCTTCAGGGTCGCGCCATTTGCCGATCTCGCCGTCGACGAAATGACGCCCGAGAAACGGGAAGAGCAGCGGATTGCCGCCGCGGATCTTGGCCGGATTGGACCAGTCGGGTCCGTTGGGTCCATTGGGTCCGTTGGGTCCCGTGGGCCAGTGCAGGACCGCATCGCCACCGACGCGCCAGGTCATGAGCCGCCCGCCCGCCTGCGGAGCGAGCTGGATGGCGGCGCCGTCGCGCTCGATTTCGATGACGTCAATTTCCGGTGACATGATGGCAGGCGCTCCGTTGAATGGCGAGGCGCCGCGCACGGCGATCCGGCGCGGCTCGACCCGACGATTCTGCCTTGGAATTCCGTCCGGAAAAACCCTTTGCGGGAAATTGCGACTAAGCAAGGCTTATGCAATATGTTGTTATATGCTTCCAGTGTTAGGAATCAGACGGACAAGGAGCAACCATGGATCTGGCGATGGCAATGGGCGTCGCGATGTTCGGCCTCTTCGGCGCGAGCACGGCAGTCTTCCTCTACAAGCTGACGGCCTGACGGGTAACGCGGTCCGCAACGCCGCGCAGTGCTACCTGCGCGCGCTTTCTTTCGTATAGCCTGTAGTCCGCTTGCGATCATTCTTCGTTTTCCCGACGATTTGCTGTCGGTGCAATTTGTGTGCGGTTTGCGCTTGGCGCTCGATTTCCCCCCCGGCATAATCGGTCCCATTTGCGCGCCGTATCGGCTTTTCCTTCCTGTTCCAATATCCCCCTGCCTCGTTCGGCTTCGCGTGATGCGAGGGATGGAACTGCACGGCGCGTCCTTCTTCCTCCTCAAAAAAGGACCGACGCGTGACTCTGTGGTTTCTCGTATTCTTGAGCGTGCTCCAGGGCGTGACCGAACTCTTTCCGGTCAGCAGTCTCGGGCACACCTTGCTCGTTCCCGGGCTGATCGGCATGCATATCGACAAGCATGCGCCGCAATTGCTGCCGTTTCTGGTCGCGTTGCACCTCGGCACGGCCATCGCGCTGCTATGGTATTTCCGCACGCGCTGGATCGCGCTGATCCGCGGCTTCTTCGCGTCGCTCGGCGGCCGCAAGAACGACGACGGCCACATGATGTGGGCGCTCATCATCGGCACGATTCCGACGTGTATCGTCGGGCTGGTGCTCGAAAAGCGGCTTGAGGCAATTTTTCACGATTTGCGGATCGTCGCGGCGGCGTTGATCGTCAATGGCGTGCTCTTGTGGCTGGGCGACCGTTTGCAGAGAAGCCGCGCGACACGAGCACCCGAGAAGCTCACGTTCAAGCAAGCGTTTCTGGTGGGCCTTGCGCAGATCGGCGCGCTGATTCCGGGTTTTTCGCGCAGCGGTCTGACGATGATCGCGGGCGTGGGCGCGGGCCTCACGGCGCAGGCTGCAGCGGAATTCTCGTTTCTGCTCGGCACGCCGATCATCTTCGCGGCGGGCGTGCTCGAATTGCCGAAGCTCTTTCACGCGCCGGGGCAACTGGCCGATTCGCTGCTGGGCGGCGTGCTGACCGGCATCGCGGCGTATCTCAGCGTGCGTTTTCTGATGCGCTACTTCGAAGGGCACGGCAAGCTCGCGTCGTTCGGTGTGTATTGCGTGATCGCGGGCGTTTTCTTCCTCGGCTGGTTCACGATGCATCCGCAGCCGGTGTGACGAACTCGGGACTAGCGAAGCGGCGAATGAGGTAAAATCGCGATCTCTTCTGATCAGCGGCTGCTTTTTTCTGCATTGCCGCGCTCCGGTTCTCCGCCCTTAGCTCAGCTGGATAGAGCAACGGCCTTCTAAGCCGTAGGTCACACGTTCGAGTCGTGTAGGGCGGGCCACATGCCTGCGTCGAGCCCAGTCGTTGCGACTGGGCTTTTTGTTTTCATGAAGCCCGCACGCGCGCACACCCGCGCAAATCGCCCGGAACGTCAGCATCACTAATCGAATCGGCGCCCGCCCTGCACCTGGCCCGCTTCCTGCCCATCCTCCACCCGTGCGCGTGCCCGATCTTCGCAAATCCCGCGCCCCGCAACGCATCGGAGAAACTAACCATCTCGTACAAGCGAGCGTTCCGCCCATCCGCGGTGCGCCGATGCGTCATCGTGGCGCGCGGTGCGCCATAACGGTGACGGCGACAAGCCGAACCGACGCAAGAGGAATGACTTGAACAAACGAGCATACGAAACCAGCCTGGCGCAATGCTCGCTATGGAACCGCAAGCAGGCGCGCCTGCAACCGGAGTCGCGGCGCGTGCTGCTCGCGCTGCCGGAGCGCATGCTCGGCGCATCGCTCGCGTCCTTGTTCGAACTGAAGGGCTTTCCGGCGCAACTCGCGGTGGACGCGTCATCGCTCAAACATATCGCGCGGGAATGGCGTCCGCATGTGCTTTTTCTGGATACGCGCGTCGGTGGCTGCGGCAATTACGCGCTGGTCCGCGCGCTTCGCCAGCTCGATGACGACGCGAATCGTCTTGTCATCGCCATGAGCGGCTTTCTGCCCGAAGAGCCGATCGCGCGTCTCAAGGAAGCGGGCTACGACGGACACTGCCGCCGTCCGTGCCCGGTGTGGCAGATGACCGATCTGCTCGACGAGTACTTCGCATGTCACGCGGTGCGTTGAGGGCGCCGTCCTGTTGCCGCATCGCGTGCGCATAGCTGCGCGGCCCGAAGACGACATTCAGCGCGATCATCGCGAGAAGGCTCGCCGCCAGCATCATCCACGACATCGAAAAACCGCCGCTCACATCGCGAACGACGCCCGCGACGACCGGCGCGATCGCCGCAATGACGAAGCCCACGCCCTGCACGAACGCGACGAGCCGCGCGGCGAGTGCGGGATCGTCGGCGTGATCGAGGGTCAGCACGAGCGAGAGCGCGAACACGCCGCCGAGCCCGCCGCCGAGCAATGCAACGACCGCGAGCGGCGCCGCAAGCGGCGCGACGAGCAGCAGACCGAAGCCCGCCAGTTGCGCGGCGAGACCGAGCGCGAGCCACGGACGACGGTCGCGGCCGCGCCCGAAGCGGGCGGCCGCCATCGGCAGAAGCAACGCCGACGACGCCTGGAAGACCGTCAGCATCGCCAGTAGCGCGCCGCTCTCGGTCACGCCGCGGCCGAGTTGCTGGTAGTACGCGGGCATCCATGCGACGAGGCTCGTATAGCCGCCATTGACGAGCCCGAAGAAGATTCCGAGCGTCCACGCCCGCCGATTGACAAAGAGCGATGGCGCGGGCTTCGCGTGACGCGCCGACGATGCGCGAGGCAAAGCGTCCGCGCGCATCAGGAGCATCCATGCCGCAAGCGCAATGAGCGCGGGCAACGCCCAGAACGCAAGCCCCGCCTGCCACGACATGCGCGACGCGACCGCGGGCGTTATGCTCGCGCCGAGTCCGCCGCCCGCCATGATCGATGCGGAATAGAGGCCCATTGCGAAGGGCAGGCGCGCGGCGAAGCGCGTCTTCATGACGCCGGGCAAGAGCGCCTGAATGACCGCGACGCCCGTGCCCGCGATCGCCGCGCTCGCGATGAGCGCGGCCGCGTCGCCGGCGAAGCGTCGTCCCGCGCAGGCAGCGACGATCGCGATGAGCCCGATCGCCACGCCGCGTGCCTGGCCGACTGAACGTGACAGCGCGCTAGCGCCGAACGCGCATGCGCCCATCGCGACGACGGGCAGGCCGGTCAGCATCGACGCGCCGCGGAACGACAATCCCGTCGCGTGCAGGATCACGCCCATCAGCGGGCTGATCGAGGTGAGCAGCGGCCGCAGGTTGAGGCCGATCGCGACGATCACCGCGAGCCACGCAAGGTTCGATGCGCGCAGGTTCATCGCGTGAATTCCGGCGAGATCGGCACCCCGTTCGCCATCACGAAACGCCGCGGCGGACGCATCGCGACGGCTTGCGCGACCGTTTCCGCATCGACGAGCACGAGGTCCGCGCGCATGCCCGGCGCGAGACCGTAGTGCGCGAAGCCGCACGCGCGGGCCGCTTCGATCGAGACGCAATCGAACGCGGTGGCGAGATCGTCGTCGCGGCGCAGGTCGTAGCGCATCGCGATCAGCATCGCGCGCTCGAGCATGTCGGGCGAGCCGAAGGGCGTCCACGCATCGCGAATGCCGTCGTTCCCGCCGAAGAGCGTCACGCCCGCCGCGCGCGCTTCGCGCAACGGCGGAACGCACACGGATGCGGGCGCGGTCGTCAAAAGCGCGACGTTCGCGCGCGCGATGCGTTCGAGCAACGCGCCGCGCCGCGCGTCGGTCAGCGAGCCGAGGCAGAACGCATGGCTCACGACGACGCGCCCCTGATAACCATGCGCTTCCACGCGATCGAGCAGCAAGTCGAAGGTGAACGCGCCGAGATCGCCGGGCTCGTGCAGATGCATGTCGATGGGCTTGCCGTGCTTCGTCGCGATCGCGAATGTCGCGTCCAGCGAGGCGGCCGGATCGCCGTCGATCGAAGAAGGGTCGAGCGCGCCGAGCACATCCGCGCCATGCGCGAGCGCGGCGTCGAGCAGCTCGCGCGTGCCGGGGCGCTTCAGCATGCCCGATTGCGGAAACGCGACGATCTGCATGTCGAGCACATCGGCGAGCGCGGCGCGCGTTGCGCAAACGCCGTCGAGATGACGCAGGCCCGCATCCGTGTCGATATCGACATGCGTGCGCAAGCGCGTCGTGCCTGCGCGCAGGAAAGCGAGCGCCAGCGCGCGCGATGCCTTGGCGGCGTCGTGGCCGCTTTCGCCGCGCCAGCGCCGCTCGTTCTCGATGCGGTCGGCGAGGCGCGGCCCGACCGCGTTGCGATACCACGGCATGCCCCACGTGGTCTTGTCCAGATGCGTATGTCCTTCGACGAAACCGGGCAGCAGCAGCGCGAGCGCGCCGTCGATGACGATATCGCCCGGCGCGGGCTTGCGCTCGCCGTGCGGCGCGATCGCGCCGATCGTCGTGCCGTCGACACGCACATCCACCGGCGCACCGCCGAACGGTCGTGCGTTGACGATCCAGGTCGATGGTTTCATACGATGGAATCCTCCCGTGCGTCGCTCGATTTGGTTGACCATTCTAGCAGCGTTTGGTCAACCAAAAATACGCCAAATCTGATAGGCCGGATTCGCGTCCGGACGCGGGCGCTCGCTACAATGCGACTCAACGCAAGCACGACCGGGCATCATGGCATCACGCAAGCACACATCATCGAATGAAACCGCGAGCGCAACGTCGGCCGACGAACGCGTGTACGCGGCGATCACATCCGCGCTCCTGCACGGCAAGCTCGCGCCGGGCGCGCAGCTCGTCGAGCGCGAGCTCGCCGCCGCGTTCGACTGCACGCGCGGCACGATACGCAAGGTGCTGGCAAGGCTCGGCGCCGAGGGCAAGCTCACGCTGGAAGTGAATCGCGGCGCGTTCGTGCCTTCACCCACGCCCGCCGACATCAGCGAGGTCTATCGCGCGCGGCAGGTGGTGGAGGCGGGCATCGTCGCGGCGCTGTGCGGCACGCTGACTGCGCAGGCGAAGCGCGCGTTGCGCGCGCACGTGAAAGCCGAGCAGCGCGCGGTGAAGGCGGGAAGCGTGGAGGAGTGCGTGCGCCTCGCGGGTCACTTTCATCTGCTGCTCGCGGAACTGGCGGGTGCGCCGGAAGTGCACGCGTTTCTCGCCAAGCTGGTTGCGAAGACCGAACTCTATAAGGCGCTCTTCGATCCGTCGAAATTGTCGAACTGCGCGTCGGACGAACACGGAAGACTCGTCGATGCCCTCGAGGACGGCGATCTCGCTGCCGCGCTCACGGCGATGCGAACGCATATCGACGAACTGGAAGCGCGCGTGCTCGCGCAGGCGAGCGGCGCGCGCACGAACGATCTGGCGACGCTATTTGCGGGCGCGTGAGCATCGGCACAAAAAATACGGGCCGCGGCTTGAGGGCCGCGGCCCGTCTCGTTTCAGCGCCGACGAGCAGTGCTTACTGCGAGAAGTCGAGCGCGGCGGTCAGATCGCCCATCGCCTTGCCGCCGTTCGCGACGAGCGCGTCGTCACGCGATTTCAGGCCCGGCAGTTCCGGCAAGCCGAAGCGTTTGGTGATGAAGCGCAGGATCGACGTCGTGTCGTATTGCGTGTGATCGACGAAGCCCTTCTTCGCATACGGCGAGATGATGAGCGCCGGAATACGCGTTCCCGGGCCCCAGCGGTCGCCCTTCGGCGGCGCGACGTGATCCCAGAAGCCGCCGTTCTCGTCATACGTCACGACGACGACCATGTTCTTCCACTGGGGGCTCTTCTGCAGATGGGAAACGAGATCTGCGATGTGCTGGTCGCCCTGCGCGACATCGGTGTAACCCGCGTGCTCGTTCAGGTTGCCCTGCGGCTTATAGAACGCGACTTGCGGCAGCGTGCCCGCATCGATCGCCTTGATGAACTCCGAACCGTTCGTGCCGCCATCGAGCAAGTGCTGCGCGCGATTGGCGGTGCCCGGTGCGAGGTCGGCGAAGTAGTTGAACGGCTGATGGTGCGTCTGGAAGTCGGGCACCACGTTGACCGCGCCGTTGATGACCGAACGATCGGCGAGCGCCGCCGCCCACGAGCCGCCGTACCATGCCCAGCTCACGCCGGCCGTGTTCAGCAGATCGCCGATGTGCTGTTGCGTTTGCGGCGGCAGCGTCGTCGGCTGGCTCGGGTCCGCGAGGTTCGGATCGCCGCCGGTGACCGGCTTGTTACCGCTCGGCTGATACGGCGGCTGCATCGTGTTGACGGCATAGAAATCGGGCGTGAGCGTGCCCGAGTTGACGAACTGCGCGTCGGCCGAGCCGGTCAGCGCGGAAGGCGGTGGATTCGTCTTCGTCCTGAGCGACACGCCGTCCGCATTCACTGCCGAAATCGATCCCTTCGCGACGCTTGTGTCCGCGTTCGGATAGATCGGCGTGCACGCGCAGACGAGCCACTGGTGGTTCAGGAACGAACCGCCGAACGCGCTCATGAAGAAATTGTCCGCGAGCGTGTATTGCTGCGCGATCTTGTAGAGCGGCAGCTTGTCCGGCGGCGTGTCGTAGTGGCCCATCACGAGACCGCCCGAGTCGCCCCATGCGGCGAACTTGTCGTTCTTGCCGCCGTCGATCTGCATCTGGTTCTCGTAAAAACGGTGATACAGATCGCGCGTCGTGACGTTGAGCTGCGTGTTGAAACCGTTGGGATCGTCGATCGCGAACGGCGCGTTCGGCAGGTTCGCCGTCATCGCTTCGGAGATCGCGGGTGTCACGCCCTTCGCCGTCAGGCCGGTCCAGATCGACGGCAGCGTCGCGAGCACGCTGCCGTCGCGGTCGAGCTGCCGGGAGTTGGCCGCCGTCACGTTCTGCAGGCCGTTCGCGCCGGGGAAGTGCCCATAGAGGTTATCGAAGCTGCGGTTTTCCGCGTAGATCACGACGACGTTCTTCACCGAAGAAATATCTTTGTCTTGATGATCGTCGCCGCCGCATGCGTAGAGGCCGAGTGCGAGAGCGGCCGCGAGCGGCACCACGCAAACGAGTTTGTTGTTCATTGAGATTCTCTCTTGGTTTGGAGACCGGCGCGTGACGCGGGCGTCGTCGTCAAAAGCCTTTGCCCGCCGGCGTGGGCAGTGTCGCAACGCAAATTGACGCAGCGATGTAACAAGGCTTTCGTTTGCGTAATGTTCGCTTAATAAAGTTCGTCCTTGTCACATGAAAGACATGCGCACGACATACGCTTCGGCATCTTTCGATTCCGATCCGCACGTCCATGTCTTCGATGCGTTTGCCGTTTGTCCTTCTTGCGCTCGCGCTCGGCGCGTCATCGGCGGTAATGAGCGGCTGCGATTCCCATGCGGCGGACAACGGCGCGAGCGGGCAGACGCAGGCCGCGACGCGCATCGCGGCCGAGGCGGCGCCGCATGGTCAGTCGCGCGCGGAGGTGTTCGCGCATGTGAAGCAGATCACCTCGCTCGGCGCGAAGCTGTTCTCCGATCCGTCGCTGTCCGGCTCCGGCAAGCTCGCGTGCGCATCGTGCCATAGCCCGAGCCATGCGTTCGGGCCGCCGAACGCGTTATCCGTGCAGCTCGGCGGCAACGACATGCATCAGCCGGGATTCCGCGCGGTGCCTTCGCTCAAGTATCTGCAGGCGGTGCCCGCCTTCACGCGCCATTTTCACGATTCCGACGATGAAGGCGACGAGAGCGTCGATGCCGGCCCGACCGGCGGGCTCACGTGGGACGGCCGCGTCGATCATGGCTCGGACCAGGCGCGCATGCCGCTCTTGTCGTCGTTCGAGATGGGCAGCACGCCGGCGAAGGTCGCGGCCGCGGTGAAGGCATCGTCCTATGCGGACGACTTCCGCGAGGCGTTCGGCGCCGATGTATTCGACAGCGACGACAAGGTGTTCGCCTCCGTGCTGCAATCGCTCGAAGCGTTCGAGCAGACGCCTGAAAAGTTTTATCCGTACACGAGCAAGTACGACGCGTTTCTCGCGGGCCGCGCGAAGCTCAACGAGGCCGAGATGCACGGCCTGCGGCTCTTCAACGACGAGAACAAGGGCAACTGCGCGTCGTGCCACATCAGCCAGCGCGCAAAGGACGGCTCGCCGCCGCAGTTCAGCGACTTCGGCCTGATCGCGATCGGCGTGCCGCGCAATCGTGCGCTGCCGGTCAACAGAAACCCGAACTTCCACGATCTCGGGGCATGCGGTCCCGAGCGCCGCGACCTGACGGGCCAGGACGAGTATTGCGGCATCTTCCGCACGCCGTCGTTGCGCAATGTCGCGACGCGCAAGACGTTCTTCCACAACGGCATCTATCACAACCTGGAAGACGTGGTGCGCTTCTACGTCGAGCGCGACACGAACCCGGAGAAGTTCTATCCGGTGTCGAAGAAAGGCGTCGTCCAGAAGTTCGACGATCTGCCGAAGCGTTATTGGCAGAACGTCAATACCGAGCCGCCGTTCGATCGAACGAAGGGTGACAGGCCCGCGCTCGACGAAGCCGAGATCAGGGACGTCGTCGCGTTCCTCGATACGCTCACCGACGGCTACGATCCGGCGAAGGACAGGAACGCGCAGAAGGGCATCGGCATCGACGAAATGAACTCCACTTCCAATTGACGCAAGCCCGCGTGGCCCGGGCCGCCGAACGCCGCGCGTCATGCTATCCTCCTTGCGACCCGCCCCTACGGGCCGAGTTGATGAATCGCCGTTGCCGCTCTTTGCATCTGCAGGCGGCATACTCATCCGCAAGAGGAACATTCAATGCCGATCACACATCGAGCGCTCGCTCGCGCTTCTTTCCCGACTTTCGCGGCAGCCGCGCTGCTTGCTTTGAGCACGGGCGCAACCGCCGCGAATCTCGGATTCCTGAACAACACGCCGATCACCTACATGAAGCAGCGCGACCTGCAGGCGCTCAACAACGCCGCGCAGACCGCGCTCAATACCAAGCAGGACGGCGAATCGCTCGACTGGGACAACAAGGGCACGGGCAACACGGTCCCGATCAACGGCACGGTCACGCCGCACGAAACGTTCGAGTCCGATGGCCTCAAGTGCCGCAAGGTCACGCTCATCGCGCAAGCCAAGGGGCAGACGCAGACCTGGACGCCGGTGGCCTGCAAGGCGAGCGACGGCAAGTGGAAACTCAAGAAGCAGTGATGAACGGGCAGAGCCGTCGATGACCGCCCGTACCGTATCGTGCGGCGTGGTCATGCTGAACGCGCAGGGCGACGTGCTGCTCTGCCACGCGACCGAAACCACGCACTGGGACGTGCCCAAGGGCGCCGCCGATCCCGGCGAAAGCCCGCGCGAGGCGGCGTTGCGCGAGCTCGTCGAGGAGACGGGCATCGTGCTGCCCGCCGCGCGGCTGAAGGATCTCGGACGCTTCGTCTATCGTCGTGACAAGGACCTGCATCTCTTTGCGGTGCGCGTGAGCGAAGACGAAGTGCAACTCGAGAACTGCGTGTGCGAATCGTATTTTCCGCGCTATAGCGACGGCACGATGATTCCCGAGATGGACGCCTACCGCTGGGTCAGCCCGGCGGACGTCGATAAATTCGCGAGCCGCAGCCTCGCGCGTCTGTTCGAGACGACGCTATCGCTCGCGCAACTGCACGAGACGCTGTAGTCAGTCGACTGTGCGGTCATTGGGATTGGCGAAGAGCGCCTTCATTTCGGGCGACATCGGAAATTGCAGGTTCATGCCATCGGGCGGAATCGGGCGCATGAACCAGGTCTCGTAGAGCTTCGCGGCTTCGCCGGAGCGCTGCATGTTGGCGATCACGTCATCGACGATACGCTTGAACACGGGGTCGCCCTTTCTCATCATGCAGCCATACGCCTCGTTCGCGAGCGATGCGCCCGTCACTGTGTACTCGTTGCGCGCCGCGCCTTCCTGGGCGATCTTGCCGTAGAGAAGCGGATCGTCCATCACGAACGCCACCGCGCGATCCGACTTCAACGCGGCGAACGCTTCCGCATGATCGCGCGCGCTGATGATGCGCAGATTCAGCTTCTTGTCGATGCTCATCTGCCGCAACATGCGCTCATCCGATGTACCCGCCGTGGTCGCCACTGTCTTGTTCGCGAGATCCGCGTAGTCGCGAATGCCCGACTTCTTCTTCACGGCCATGCGGATGCCGTACTGGAAAAAGCTGTTCGAAAAAGCGACGAGCGGGTCGCGGTCGGCCACATGCGCGGTCGAGCCGCATTCCAGATCGACCTGATTGTTCACGACATAAGAGATGCGGTTCGCCGACGTGACCTGCACGTTCTTCACCGCGAGATTGGGCATGTTGAGGCGCTTCTTGATCTCGTCGACGACTTTGAGTGCGATGTCGTACGAGTAGCCGACCGGCTGTTGCTTCACCGTGTAGGAGAACGGCACGGACGACTCGCGGGTGCCGAGCACGATCGCGCCGTTTTCCACGATCTTGCGCAGCGTCGCGGAAGGCGGCATCTGATCGACCGTGGCCTGCGCCGTGGCGAGTTCGGCGGCGATGGCGCCGTGCGCGCCGGCGGATGCGAGCAGGAGCAAGGAGGCGAGGGCGGCGCTTCGTTGCGCCCATGTGCGGCGCTGCGCGAAGTAGTGCGGCTGCTTCATGATGTCCTCGTGAGAAGCGGCGTGCGATGAGTCCGGCAAGATTCATCGAGGGCGCCGCGTGGCTGCGCGGCGCCTTGGTCCTGTCGATATCAGGCCGGTTTGCCCCAGCTGTCGCGCAGGCTCACGATGCGGTTGAACACCGGCTTGCCCGGCTGCGAATCCAGCCGGTCCGCGACGAAATAGCCGTGCCGCTCGAACTGGAAGCGGTCTTCGGCGTGCGCGTCGCGCGCGCTCGGCTCGAGATAGGCGTTCACGACGCGCTTCGAATCCGGATTGAGCGCGTCGAGGAATTCCGCGCCGCCCGCGCCGGGCTGCGGCTCCTTGAAGAGGCGGTCATACAGGCGCACTTCGGCCGCATACGCCGTCGCCGCGCTGACCCAGTGGATCGTGCCCTTCACCTTGTAGTTGTTCGCGCCTTCCGTGCCCGATTTGCTGTCCGGGAAATAGTTGCAATGAACGGCGATCACGTTGCCGTTCTCGTCCTTGTCCGCGCCCGTGCATTCGACGACGAAGCCGTACTTCAGCCGCACCTTGTTGCCCGGGAAGAGACGGAAGTAGCCCTTCGGCGGCGTTTCCTGGAAGTCCTCGCGTTCGATCCACAGCTCGCGCGAAAACGGGAACGCGCGCACGCCGCGATCCGGGTGATGCGGATGCACCGGCGCGCTGCACGTCTCGCTCTGTCCTTCGGGATAGTTGTCGATGATGAGCTTCAAAGGATCGAGCACGCAGATCGCGCGCGGAGCTTTGTCATCGAGATCGTCGCGCAGTGCGCCTTCGAGCACGCTCATGTCGATCCACGAATCGACCTTCGTCACGCCGACGCGCTCGACCATCAAACGGATGCTTTCCGGCGTGAAGCCGCGCCGGCGCACACCGACGATGGTCGGCATGCGCGGATCGTCCCAGCCGTCGACGTGATTGTCCTGCACGAGCTGCAGCAGCTTGCGCTTGCTCGTGATCGCATACGTGAGGTTGAGGCGCGAAAACTCGATTTGCTGCGGCAGCGGACGCTGGAAGACGCCATCGTCCGCGAGTTGCGCGAGGAACCAGTCGTAGAGCGGGCGATGATCCTCGAATTCCAGCGTGCAGAGCGAGTGCGTGATGTTCTCGATCGCGTCCGACACGCAGTGCGCGTAGTCGTACATCGGGTAGATGCACCACGTGTCGCCCGTGCGGTAGTGATGCGCAAAGCGGATGCGATAGATCACCGGATCGCGCATGTTGAAATTCGGCGAGGCCATGTCGATCTTCGCGCGCAGCACGTGCTCGCCTTCCTTGAACTCGCCCGCCTTCATGCGGCGGAAGAGGTCGAGGTTCTCTTCGGGCGTGCGGTCGCGATACGGCGAGTTGATGCCCGCTTCGGTGGCCGAACCGCGCGTCGCGCGCATCTCTTCGGCCGTCTGACTGTCGACGTATGCCTGGCCCTTCTTGATGAGCATCTCGGCGAACTCGTACAGCTTGTCGTAGTAGTCGCTCGCGAAGTATTTGTGCTCCGCGCCGTCCTTGTTCCAGTCGAAGCCGAGCCATTTCACGGCGTCGATGATCGAATCGACGTATTCGACGCTTTCCTTCTCGGGGTTCGTATCGTCGAAGCGCAGATGGCACACGCCGCCGTAATCCGCGGCGAGGCCGAAGTTCACGCAGATGCTCTTCGCATGGCCGATATGCAGGTAGCCGTTCGGCTCGGGCGGAAAGCGCGTCTCGACCCGCTGCGACCATTTGCCGGAGCGGTTGTCGTCTTCGATGATGTTGCGAATGAAATTGGATGGCGCCGGAGCGTCGTTGCGATCGGTGTTCATGCGAAAGAGAGTGCCAGCGGGTGCGCTCGCGCGCGTGAGACGGTTCGGGAAGCGTTCATCGAGGCCGTTCGGCCCGGAACACGTACGAAGGCCTTGAATATTGGGTCGATTCTACCTTACGCAACCGTCGGGAGCAGGCTGCGGAAACGTTGTTGAAGCGCTCGCGGCCGGTTTCGTCGCGCGATTCGCACAGTCGCGCCGTTTCGCGAGTTCCGTTACATGGTTTACGCCCGGCGACGCGCATCGTAACCACCGTAACCGGACGTAAATCGCGTTGAAGGGCGCGGGTGCGCAATTTTAAGATCGGCTCGCCTGCATCGACCGCGTCTGGTTGTACGGCGCGGGACTGCGCGACAAGCACAACACATCACAACGACAACACCAGGAAGCCCATCATGAAAAAGATCGCCATCACGACGCTCAAGTTGGCCGCCGCCGCTGCGCTCGTATCGAGCCTCGCGGCCTGCGCAAACGTGTCGCGCCAGCAGGCCCACGCCGGAGTCGGCGCGGCTGCGGGCGGCGCGCTCGGCTACCTGGTCACGGGCGGGCCGATCGGCACCGTCGCGGGCGCGGCGGCGGGCGGTTTGATCGGCGCCGGCGTTCGTTGATCCTGACAACCTCGCGCGCACTCGCTCAGATTGCCTTCGACGCCCGCAACTGCGCGATCTTCGCCTCGTCGTAACCGAGCACGTCGGCGAGCACGCTCGTCGTGTGCTCGCCCAATAGCGGCGGATGCGTGCGCGCTTCGGGCGGCGTCGCGCTCATCTTGATCGGGCTCGCGACGAGCTTGACCGTGCCGGCCGTCGGATGCGGCAAATCGATCTGCATCTTGCGCGCGAGCACCTGCGGATCTTCGAACACTTCGCCGAGATCGTTGATCGGACCGCACGGCACGCCGGCGGCTTCGAGTTCGGCGATCCATTCGTGCTTGCCCTTGCTGCGCACCATGTCCGCGAGCAGCGGCACGAGGATGTCGCGGTTGCGCACGCGCGACGGGTTCGCCGCGAAACGCGAATCGTCCGCCAGTTCGGCGCGGCCGCCCGCTTCGACGAACTTGCGGAACTGCCCGTCGTTGCCCACGGCGACGATGATCCAGCCATCGCTCGTCTGGAAGGTCTGATACGGCACGATGTTCGGATGCGCGTTGCCCCAGCGGACCGGCGGCTTGCCGCTCGCGAGGAAATTGGTGTTCATGTTGGCGAGCATCGCGACCTGAACGTCGAGCAGCGCCATGTCGATGTATTGCCCTTCGCCCGTGCGGTCGCGGTGCGCGAGCGCGGTGAGCACGCCGATGGTCGCGTACATGCCCGTCATCAGGTCCGCGATCGCCACGCCGGCTTTTTGCGGACCGCCGCCGGGCTGCCCGTCGCGCTCGCCGGTGATGCTCATGAACCCGCCGATGCCCTGCACGATGAAGTCGTAGCCCGCGCGCTGCGCATACGGCCCCGTCTGCCCGAAGCCGGTGACCGAGCAATAGACGATGTCCGGCTTCACGGCCTTCAGCGACGCGTAGTCGAGCCCGTACTTTTTCAGTTGCCCGGCCTTGTAGTTCTCCAGCACGACATCGCTTTGCGCGGCCAGCTCGCGGACGATCTGCTGACCTTCCGGCGTGGCGATATCCACCGTCACCGAACGCTTGTTGCGGTTCGCCGCGAGATAGTACGCGGCCTCGTGCGTGTCCTCGCCGCCGGGCGTTTTCAGGTAGGGCGGCCCCCAGTGGCGCGTGTCGTCGCCGGTTTCGGGCCGCTCGATCTTGATGACGTCCGCGCCGAAATCGGCGAGGGTCTGCGCGCACCACGGTCCCGCCAGCACGCGGGTCAGGTCCAGCACGCGGATATGGCTCAAGGCTCCCATTCGTCGGTTCGCTCGCTCAAATTTGTCTCCGGACTGCGAATGTCGCACAGAACCGCCGCGCGCGCGATACCGGACCTGCCGCGCGCCCGGTCGGACGCGGCGAATCCCGTATAATCGACAATCACCCTCGCCACGCCGGCCAAGGCTCGCAGAGAGCCGCCCGCGGGCACCATCAAGAAACCAAAGACACGCCCCGTACGCTATGAAAGCCGCCGAAATACGCGAGAAATTCCTGAAGTTTTTCGAATCGAAGGGCCATACGATCGTGCGTTCGTCGAGCCTCGTGCCCGGCAACGACCCGACGCTGCTCTTCACCAACTCGGGCATGGTCCAGTTCAAGGACGTGTTTCTGGGCAGCGAATCGCGTCCGTACTCGCGCGCGACCACCGCGCAGCGCAGCGTGCGCGCGGGCGGCAAGCACAACGATCTGGAGAACGTCGGCTACACCGCGCGCCATCACACGTTCTTCGAGATGCTCGGCAACTTCTCGTTCGGCGATTACTTCAAGCGCGACGCCATCCACTATTGCTGGGAACTGCTCACCAAGGTCTACAACCTGCCGGCCGACAAGCTCACGGTGACCGTCTACAAGGAAGACGACGAGGCCTTCGACATCTGGGCGAAGGAAATCGGCGTGCCGGTCGAACGCATCATCCGCATCGGTGACAACAAGGGCGCGCGTTACGCATCCGACAACTTCTGGCAGATGGCCGACACCGGCCCGTGCGGTCCGTGCTCCGAAGTGTTCTACGACCATGGCCCGGAAATCTGGGGCGGCCCGCCGGGATCGCCCGAAGAAGACGGTGACCGCTTCATCGAGATCTGGAATCTCGTGTTCATGCAGTTCAACCGCGACGCGCAGGGCAACATGACGCCGCTGCCCAAGCAGTGCGTTGACACGGGCATGGGCCTCGAACGCCTCGCCGCCGTGCTGCAGCATGTGCACAGCAACTATGAAATCGATCTGTTCCAGAACCTCATCAAGGCCGCCGCGCGGGAAACCGGCACGCCGGATCTGGAAAACAACTCGCTTAAGGTGATCGCAGACCACATCCGCGCGTGCTCGTTCCTCATCGTCGATGGCGTGATTCCCGGCAACGAAGGCCGCGGCTACGTGCTGCGCCGCATCGTGCGCCGCGCGATCCGTCACGGATACAAGCTCGGCAAGAAGGGCGCGTTCTTCCACAAGCTCGTGGCGGATCTCGTCGCCGAAATGGGCGCGGCGTATCCGGAACTGAAAGAAGCTCAACAGCGCGTGACCGACGTGCTGCGCCAGGAAGAAGAGCGCTTTTTCGAAACCATCGAGCACGGCATGTCGATTCTCGAAGGCGAACTCGCGGAGCTGGAAAAGAAGGGCGTCAAGCAACTGGATGGCGAACTCGCGTTCAAGCTGCACGATACCTACGGCTTCCCGCTCGACCTGACCGCGGACGTGTGCCGCGAGCGCGGCGTGACCGTCGACGAACCCGCATTCGACGACGCGATGGCGCGTCAGCGCGACCAGGCACGCGCGGCGGGCAAGTTCAAGATCGCGGCGGGCCTCGAATACTCGGGCGCGAAGTCGACCTTTCACGGCTACGAAAAGGAAATCTTCGACGACGCCAGGATTCTCGCGCTGTATGTCGAAGGCGCATCGGTGAACGAGGCGAAGGACGGCCAGCAGGCGGTCGTCGTGCTCGATCACACGCCGTTCTATGCGGAGTCGGGCGGTCAGGTCGGCGATCAGGGCGTGCTCGCGAACGCGAACGTGCGCTTCGCCGTCGCGGATACGTTGAAGGTGCAGGCCGATGTCGTCGGTCATCACGGCACGGTCGAGCAGGGCACGCTCAAGGTCGGCGATGTCGTGAAGGCCGAAATCGACGCCGTGCGCCGCGCCCGCACCGCGCGCAATCACTCGGCTACACATTTGATGCACAAGGCGCTGCGCGAAGTGCTCGGCGGCCACGTGCAGCAGAAAGGCTCGCTCGTCGATGCGGACAAGACGCGCTTCGACTTCGCGCACAACGCGCCGATGACGGATGACGAAATCCGCCGCGTCGAGCAGATCGTGAACAACGAGATCATCGCGAACGCGCCGGGCGTCGTGCGCGTGATGCCTTACGACGACGCGGTGAAGGGCGGCGCGATGGCGCTCTTCGGCGAAAAGTACGGCGACACCGTGCGCGTGCTCGATCTCGGCTTCTCGCGCGAGCTCTGCGGCGGCACGCACGTGCGGCGCACGGGCGATATTGGCTTCTTCAAGATCGTGGTGGAAGGCGGCGTCGCGGCGGGCATTCGCCGCGTCGAGGCGATCACCGGCGACAACGCCGTGCGCTACGTGCAGGAGCTGGATCAACGCATCAACGCGGCGGCGGGCGCGCTGAAGGCGCAGCCTTCGGAACTCACGCAGCGTATCGCGCAGGTTCAGGAGCACGTGAAGTCGCTGGAAAAGGAACTCGGCGCGCTGAAATCGAAGCTCGCGGCAAGCCAGGGCGATGAACTCGTGTCGCAAGCCGTCGATGTATCCGGCGTGCAGGTGCTTGCCGCGCAACTCGAAGGCGCGGACGTGAAGACGCTGCGCGAAACCGTCGACAAGCTGAAGGACAAGCTCAAGAGCGCGGCGATCGTGCTCGCATCCGTAGATGGCGGCAAGGTCAGCCTGATCGCGGGCGTGACGGCGGATGCGTCGAAGAAGGTGAAGGCGGGCGAGCTCGTCAACTTCGTCGCGCAGCAAGTCGGCGGCAAGGGCGGCGGTCGTCCGGACATGGCGCAGGCGGGCGGCACCGAGCCGGCCAATCTGCCGGCCGCGCTCGCGGGCGTGACGGGCTGGGTTCAGCAACAGCTCTAAGTCGATTCTTCTTCCGCTGCATGACGGCTCGGTCCCTTCGGACCGGGCCGTTTTTTATTACAGCCTGTCAGGCACACTGCGTGCAACGCTCCCGTCACGTTCAACGAGAAGAGGGAGATGCATCATGAGTCGCAAAATCGTATTGATCGCACTGACGTCCGCCATGCTCGCCGCAACGGGCGCGGCACAGGCGAAGGGTTGTATCGAAGGCGCGGCGGTCGGCGGCGTGGCGGGACACGTCGCGGGCAAGCACGGGACGGCGGGCGCGGTAGGCGGCTGCGCGATCGGCCATCACGAGGCCAGCAAGAAGGACAAGAAGGCGCAGCAGGCGAACGCGGCGAGCGCGCCCGACGCCAAGTAAGACAGCAAACCAGCATTGCTCGGATCGGCGCCACGGCGCGCGTCGATCCGAGCCGCTAGAATGGCCGGATTGCGGCCGCGCGACGTCACCCGTTCGCGCGCCTCGTTTTGACAAGGCCATCACAGCGATCCCATGACAGCGCCCACGGACCCGATCCAGCACTTCGCCTCCGACAATTACGCGGGCATCTGCCCCGAAGCGCTGCAAGCGCTGATCAATTCCAACACCAGCGGCCACGAGCCCGCCTACGGCGACGATTCGTGGACGACGCAAGTCTGCGATCGCATCCGCGATCTCTTCCAGACCGATTGCGAAGTCTTCTTCGTGTTCAACGGCACCGCGGCGAATTCGCTCGCGCTCGCTTCGTTGTGTCAGTCGTATCACTCGGTGATCTGCCACGAGCTCGCGCATATTGAAACCGATGAATGCGGCGGCCCCGAGTTCTTCTCGGGCGGCTCGAAGCTGCTCACCGCGCGTGGCGAGAACGGCAAGCTCACGCCCGATGCGATCGAGGAACTCGTCACGAAACGCGCGGACATCCACTATCCGAAGCCGAAGGTCGTCGCGCTCACGCAGGCGACGGAAGTCGGCACCGTGTACACGGTCGAGGAAATCCGCGCGATCGCCGCGATTGCGAAGCGCCGCCATCTGAAAGTTCACATGGACGGTGCGCGTTTCGCCAACGCGGTCGCGACGCTGAACGTGCATCCGTCGGAGATCACGTGGCGCGCGGGCGTCGACGTGTTGTGCTTCGGCGGCACGAAGAACGGCTTGCCGGTGGGCGAGGCGGTCGTGTTCTTCGACAAGGCGCTCGCCGCCGATTTCGCCTATCGACTCAAACAGGCGGGGCAACTCGCATCGAAGATGCGCTTCATCTCCGCGCCGTGGCTCGGCCTGCTCGACAACGACGTGTGGCTGCGCAACGCGCGTCATGCGAACGCGATGGCGCAACTGATGGCCGAGCGCCTCGCCGACATTCCCGGCGTGAGCCTGCTCTTCAAGCCCGAATCGAACGCGGTGTTCGCGGAACTGCCGGCGCGCGTTGCCACGGCGCTGCGTGCGAAGGGCTGGCGCTTCTATCAGTTCATCGGATCCGGCGGCTGCCGTCTGATGTGCGCATGGGACACGAAGCGCGAGACCGTCGAACGGTTCGTCGATGACGTGCGCGCGTTGGCCGCGTCGATCTAACCCCGATTGACACGCGCGTCGCAGCGCCCCAACATGCCCGCACATTCCTCACCGGTTCCCGCGCCATGGCCTACATTTTCTACCTGACCCATATCCACCTCGGCTACGACGCGCTTCAGGCGCTGGAAAGCGAATGCGCGCGCATCGGGGTGAAGCGTCCGCTCGTCATCACCGATAAAGGCGTCGCGGCGGCGGGCCTCGCGAATCGTGTGATCGAAAGCGCGAAGCTCGGCGCGCTGCCGGTGTTCGACGACACGCCTTCGAATCCGACCGAAGCGATGGTCCTGCGAGCCGCGGAGCAGTACCGGCGCGAAGGTTGCGATGGCCTCATCGCGGTGGGCGGCGGCTCGTCGATCGATCTGGCGAAGGGCGTTGCGATTGCGGCGACGCACGACGCGCCACTGACGACCTTCGCGACGATCGAAGGCGGTAGCGGCAGGATCACCGAGCGCGCCGCGCCGCTGATCGCGGTGCCGACCACGTCGGGCACGGGCAGCGAAGTGGCGCGCGGCGCGATCATCATTCTCGAGGACGGGCGCAAGCTCGGCTTCCATTCCTGGCATCTTTTGCCCAAATCCGCGATCTGCGATCCGTCGCTCACGCTCGGCCTGCCGCCGGCGCTCACCGCCGCAACCGGCATGGACGCGATCGCGCATTGCATCGAAACGTTTCTCGCGCCCGCGTTCAATCCGCCCGCCGACGGCATCGCGCTCGACGGGCTCGAACGCGCGTGGGCCAACATCGAGCGCGCGACGCACGACGGCCAGGACCGCGACGCGCGCCTGAACATGATGTCCGCGTCCATGCAGGGCGCGATGGCCTTTCAAAAGGGCCTGGGCTGCGTGCATTCGCTGTCGCATCCGCTGGGCGGGCTCGCGGTGAACGGCCGCACGTCGCTGCATCACGGCACGCTGAACGCGGTGGTTTTGCCCGCGGTGCTGCGCTTCAACGAGAGCGCGCCGTCGGTCGTCGCGGAACGGCGCTTCGCGCGCATGCGCCGCGTGATGAATCTCGCGGAGCACGCCGATGTCGCGCAGGCCGTGCACGACATGACCGCGCGCCTCGGCTTGCCGACGCGTCTCTCGCAGATGGGCGTCGACGAGAGCATGTTCGACAAGGTGGTGAAGGGCGCGCTCGCGGATCATTGCCACAAGACGAATCCGCGCGAGGCGAGTGCCGACGATTATCGACGCATGCTGACGGAGTCTCTTTAAGCAATGAGCAAGCCGGTTCCGACCACGCGCGCGGACTACGCGCACTTTCTCGCGATCAGCACGCGCTGGTCGGATAACGACGTCTACGGGCATATCAACAACGTCGTCTACTACAGCTACTTCGACACGGTCGTCAACGAGTATCTGCTGCGCGCAGGCGTGCTCGATTTCAGCGAGGGCGAGACCATCGGCCTCGTCGTCGAGACGCGCTGCAACTTCTTTGCGCCGGTGGTGTTTCCTGAGCCGATCGAAGCGGGCTTGCGCGTCGAGCGGCTCGGCAACACGAGCGTGCGCTACGAAGTGGCGATCTTCACGCAAGGCTCGGACACCGCCGCCGCGCAAGGACACTTCGTGCATGTCTATGTGGATCGCGTGACGCGCAGGCCGGTGCCGCTGCCCGCGCCGCTCGTCGATGCGCTGAAGCCGCTCATCAACGGCTGAGGGTCGCGTTTTGCTCCAGTGGTTCTGCGTAAGTCTGCTCAACGGCGTGAGCGTGGGATTGCTGCTCTTCATGTTGTCGGCGGGCCTTACGCTGATCTTCTCCATGCTCGGCGTGCTCAACTTCGCACACGCGAGTTTCTATATGCTCGGCGCGTATGTCGGGCAGGCGCTCGCCGCGCATGGCGGATTCTGGTCCGCGTTGATGCTCGCGCCGGTCGTCGTCGGCATCGCGGGCGCCTTGTTCGAGCGATTGTTGTTGAGACGCGTGCATGCGCGCGGCGCGCTCGGGCAAATGCTGCTCACGTTCGGCGCGGCCATCGTGATCGGCGAAGGCGTCAAGCTCGTATGGGGGCTCGGGCCCTTGCCCGCGTCGATTCCTTCCGTGCTCGACGGTCCGCTTTTCACGCTCTACGGCGCGTCGTTCGCGCGCTACCGCGTGTTCATGATGACGATCGCGGTCCTGATGCTCGGCGCGCTCTGGCTGATACTGCGCATATCGAAGACGGGACTCGTCGTACGCGCGGCGCTCACGCATCCCGCAACGGTCGAAACGCTCGGCCATGACGTGCCGCGCGTGTTCACGATGGTCTTCGCCGTCGGCACCGCGCTTGCCGCGCTCGGTGGCGTGATCGGCGCGCCGCTCGCCGTCATCGAACCGGCGATGGCCGATGCAATGGGACCGATCGTGTTCGTCGTCGTCGTGATCGGCGGGCTCGGATCGCTGGGCGGCGCGCTCGTCGCGTCGCTTCTAATCGGCTGCGTGCAGACCTTCGCCGTGGGCGCGAGCGTGTCGGCGGGCAGCATCGCTGCATCGCTCGGCCTGACGCTGCCGCCCGCGTGGAGCGCGTTGACGGTCGCGCAGCTCGCGCCCGTGCTGCCCTATCTCGTGCTCGTCGCGATGCTGGCCGCGCGGCCGCGCGGACTCTTCGGCGAGCGCATGCAAGATGCGTAAGTTTCTTGCGCTCGCGCTCGCGCTGGCGCTCGCGCTGCCTCTCTTCTTCGATCGATCCTGGCTGCTCGCCTACAGCGCGCAGACCGCGACGCTCATCGTTTTCGCGCTCTCGTACAACTTGTTGCTCGGCGAGACCGGGCTGCTGTCGTTCGGCCACGCCGTATATTCGGGGCTCGGCGCATTCGCCGCCGCGCATGTGTTCAATCGCTACGGCGTGCCGTTGCCGCTCCTGCCGGTCGTCGGCGGATGCGCGGCGATGCTCGTCGCCGTCGTGTTCGGCGCGATCTCGACGCGGCGCGCGAGCACGCCTTTCGCGATGATCACGCTCGGCATCGGCGAGCTCGTCGCCGCGTGCGTGTGGCTCGTGCCCGGATGGTTCGGCGGCGAGGGCGGGGTGACGATCGACCGGGCGAGCGGGCCGTCGTTCTTCGCATGGACCTTCGGGCCGCTCCGTGAGGCCTATGCGCTGATCGCGTGCTGGTGCGTCGTATCGGCGCTCGCGATGTTCGCGTTCTCGCGCACGCCGATGTGCCGCCTCGCCAACGCCGTGCGCGACAATCCCGCGCGCGCGGCGGCGATCGGTTTCGCACCGGCGCGCGTGCGGTTTCGCGTGCTCGTCGTGTCGGCGTTCTTCGCGGGCATCGCGGGCGTGCTGGCGCTGATCAATGTGGAGCTGGTGTCATCGGAAAGCGTGGGCATCGCGCGCTCGACGAGCGTGCTGGTCGCCACGGTGATCGGCGGGACCGGCGCGTTCTTCGGGCCGGTGATCGGCGCGGTGCTGCTGACGTTCTTCAGCGTCGCCGTGGCGAGCGTGACCGCCGCGTGGCCGATGTATCTCGGGCTCTTTTTCATGTGGGTCGTGCTCGCCGCGCCGGAGGGCGTCGCGGGTGTCGTCAGGCGCGATGCGCGATCGCTGCGCTTCGGGGCGTTCAGCGCGATGGTCTGGGGCGTCGCGGTGGTCGTTCCGGTCGAAGCGCTCTATGCGGGACGAATCGATGCGCGTGCGTGGCTCATCGCGTTGGCGTGCGCATTGCTGGGTCTGTGGCTCACACGACGCGCGAGGGCCGCGCGATGAACGCCGCGCTCGAACTGCACGGCGTCACCCGACGCTACGGTGCGACGCAGGTGTTGCGCGGCGTCGATCTGCGCGTCGCGCAGGGCGAACGGCATGCGCTCATCGGACCGAACGGCGCGGGCAAGTCCACGCTTTTCGATCTGATCTCGGGCCGTGCGCGGCCGGATGACGGGCGCATCGTCGCGAACGGGATCGACATCACGGGCGAGCCGCCGCAGCGCGTCGCCCGAACGCTTGCGCGCAGCTTCCAGACGACGAGCGTATTCGGCGGCTTGTCCGTGCTCGACAATCTGCGTTGCGCGGCGCTCGGCGCGTCGTCATCGGGCTTTCTCGACCGATGGCTGCCTTCGCGAAAAATCGATGCGCGCGCACACGCGATGCTCGATGCCATCGGCCTTGCCGAACGCGCCTGCGAACTCGCCGCGCGTCTCACCTATGCCGAGCAACGCGCGCTCGATCTGGGCATCGCGCTCGCGACCGATGCGCCGCTCATCCTGCTCGACGAACCCACCGCCGGCATGAATCGCGCGGAAGCGACGCGCGCGCTCGCCTTGATCCGTGCGACGACGGAAGGGCGCACGCTGCTCGTGATCGAGCATGACATGGACGCGGTGTTCAGTCTCGCGGATCGCATTTCGGTGCTCGTGCGAGGGCGCGTGATTGCGACCGGCACGCCTGCTGCCATACGTGCGAATCGTGACGTGCGGCAAGCGTATCTCGGCGGAGTCGCGCCATGAGCGCTACATTGCGCATCGAAAATTTGCGTGCGTGGCATGGCGCGGCGCAGGCGCTGCACGGCGTGAATCTTCGTATCGCGGAAGGGGAAGTGGTCGCGCTCGTCGGCCGCAATGGGTCGGGGCGTTCGACGCTCGCGAAGGCCATCATGGGACTCGTGCGATGCGCGGGCGATGTGCGGTATGGCGAAGTTCAGCTCGTCGGGTTGCGGCCGCATCGCATCGCGCGGCTCGGCATCGGCTATGTGCCCGAAACGCGTGACGTGTTTCCGTCGCTGACCGTGCGCGAAAACCTGTTGCTCGGTGAACGCAAAGGCACGCGCTTTTCGCTGAGCGACGCGTATCGATTGTTTCCCGTGCTCGAGGAGCGCGCGTCGGTGAAAGCGGGTGCGCTATCGGGCGGCGAACAGCAAATGCTCGCGCTTGCACGCACGTTGACGGGCGATCCGTCGCTCGTCGTCATCGACGAACCCGGCGAAGGACTCGCGCCGCAAGTGCTCGCGCAAGTGGCCGCGTGTCTCGCGGCGCTGCGCGAACGCGGTGTGGCGATGCTGCTGATCGAAGAACGATTGACGATCGCGCGCATGCTCGATGCGCGCGTCGCGGTGATGGGGCATGGGGCGATTCAGTTCGATGGGGCGTGGGAGAGGCTTGCTCAGGACGAGCAAGTCATCGGCGACTGGCTTTCCATCGGCTAGGTCGACGCCTTGCTATCCCGCTCCACGATCCACTCGTGCTTCGGATCGTTCTTGAAGTGCCACGTGCGCTTGCTGCCCGCCATCACGTTCAGATAGTAGTTGTCGTAGCCATACGGCACGACCACCGGATGATATCCACGCGGCACCATCACGACATCGTGATTCTCGACGGCCATCGTTTCGTCGAGGTCGCGCTCGTCGGTATAGACGCGCTGAAACGCAAATCCTTGCGGCGGATTCAACCGATGATAGTACGTCTCTTCGAGCGAACTCTCGACCGGCACGTTGTCCTGATCGTGCTTGTGCGGCGGATAGCTCGATGCGTGTCCGCCCGGCGTGCGCACTTCGACCACGAGCAGGGACTCGGCCGCTTCCGTTTGCGGAAGAATGTCGCACACGTAGCGCGTATTTGCGTTTTTGCCGCGCGTCGAGCGCTTCATCTGCGATGGCTCGATCAGCCGCGGCGGATACTCGCCCTTCGCGGGTGCGCTCGCGACGCCGATTTCCGCATCGCGTTCCGCACGCACGATCGCCGCGAGCTTCGGCGGCACATAGACCGCATAGGGCGCGGCGTCCTCGAACACGCTGTCGCGCGAGCCGATCGACTGATAATGCTCGTCGCCGGCCTCGACGCTCACGGTGCCCGTCAACACGACGATGCAGCTTTCGCGATCCGCGTCATACACATGCACGACATCGCCCGCGTTCAGGCGATACGCCGCGAAGCCGACATGCTTCCAGCCCGCGGAATCGGGCGTGACGCGCGCGATGGTTTGTCCCTCGCGCGATGCTTTCACCAGCAGGCTCATGCTGCCTCCTTGTATGTTCCGTCGACGAGCGCGCGCAGCGTGCGATAGCCCTTCTCGGCATATGCATAGCTCGGCGCGATCACCGGATCCTGTTCCGCTTCCACGACGAGCCAGCCGTCGTAGTCATGTTTCGCGAGACACGCGATGATGCCCGGGTAGTCCACGCAGCCATCGCCCGGGACGGAGAACGCGCCGTTGATGACCGCATCGAGAAAACTCCAGTTGCGGTTGCGCGCGAGCTTCACGATGTCCGGCCGCACGTCCTTGCAATGCACATGACATACGCGGGCGATGTGCTTCTGCAGCACGCTCAGGGCATCGCCGCCCGCGAACGTGATGTGTCCTGCGTCGAACAGGAGACCGACCGCATCGTTCGTCAGGGCCATCAGACGATCGACGTCCGCGGTCGTCTCGACATACGCCCCCATGTGATGATGATAGGCGACGCGCACGCCGCGCGTGAGTGTGAATTCGGCAAAGCGGTTCAGACGCTCGGCGTACTGGTTCCACTGCGCATCGGAGAAGAAGCGCGGACGTTGGTAGAGCGGACGCGGCGCGCCCTGAATCGACTGCGCGACTTCGCCGTAGACCATCACGGTTGCGCCGTTTTTCGCGAGCAGGTCGAGGTGCGGGCCTACGGCTTCGATTTCCTCCTCGGCGGTGCGCTCGGCGAGCCTGCCTGAGTACCAGCCGGACACGAGGGCGAGATCGTATTGGGCGAGCAGCGTCTTGAGCGCTTGCGGTTCGCGAGGGAACTTGTTGCCTAGTTCAAAACCTTCGTAGCCGATCTGTTTTCCTTCGCTTAGTGCGGTAGACAGAGGGGTCTCTCCGCCGAGCGAGGGCAGGTCGTCGTTCATCCACGACAGTGGGTTTATGCCTATGCGTACGTTTATGGGCATTGTTTGGTCCTCGGGTTTTCGTTTGCCTGGGTTTTTTGCGTTTGCGTTTGCGTTTGCGTTTGCTTTTGCTTTCGCTTTCGCTTTCGCTGGATCCCGTATTGGTGTTGGTTTATTAGCACTGCCCCTATGCGGGGCGGCAGTCACTTTCTTTGCTGCTGCAAAGAAAGTAACCAAAGAAAGCAGCTCGTTAGGCCCGCGGTCACACGCAGTTTGGCCATGCTTGCCAGGTGATCGTGGGCTGCCTAAGTGTCGCCCTCATAGGCCCGACCGGGCTTGGATCGCGCACGGTCGCCACCTCACGCCACACAACAAACTGGTTCAGCACCAAATGGCTCCAGCCCGCTTCGCGGCCGACCGGTCCATCGGGTCCGCCCGTACTTCTTTGCTGACGCCTCCATCTCACAGCATGTGCGATACGGTGGTTTCCCTTGCATACCCGGCGGCAGCGCGTAGCGCTGTGCCGAAGCCGTTTGGTGCTGAACCAGCTTCGTTTGGGTACTAGCTAGTCAGACCGTGCGCGATCCACGTCCGATGGGGCCTATGAGGGCACTCGCTACTGAGCCCACGATGGGCTGGCAAGTATGGCCAAACTGCGTGTGACCGCGGGCGTCTCGAGCTGCTTTCTTTGGTTACTTGTATATTGACTCCAAGTATTCGGAAACTATCTTTCCACTTACTCGAAGCGGTA
>NZ_JALQDT010000022.1:0-120926 GCF_023631085.1 Caballeronia sp. INML1 | reverse complement strand
TCGCACCCCCTGGAATCCCCCACATCACGATCACTTGTGACCCAGCACTTGACTCTCAATACAGTTGCTTTCTTTGCAGCAGCAAAGAAAGTGACTGCCGCCCCGCACAGGGGCAACGCTAATAAACCAACAACAAAGCAGGCTTCCACGAAAAACCCCTTAAAGTCCCCTAGCCTCGAGCGCCCGCTCATAAGCCTCACGAGCAACGACGACCGCCGCGCGGTCCGATACTTCCGGCACGGCGACTTCCCACCACCATCCACCTTCCTCAGTGGGCCGAGCCGGATCGGTATCAATCGAAATCAGATAACTTCGATCTGCGGCCCGCGCGCGCTTCATCGCGGCTTGCAGCTCGTCGATGCTCGACACATGCTCCGACAAAGCCCCAAGCGCGCGCGCATGCATCGCGAAATCGATCTCGGGCGCACCGGGCGCGCCTTGCCTGCAATCGTCGATGAGATTGTTGAACGGTGCCCCGCCACAAGCCTGCTGCAATCGATTGATGCACCCGAAGCCGCGATTGTCGAGCAGCACCACGATGACTTTTGCGCCCAGCATCACCGAAGTCGCAAGTTCGCTATTCATCATCAGATAGCTGCCGTCGCCGACAATCACGATCACCTCGCGCTCGGGCCGCGCGAGCTTCACGCCCAGACCGCCTGCGATCTCATAGCCCATGCACGAATAACCGTATTCGACGTGATAACCGCCCGGTCGTCCGGTGCGCCAGAGCTTCTGCAAATCCGCAGGCAAGGTGCCGGCCGCACACACGACGATATCGTTCGCGGGCGATGCATCGTCCGAACGCTGCACCGCGCCGATGACATCGGCCTCGCGCGGCAACACGCCGTCCGCGAGTGGCGTGTTCGTCACATGCGCGACGGTCTCGCGCCACTCGTTCGCGAGCCGGTGCGCACGCGTCGTCCATTGCGGCGATGCGCGCCAGTCGCCGAGCGCCGCCGACAACGCATCGAGCGCGACACGCGCATCCGCCTGCACGGCAACGGCGTTCTGCTTCAACGCATCGAACGGATTCGCGTTGATCGCCACGAGCCGCGCCTGCGTGAAAAGCGTGTTCGATCCCGTCGTGAAATCCTGCAAGCGCGTGCCGACAGCGAGCACGCAATCGCTCGCATGGGCGAGTTCGTTCGCGCCCGATCCGCCCGTCACGCCGATGCCGCCGACGTTCAACGCGTCGTCCCACGCCAGCGCACCTTTGCCCGCCTGCGTCTCCGCAACGGGAATGCCGTGCCTGTGCGCGAAGGTGCGCAAGGCATCGGTCGCGAGTCCGTACAGCACGCCGCCGCCCGATACGATCATCGGTTCACGTGCTTCGCGCAGCATCGCAGCGGCGCGTTCGATCTCGCGGGGAATCGGCGCGGGTGCATGGAACTCGACGACGGGCGGCGCGAAGAACGATGCAGGATAGTCATAGGCCATCGCCTGCACGTCCTGTGGCAATGCGAGCGTGACGGGGCCGCACAAGGCCGCGTCGGTGAGCACGCGAATCGCGCGCGGCAATGCGCTCAACAACTGCGCGGGATGCACGATGCGATCGAAGTATCGCGAGACCGCTTTCAATGCATCGTTCGCAGACACGCCGCCATCTTGACCGTCCTCGACTTGCTGCAGCACAGGGTCCGGCGCGCGCGACACGAAGATATCGCCAGGCAACAGAAGAACAGGCAAGCGATTCACATGCGCGAGCGCGGCGGCGGTCACGAGATTGGTCGCGCCCGGGCCGATGGACGTCGTCACCGCCATCATGCGGCGGCGCATGTGCGCCTTCGCATACGCGATCGCGCCATGCGCCATCGCCTGCTCGTTGTGCGCGCGATACGTCGGCAATTCATCCCGATGCCGATACAGCGCCTCGCCGATTCCCGCGACATTGCCGTGCCCGAAGATCGCGAACACGCCGCCGAAAAGCGCTTCTCCGTTACCGGTACGAAGCGCCGCGAGATAGCGCACGACGGCCTGCGCGGCGGTCAGTCGAACGGTCGTCGAAGTCGCGGCCGTCTCCGTTTGTGTAGCACGCTGGTTCATGCGGCTTGCTCCTGTTTGATCTGGCGATCGTCCACATGCGACGCGCCACGCGCTTCGCGCCATGCGCCGATCAAAGTTTCGAAGGTGCGGCGCACGCGCGCGATCAATTCGCGGTCGTCGATCTCGTTTGCGAGCCACGCATGGCTCGGTTCATGAAAAATCGTGCGTCCGACGGTGAAGCCCTTGCAGGTCTTCGACGATGCCGCAGCCTTGAACCCGTCGCGCAACTGATCGACGGCCGCCGACAGCCCGAGCAGCACGACGCCGCGGCAATACGGATCGCGTTCGGCGATCAGCGCATCGATCGACTGCCACTGCTTCGCGCTCATCGGTTCGAGCTTCCACCATTCCGGATAGATGCCGAGGTTGTAGAGACGCTTCAACGCGCGATACACGGTGTCATCGTCCACGGGCGGACCGTTCTTCGGCACGATCACTTCGAGCAAAAGCTCGTTGCCGCTTTCCTGCACGGCATCGTAGAGCGCGCGCAACTGTGCTTCCTGTTCGAGCCGCACGTCATGCGGATGATCGGGGTGATATTGCACGAGACACTTCGCAACCTGCTCGCGCGGCCATTGCACGAGCGTCGTGCCGATCGAGCGGCCGTGATCGAACACGAGCGGCATCGAGCCGGGCAATTCGACCGGACGTCCGACCCACCAGCCGCGGCCCGTGGCGGCGTTCAGCGCATCCTGGCCGTAGCGGTCGTCGATCAGCACGCCGATGCGTCCTCCGAGCCCGAGTTCCTTTTCGGTCTGCGCGACGGCATCGACGAACAGGTTTTTCAATGTGGCGATGCGCGTTTCGCTCGCGCCCGTCTGCTGCGCGAGATCGAAGAACTGGTTGCGATGATCGAACGCAAAGCCGAGCACTTCATCCCATTGCTTGCGCTTCGGGCTCACGCGGTGCAGCCGCGCGAGCGTCGCATCGCGATCCGGTCGGCGCATGCGTGCGGGATCTTCGCTGGCCGCGGCGAGGAAGTAATCCAGTTCGGCAGGCGTGGGCATTGCGGGCGCGCAGCCGTGACGCGACACGACGAGCGCGCCGCATGCATTGGCCGTTCGCGCACAGGCTTCGAGCGGCTCGTCGCGCAGCCAGCCAGAGAGGAAGCCGGACGCGAACGCATCGCCCGCGCCGAGCACGTTGAGCACCTCCACTTCGACGCCGCCATGTATCGGCGCATCGTCGATGGAGGCGGGCACCGCGCCCTCGATGATCGAGCAGCCGAGCGGCCCGCGTTTCACCACGAGCGTCGCGTTCGTGACTTTGCGGACCATCGCGAGCGCGTCGATCAGATGGTCCTTGCCGCCCGCGATGCGAAACTCTTCTTCCGTGCCGATCACGAGATCGATCAGCGGCAGGATGCGCTGAAGATGCGCGGTAACGCCTTCGTTCGCGATGAAGCGCGTTTCGCCATCGGCCTTGCCCGTGAGACCCCACAGCACCGGCCGATAGTCGATGTCGAGGATCGTGCGCACGTCGTTGCGCCGCGCATAGTCGAGCGCGCGGCGGCTCGTGCGGTTCACCTGCTCGGTCGAGAAGTGCGTGCCCGTGATGAGCAATGCCTTCGACGACGCGATATACGCTTCGTCGAAATCGGCTTCATCGACGGCCATGTCCGCGCAGTTCTCACGATAGAACACGAGCGGAAACGTGTCGCGGTCTTCGAGGCCGAGCAGCACGAGGGCGGTGAGCCGTTCACGATCGATGCGCACATGGCTCACGTCGCAACCTTCGCGCTGCAGCGTCTCGGTGAGAAAGCGCCCCATGTGATCGTTGCCGACGCGCGCGAGCATCGACGAAGCGAGACCGAGCCGTGCGCAGCCGAACGCGATGTTCGCGGACGAGCCGCCGAGATATTTCGCGAACGTCGATACGTCTTCGAGGCGCGCGCCGACCTGCTGCGCATAGAGATCGACAGCGAGACGTCCGAGGCACACGATATCGCGTGTTCGGTCCGGCGCGAAGCGAGAGGTGGTTTGTGTTGGCATGGCTTGAATGTCCTCAGATCGTCGCGCCTTCGAGTTCGGTCATCATCTGCTGCATTTCGGCGCCGCCCGCCATCATGTCGAGCACTTCGTTCTTGCTGATGGTGTCCTTCGTGAACGTGCCCATCGAGCGGCCGCGATTGAGCAGCGTGAACGAATCGCCGATCGGATAGGCGTGATGCACGTTGTGCGTGATGAAGATCACCGAGATGCCTTTTTCGCGCGCCTTGTGGATCAGCTTCAGCACATTGAAGCTCTGCTTCACGCCGAGCGCGGCGGTCGGTTCGTCGAGGATCAGCACGCGCGCGCCGAAGTGGATCGCACGCGCGATCGCAAGGCATTGCTTCTCGCCGCCGGACATCGTGCCGATGGGCTGATGCGGATCGCGCACGTTGATGCCCATTTCCGCAAGCTTGGCGCGCGAGGTTTCGGCGGCGAGATCGAGATCCATCACGCTGAAGAGGCCGAAGCGCTTCTTCTGCGGTTCGCGGCCCATGAAGAAATTACGCGCCACCGAAAGCAGTGGCACGAGCGCGAGATCCTGATACACGGTCGCGATGCCGAGATCCAGCGCTTCCTTCGGCGATTCGAAATGGACCGGCTTGCCATCGACCAGATAGTCGCCGGAAGAGGGCGCATGCACGCCCGCGAGCGTCTTGATGAGCGTGGACTTGCCCGCGCCGTTGTCGCCGAGCAGGCAATGCACTTCGCCGCGCTTGAGCCGCAACGTGACGCCGTTGAGGGCGATCACCTTGCCGAAAAATTTGCTGACGTTCTCGAGTGCGAGGATGTTGTCGTCGTTCATGTCGGTTCTCTTCTCATTGAGCCTGCGAGACGCGGCGGCGCACGTAGTGGTTGAAGAGCACGGCGATCAGCAGCATCACGCCGAGGAACACACGGAACCAGTCCGAGCTCACGTTCGTATAAGTGATGCCGATCTGCACTACGCCGAAGATCAGTGCGCCGAAGCATGCGCCGACCACCGAGCCGTAACCGCCCGTCAGCAATGTGCCGCCGATGACCGCCGCGATGATCGCCTCGAATTCCTTCTGCAGGCCGCGGTCGGCCGCCGCGGAACCGATGTCGCACACTTGCAGCACGGCGAACAGGCACGAGCAGAACGCGGTCAGCACGAACAGCGAAATCTTCACGCGCTTCACCGGCACGCCGACGTTCTTCGCGGCATTCGCATCGCCCCCGACCGCGAGAATCCAGTTGCCGTAGCGCGTCTTGGCGAGCACGAACGCGCCGATTGCCGCGAGCACGAGCCACCAGATGATGACCTTCGGAATGCCCGGCACGAGCGGCTCGCCGCTATCGAGCAACTTGCCGATGCCCATGTGCGCGAGCCAGGTGAACACGCCGTGGAGGGCGACGCCATGAAAGAGCGTGTTGGCGATCGGATCGGCCTGCGCGAGATCGCCCACGCCGGAGATGATGGTGCGGTCCGCGAACATGATCGACAGCGCGAGCGTCAGGCCGCGCAGGATGAACAGGAAGGCGAGCGTGACGATGAACGAAGGCAGGCGGGTTCTCATCACGAGATAGCCGTTCAATGCGCCGAGCAGCATCGACATCACGAACGCGAAGAGAATGGAAAGCGACAACGGCCAGTGAAAGTAGACCGAGGGCAACGCGACCATCATGCCCGCGAAACCGATCATCGAACCGATGGACAGGTCGAACTCGCCCGCGATCATGAGAAGACACGCGCCGACCGCGAGCAGCCCGAGATAGGCGGCGACCTGCGACCAGTTCATGACGCCGTCGAGGTTGAACATGCCCGACGAACCCGCGCCGAAGCCGAACACGAGGAACACGAGCACCGTGCCCGAAATGGCCGCGAATTCAGGGCGATTCAGCAAATGACCGAACCACGATTGCCGGCGTACGCGCTCATCCGAGGGCTTCGCGTTGTCAGGTGTGTCAGCGGTGTCCTGCTGAGGATTCACGTGGGGAGGGTAATGCTTGCCGGCTACGCCCATGATGGCTCCTTGAGACTCGAGACGAAGTTCAGTTCAGCGGCGATGCGCGCGCCCCTGCCGCGTCCGCGAACGGACGCAGTAAGGACACAGTGGACTTGAGAAAAGCGGGCGGTTCCTGGCTTACCGAAGCCGCCCGAAGAAGGTCATGCCGGGATCAACGATATTGACCGGCGTACTTCACGACCTTGTCGAGATTTTCTTTGGTGATGAAGCCCGGACCCGAACGAATGTTCCTGGGGCCGTACGACGGTTCCAATCCGTAGGTTGCGAGGCGTGCCTTGAACTTCGGATTCGCTTCGAGAATCTGGCGGATCTTCGCCGGATCGGTGGTGTGCTCCTTGTGGACGATCGCGAGTACCGCCACGGGGATATAGCCTTGCAGATACGGCTGCTGATCGATCGCGAACTTGATCGTGCCGTCCTTGATCGCTTTCGCGATGTCATCGGAGAAGTCGAAGGTAACGAAATAGACCTTGTTTTGCAGGCCCATTTGGGCGACTGCCTTGAGCGTCGCGGAAGCGGGCGTCGGTCCGAGCGTGAGGATCGCTTGCGTGTCCGGATGATTGCGCAGGAACGCCGAGACTTTCGACTGGATCTCGGTCGGGTCCTGGCCCGAATCGAGCGTCGCGGCCTTGTAGTCGACACCGAGCGCATCGGCGAAACCGCGGCAGCGATCGAACGAAACCGTGTTCGTCGCGATGTGGTTCACGCACAAAAACGATTTGATGCCCGCGGCCTTCGCCTTTTCGCCCGCCGCCTTGCCCGCGACATATTCGGGCTGGCCGACGTGCATGATCGCGCCCAGTTGCGCGCTTTGTTCTTCGGTGCCCGAGTTGATCGTCACGAGTGGAATCTTCTTCGCGGTGACCTTGTTGAGCGAACTCTTCAGCACGTCGAAGTCGGCGATGGTGGTGATGACGCCGTCGTAGTTGCGCGCGGCGGCCTGCTCGATCAGACGCGACATGTCCGCGATATCGCCGTTCGGCGGATTGCGGTAGTCCGTCTGCACGTTGAAGTCTTCATCCGCCTGCTTGATCGCGTTCTTGATGGTGTTCCACCAGGAATCCGAATCCGGCGCGTGGCTGATCAGCACGAACTTCGCGTCGGGCGCCGCGTGAGCGGGACTCGCCGCCATCAACGTTGCGCTGCACAACGCAGCAGCAGCCACCAGCGCGCGCAGCGCGGCCCGACCGTTGCAAAGGGTCATTGTCTCCACCTATCTCGGTTGTTGTTTGGTGTGATGTCTCGCGAGCCGACCTTTTGATGTGCCGTGCTCAGGACCAAGAGTAGGTCAGTTTTCGGTGGTCTGCAACAGATATTTTATTGGTGCGGCAAATGGAAAATACATTCCAATTTGCTTGCCGCGTTCCTATAATCGGTTCTACGACGAACATCGAAAGAGCCTCTGATGGATGACGCCAGCACCGACGTACAAAGCGTCGACGAACTCATGCAGCGGATCACCGACGCGTACGACTCCCTGCCGCGCCAGTTGAAGAGCGTCGCGAGCTACATCGAACAGCATCGCCAGAGCGTGATGATGGATCGCACGAGCGATATCGCGAGTGCATGCGGCGTGCATGCGTCCGCGGTCGTGCGTTTTGCGCAGCGCTTCGGCTTCTCCGGCTTCTCCGACTTGCAGGCCGTGTTCAGGCAGGCCTACACGGGCGCGGGCGGCTCGCAGCAGAGCTATCAGCAGCGCATCCGCAAGCTTATCGACGAGAAGGCGGGCGAGGCGTCGGGCCTGTCGGTGGCGCGCGAGTTCATCGCGGCGAGCCGCACGGGTCTCGACGAGCTCGAAGCCGGCCTCGACGACGCGCAGTTCGAAGCCGCCGTCGACATGCTTTCGCAGGCCGAGAACATCTATGTGATCGGCGTGCGCCGGTCGTTCGCGGTGGCAAGCTACATCGTCTATGCATTGCAGCACACGAAGAAGCGCGTGCATCTGATTTCGGGCTTCGGCGGCATGTTCCGCGAGCAGGTCCGCAGCGTGAAGAAGGGGGATGTGGTGGTCGCGATCAGCTTCGCGCCCTACGGCAAGGAAACGCAGTACTGCGTGCGCGCCGCGCAGCATCACGGTGCGAAGACCCTCGTCATCACCGATAGCCAGCTTTCGCCGCTCGCGCGTCACGCGAGCGCGAGCCTGTTCGTGAAGGAAGGCAGCGCGTTCGCGTTCCGTTCGCTCACGAGCACCATTTGCCTGTGCCAGGCGTTGTTCATCGCGCTCGCGTACCGGCTGGAGTTGAACGTCGAGGAATCCAAGGAGACAGGTGGCTATGACGATTGATGTGGCGGTGTTCGGGGCAGGGCGCATCGGCAAGATCCACGCGGCCAATCTCGCGCGGCAGCCGGGCGTGCGTTTGAAATACGTCGTCGATGTGAATCGTGACGCGGCGTGCGCGTTGGCGGCTTTATATGGAGCGCAGGTCGCCGACGTCGACGGCGCGATGGGCGATGCCTCCGTCGCTGCGACCGTCGTATGTTCGAGCACGGACACGCATGCGGATCTGATTCTCGCCTCCGCGGCGCAGAAGAAGCATGTGTTCTGCGAGAAGCCCGTCGATCTCACGATCGAGCGCGCGCGTGCGTGCGCCGATGCTGTCGCGCAAGCGGGCGTCGTCTGCATGATCGGCTTTCAGCGCCGCTTCGATCCCACGTTCTCGGCGCTGAAGACGCGCATCGATGCGGGCGAGATCGGCGAGCCGGAGATGCTGATCGTCACGAGCCGCGATCCGGGCGCGCCGCCGGTCGAGTACATCAAGCATTCGGGCGGCATCTTCAAGGACATGCTGATCCACGACTTCGATATCTGCCGCTGGATTCTCGACGACGAAGCCGACACGCTGCACGCGACGGGCAGTTGCCTGAGCGATCCGGCCATCGCCGATGCGGGCGATATCGATTCGACGGCAGTGACGATTCGCACGAAGCGCGGGCGTCTGTGCCAGATCAACACGGCGCGGCGCGCGGCGTATGGCTACGATCAGCGCTTCGAGTTGCTCGGCAGCGCCGGCATGCTGCAAGCGGGCAACGTGCGGCCGACGGAAGTCACCGCCTATACGACAGCGGCGGTCTCGAGCGACAAGCCCGAAGCGTTCTTTCTGGAGCGCTATCGCGCGGCCTACGCGGCGGAAATCGCGCATTTCTTCGATGCGGTCGAGTCGGGCAAGCCGGTGCGTACGACGGTCGCGGACGGATTGAAGGCGCTGGAACTGGCCGAAGCCGCGACGTTGTCGTGGCGCGAGAAGCGCATCGTCACGCTTGGGGAGAACGTCGCATGAATCCGTTGCGCGTCGGTATCGTCGGACTGGGGCGGCTCGGGCGCCGGCATGCGGAAAATCTCGCGTGGCACGTGCCGGGCGCGAGACTCGTCGCGGCGTGCAGCCCGGTGAAGGAAGAGCGTGCGTGGGCGGCGGCGTCGTTGCCCGAGTTGTCGCTCCATGCGGACTACGACGAACTGCTCGCGGACGATTCCATCGACGCGGTGTGGCTCGTCACGCCCACGTCGCTGCATGCGCGGCAGATCATCGCCGCATTGCGCGCGGGCAAGCACGTGTTCTGCGAGAAGCCGCTGTCGCTCGATCTCGCCGAATGCGACGCCGTGCTGGAAGAACATGCGCGTCATGCGCATCTGCATGTGATGATCGGCTTCGTGCGGCGCTTCGATGCGAGCTATCGCGATGCGTTCGACGGCATCGCGAAAGGGGCGATCGGCCGGCCCTTCATGGTGCGCTCGCAGACCTGCGACAAGAACGATCCGGACGGCTTCTTCGTGCGATTCGCGCCGACATCGGGCGGGCTCTTTCTCGATTGCAGCGTGCATGACATCGATCTCGCGCGCTGGCTGCTCGGCAATCCGCGCGCCCGGCGCGTATATGCGAGCGGCACCATTGCGATTCACGACGGCTTGCGCGAGTGCGGCGACATCGACAACGGCGTGGGCACCATCGAGTTCGAGGACGGGCGGATTGCGGTGTTGTACGCATCGCGCACGATGGCGCATGGGCACGACACGCAGACGGAGGTGATCGGCACGGCGGGCGCGCTGTCGGTGGGGCGCAATCCGCGCGTGAACCGCGTCGAGATCGCCGATGCAAACGGTATGCGCAATGCCTGCACGCCGACGTTCTTCGAGCGCTTCGAGGATGCGTTTTTGCGCGAGGCACAGGCGTTCGTGGCGTTGCTCGCGGACGGGAGACCGACCGGGCTCACACTGGAAGATGCGCGGGAAGCGACGCGTATCGGCATCGCGATGCGGCAGGCTTATGAAAGCGGGCGGGCGGTGGAGTTGTGACTGCTGCGCTAGAATCGAACCTTCACCGAGCGCTCACCCACAGGCAAAGAAAGGTTCAATCGCGATGGAAGTTCACAAGGAAGTCGACGCGCGCGGGCTCAACTGTCCGTTGCCGATTCTGCGGGCCAAGAAGGCGCTCGCCGACATGACGAGCGGTCAGATTCTGAAAGTGCTCGCAACCGACCCGGGATCGCAGCGCGATTTCGCGGCGTTCGCCAAGCAGACCGGCAACGAGATCGTCGAGTCGACGTCGCAGGACAAGACGTTTATTTTTCTGATGCGTCGTCGCTGAAAGAGACAAACAGGCGTCCAAAGACAAAATGCCCGTCACGCAGGTGACGGGCATTTTTGTTCAACCGGATCGGCCAGTGCTTCAGCCTTCGAGAATCGGCGCGCGGTTGCGCAGGTATTCCTCGAAATCGGCCTTCACTTCCGGATGACGCAGGGCGAACTCCACCGTGGCCTTCAGATAGCCCAGCTTGCTGCCGCAATCGAAACGGGTGCCGTGGTACTTGTACGCGAGCACTTGCTCGTCCGACAGCAGCGATTGGATCGCGTCCGTCAGTTGCAGCTCGCCGCCCGCGCCCGGCTTCAGCGCGCGGATGTGATCGAAGATGCGCGGCTTGAGCACGTAACGGCCGACCACGCCCAGGTTCGACGGCGCCACGGCCGGTTCCGGCTTCTCGACGATGCCCGCGAGCTTGAAGATATTGTCTTCCCACTCCTTGCCGTCGATGACCCCGTAAGACTTCGATTCCTCAGGCGGGATTTCTTCGACGCCGATCACCGAGCTGTGATAGTGGTCGAACACTTCGATCATCTGCGTCATGACGGGCGGCTTGCCGTACAGCAAGTCGTCCGCGAGGATCACGGCGAACGGGTTGTCGCCGACGAGCTTCTCGGCGCACAGCACCGCGTGGCCGAGACCGAGTGCTTCGGCCTGACGAACATAAAAGCAGTCCACGTGGCTCGGCTTGATGCTGCGCACGAGCTCGAGCAGCTTGTCCTTGCCGCGCGCCTCGAGTTCCGCTTCGATCTCATAGGACTTGTCGAAATGGTCTTCGATGGCACGCTTGCTGCGACCCGTCACGAAGATCATTTCTGTAATGCCGGCCGCCATCGCTTCCTCGACCGCGTACTGAATCAGCGGCTTGTCCACGACAGGCAGCATTTCCTTCGGGCTTGCCTTGGTCGCCGGTAGGAACCGCGTGCCCAGACCCGCGACGGGAAAAACCGCTTTGGTAACTTTTAGCATGTGATGACCCTGATCCTCTTAATCATTGAAACGTCGAGACAACCGGAACGGATCGATAAATGATTCGAACCCCCAATTTCAGGCGGGCAGACGCAATAATTGGGCCTGAAGTTTCTCGATGGTGGTTCCGTATTCTGCCAGCCTTTTGCGCTCCTGTTCAACGACGGCCGCCGGTGCTTTTGCAACAAAGCTTTCATTCCCCAGCTTCGCGTTACATTTAGCGATCTCGGCATTCAGCCGGTCCACTTCCTTCGTCAGACGCTCACGCTCCGCGGCGACATCGATCTCGACTTTCAGCACGAGCTTGCTCGTGCCGACGATCGCGACCGGCGCGCCATGAGCCTCTTTGTCGAGGGCGGCTTCGTCGTCGATGATCTTCACTTCGGAAAGACGCGCGAGGGCGGCGATATACGGCGCGAACGTGGTGAGGCGCGCCGCGTCGCCGTGCGCGAGCAACGGCACCTTCACCGCGGGCGACAGATTCATTTCGCCACGCAGATTACGACATGCATCGATGACACTCTTCAGTTCGGCGGCCCACTGTTCCGCGGATTCGTCGATCTTTTTCTGCTCGGCGCGCGGGTAGGGCTGCGTCATGATCGAAACGTCGCCTTCCTTCGCGCCCGGCGGGAACGCGTCGGTCAGTGGAGCGACCTTCTGCCACAGCGCCTCGGTGATGAACGGAATGATCGGATGCGCGAGGCGCAGCACCGTTTCCAGCACGCGCAACAGCGTGCGGCGCGTCGCGGTCTGCTGTTCCGGCGTGCCGTTCTGGATTTGCACCTTCGCGAGTTCGAGATACCAGTCGCAGTATTCATCCCACACGAACTTGTAAATCGCGTTCGCTACGTTGTCGAATCGATAGTCCGCGAAGCCCTTCTCGACTTCCGCCTCCACGCGCTGAAGCAGCGACACGATCCAGAAGTCGGCCTGCGAGAAATCGGTGTAGCCGCCCGGACCGCAATCGCCCGGCTTGCACGCGCCCGGATTCGCGAAGCCGCAATCGTGGCCTTCGCAATTCATCAACACGAAACGCGTGGCGTTCCACAGCTTGTTGCAGAAGTTGCGATAGCCCTCGCAGCGCGCGAGGTCGAAGTTCACGTTGCGGCCGAGCGTGGCCATCGACGCCATCGTGAAGCGCAGCGCATCCGTGCCGAACGACGGAATGCCTTCGGGGAATTCCTTGCGCGTCTTCTTCTCGATCTGCGCGGCGGCCTTCGGGTTCATGAGGCCCGTCGTGCGCTTCGCGACGAGCGATTCGAGATCGATGCCGTCCACGATGTCGATCGGGTCGAGCGTGTTGCCCTTGCTCTTCGACATCTTCTGACCTTCGGCGTCACGCACGAGGCCGTGCACATAGACGGTGTCGAACGGCACCTTTCCGGTGAAATGCGTCGTCATCATCACCATTCTGGCGACCCAGAAGAAGATGATGTCGAAACCGGTCACGAGCACGGAAGAGGGCAGGAATGCCTCGAGCTCCTTCGTCTTGTTCGGCCAGCCGAGCGACGAGAACGGCACGAGCGCGGAGGAGAACCACGTGTCGAGCACGTCTTCATCGCGCTTGAGCGGGCCTTTGTAGCCTTGCGCGTCGGCATCGGCGCGGGCCTCTTCCTCGGTCTTCGCGACGAAGATCTCGCCGTTCTCGCCGTACCACGCGGGAATCTGATGGCCCCACCACAACTGACGCGAGATGCACCAGTCCTGAATGTTCTCGAGCCACTGATAGTACGTCGTGGTCCAGTTCTCCGGCACGAACTTGATCCTGCCGCTTCTCACGACATCGAGCGACGTCTCCGTGATCGACTTGCCAGGATTGAACGTGCCTTCGGGCGCGGGCTTGGTCATCGCGACGAACCATTGGTCCGTGAGCATCGGCTCGATCACGACCTGCGTGCGATCGCCGCGCGGCACCATCAGCTTGTGCGGCTTGACGGATTCGAGCAGGCCGAGCGCTTCGAGATCCTTCACGACCTCCTTGCGCGCATCGAAGCGGTCCATGCCGCGATACTTCTCGGGCGCGTTGTCGTTGATCTTCGCGTCGAGCGTGAGGATCTCGATCTGCGGCAGCTTGTGGCGCTGGCCGACGGCGTAGTCGTTGAAATCGTGGGCGGGCGTGACCTTCACGACGCCGGTGCCGAATTCGCGATCGACGTATTCATCGGCGATGACGGGGATTTCGCGATCGCAAAGCGGCAGCACGACCGTCTTGCCGATCAGATGCTGATAGCGCTCGTCATCCGGATGCACCATCACGGCGACGTCGCCGAGCATGGTTTCGGGGCGCGTCGTCGCAACCGTCAGATGGCCGGAGCCGTCCGGCAGCGGATAGCGGATATGCCACAGGCTGCCGTTCTCTTCCTCGCTCACCACTTCGAGATCCGACACGGCCGTGCCGAGCACCGGGTCCCAGTTCACGAGACGCTTGCCCCGGTAGATGAGGCCTTGCTTGTAGAGCGTGACGAATACGTCGCGCACGGCGGCCGACATCTTGTCGTCCATCGTGAAGTACTCGCGCGACCAGTCGATCGACGCGCCGAGGCGGCGCACCTGATTCGTGATCGTCGAGCCGGACTGCTGCTTCCATGCCCAGACGCGCTTCAGGAATTCCTCGCGGCCGAGGTCGTGGCGCGAGACGCCCTGCGCGTCGAGCTGGCGCTCGACGACGATCTGCGTCGCGATGCCCGCGTGGTCCGTGCCCGGCACCCACAGCGTGTTCTCGCCGAGCATGCGGTGATAGCGCGTGAGACCGTCCATGATGGTCTGGTTGAACGCATGCCCCATGTGCAGCGTCCCGGTGACGTTCGGAGGCGGCAACTGGATGGAGAAATTCTTCGCGCCTTCTTTGAACGTGGGCGCGCAAAGGCCGCGTTTTTCCCATTCCGGGCCCCATTGGGACTCGATCTTTTGAGGCTCGAAGCTCTTCGCAAGCGTGCTGTCGCTCATTTGTGGAATCTGCCGAAAAATGCGTGAAAAAATGCGGGGGAATCCCCAATTATAAGGTTCCGCGCGGTCCGTCGGACGAATTCGGGCCGTGGGCGGGCGCGCTGCGGCAGCCGGCGACTCCATCAGCGCGGTCTTATAATGACCGGCCCGTCGCCAGAATTATTTCTGGCCCGCTCTCCTGCCGCTGCACTTTCCCATGCCCGACCTGCTCGCGAATCTGAACCCCGAACAACTTGCCGCCGTGACGCTGCCGAACGAGCCCGCGCTCATTCTCGCGGGCGCCGGCAGCGGCAAGACGCGCGTGCTCATCACACGCATCGCATGGCTGATCCAGCAGGGCTATGCGTCGCCGCCGACGGTGCTGGCCGTCACCTTCACGAACAAGGCCGCGCGCGAAATGATGGCGCGTCTCTCCGCGCTTCTGCCGATCGACACGCGCGGGATGTGGATCGGCACCTTTCACGGCCTGTGCAACCGCATGCTGCGCGCGCATTACCGCGACGCCGGCCTGCCGCAGGCCTTCCAGATCCTCGATACGGCCGACCAGCTTTCGGCCATCAAGCGTCTGATGAAGGGCCTGAACGTCGACGACGAAAAGTATCCGGCGAAGAACCTCCAGTACTTCATCAACAACGCGAAGGAGCAGGGCTTGCGTCCGAAAGACGTCGATGCCACCGACGCGTTCAACCGCAAGTTCGTCGAGCTCTACGAAGCTTACGATCAGCAATGCCAGCGCGAGGGCGTCGTCGACTTTCCGGAGCTGCTGCTGCGCTGTCATGAGCTGCTCGCGCACAATCCGCCGCTGCGCGCGCACTATCAGGCGCGCTTTCGCAACATTCTCGTCGACGAGTTTCAGGACACGAACAAGCTGCAATATGCGTGGCTGAAACAGCTCGCGGGCGAGCACAACGCGATCTTCGCGGTCGGCGACGACGACCAGTCGATCTACGCATTCCGCGGCGCGAACGTCGGCAACATGCACGACTTCGAGCGCGAGTTTCGCGTGCGCAATCTCATCAAGCTGGAGCAGAACTACCGCTCGCACGGCCACATTCTCGATACGGCGAACTATCTCATCGCGAACAACGCGCGGCGGCTCGGCAAGAATCTGCGCACCGACGCGGGCCACGGCGAGCCGGTGCGCGTCTACGAGGCCGCCACGGATTCGCAGGAAGCGGGCTGGATCGTCGAGGAGATCAAGGCGCTCATCAATACGGGCGTGTCGCGCGGCGAGGTCGCGGTGCTTTATCGCAGCAACGCGCAGTCGCGGACCATCGAGCATACGCTCGTGAACGCGGGCATTCCGTATCGCGTGTATGGCGGCCTGCGCTTTTTCGAGCGTCAGGAAGTGAAGCATGCGCTCGCGTATCTGCGTCTGATCGACAACCCGAACGACGACACCGCGTTCGCGCGCGTCGTCAATTTCCCGACGCGCGGCATCGGTGCGCGTTCCATCGAGCAACTGGCCGACGCGGCGCGTCTCTACAACTGTTCGATGGCCGCCGCCGTGCCGTATGTCACCGGCAAGGCGGGCTCGAGCCTCGGCGCGTTCGCGACGCTCATCGCAAAGATGCGCGCCGAGACGCAGCAGATGAGCCTGCCGGAAACGGTCGAATACGTCGTGCGCGCGAGCGGTCTCGCCGCATTCTATGAAACCGAGCGTGAAGGGCAGGATCGTCTCGAGAACTTGCAGGAACTCGTGAACGCCGCGGCTGCGTTCGTCAGCGAGGAAGGGTACGGCCTCGACACGCCCGCGCGCTCGATTCCGCTGCGCCCGGGCGCGACATCGGCGCCGGAGATCGCGGCGGTGAGCGAGGACGGCGAGATCGAAGTGCTCGATGCGCCCGGCATCGCCGATCCCGCGCAGAATCCCGACACGATGACGCCGCTCGCCGGTTTTCTGTCGCACGCGTCGCTCGAAGCCGGCGACAACCAGGCGCAGGCCGGCCAAGACGCCGTGCAACTCATGACGGTGCACGCGGCGAAGGGCCTCGAGTTCACGGCGGTGTTCATCACCGGGCTGGAAGAAGGTTTGTTCCCGCACGAGAACAGCGCGCAGGAATCGGACGGGCTGGAGGAGGAGCGGCGTCTCATGTACGTGGCGATCACGCGGGCGAAGGAGCGGCTTTATCTGTCGTTCGCGCAGAGCCGCATGCTGCACGGTCAGACGCGCTACAACATCCGCTCGCGTTTCTTCGATGAACTGCCGGAAGGCTCGCTCAAGTGGCTCACGCCGAAGATCGAGGCGGGCGCGCGCTGGGGCGGACGCGCCGACAACGCCGGCTGGGGCCGCGACTGGTTCGCGCGTCCCGGCCAGGAACGCGGGGGTTCGACCTACGGCGGCAGCCAGGCGAGCGCCACGCTGCCCGCGTTCGCGAACGAGCAGCGAGCGGCCGAGTCCGGCTTCAAGGTCGGCCAGGCCGTGTTTCACACGAAGTTCGGCGAAGGCACCGTGACGGCGCTCGAAGGCTCCGGCGGCGACGCGCGCGCGCAAGTGCGCTTCAAGCGCCACGGCGAAAAATGGCTCGCGCTCTCGGTCGCGAAGCTCCAGGCCGTGGAATGAGCATGAAGCGGCTCGGGATCATGGCGGCGCTGCCGCAGGAACTAGGTGATCTGATCGCGCAGATGCAGGCGGCGGGCGAGGTTCGCACGGTCACGCTCGGGCGGCGCGAGTACTACGTCGGCGAGGCGCATGGCCGGGCCGTCGTGGTCACACTGGCGCGCATCGGCAAGGTCGCCGCGGCGGCGACCGCGAGCGCGCTGATCCACGTCTTCGAAGCCGATGCCATCGTCTTCACCGGCGTCGCGGGCGGCGTGCGGGCGGATGTGCAGGTAGGCGACGTCGTCGTCGCGGATGCGTTGATGCAGCACGATCTCGATGCATCGCCGCTCTTTGCGCGCTACGAAGTGCCGCTGCTCGACCGCGCCGGGTTCGACGCCGATCGCCCGCTTTCCGACGTACTCGCCGCGGCCGCCGGCGCGTTCATCGCCGAGGAGGGCGGCGCGCTGTCGGAACGCTTCGCCGTCGCCGCGCCGCGCGTGCATCGCGGGCTCGTTGTGAGCGGCGATCGCTTCATCGCGAGCCACGACGCGCTCTTCGCATTGCGCGCTGCCTTGCCGGACGCGCTCGCGGTCGAAATGGAAGGCGCGGCCATCGCGCAGGTCTGCTACGAGCACGACGTGCCGTGCGCGGTCGTGCGCACGATTTCCGATACGGCCGACGCTGCCGCGCCCGCATCCTTCGCCGAATTCCTGACGTCGATCGCCGCGACTTACTCGTCGGGCATCTTGTCGCGGTTCTTGCGCGCCGCCGCCTGATTCATCGCCAACGCTCGCATTCCGGTAGTCCTGGTTTTCATCGAAAATTCCCGCTTGTAGTTGAGAATGATTCTCAATACAATGAGTCGCTCGACGTGAGGCAGTCATCGAGCAAACGGGAGGTCCGACGACATGACCAACGATTTCACCGCCAGCGGCATCACGGGTAAAGAGCGTCCGCCGCGCGAGATGGACGAGCGTTGCGCGATTTCGACGAACGCCGCCAAGGTTCTCGAAACCACGCGCCGCGCATGGAGCGAAGCGGCCACTCAGGCGCCGAAGGAAGCGACGCGTCGTCCGCCGCGCGTCACGCAGCCCAGGAAACGCGTGACGCCGCGGCGTTCGCGCTGGCCGTCGCTCGTCGCCGCGCTGAACTACTGGAGCCCGAAACCGCTGTGAACGCCGCCGATTCCACTTCGACACCCGTCACGCTGCCCTCGCTCGCACTCGACGAGCGCCTTTTCGATGCGAGCCGATTCCCGCTCGTGCGCCTGCGCCCTCGCGCCGTGAAACCGGGTTACGCTTTCGCATGGAGTGCGCAGATGCGACGCCTCCTGGCGCTCGCGACGCCCTTCGTGCTGGTGGCCGAGCACGACGAGAACGAAACCGCCGACGACGCGCGTCTGCGCGCCGCCTGGATGCGCACGCATCGCGCGATGCTCGCCGCATATTGCCGCGGCCTGATCGTGATCGAGCCGCGCATCGCGGCGCGCGCAACGACGCGCGAAACGCTGCGCACGCTGACCGAGGGCAGCGGCGTGCGCATGGTCGTCGTGTCGAGCATCCGGGTCGCGGGCGAGCTTGCGCCGGTGCTGCTCAAGCATGCGGCCGCCGGGCCCGCGCCCGTTCCCGCCACGCGCAGCCGGGCGATCTGACGAGCGGACCGATCAGGGCGCGCCCTGTCTAGCAAGCGTTCGATGGCTGCTCTATCCTGTGTCGACCGGAGCCGGCGCTTCAGCGCCTGTTCCGGTCCCATGCACCGCATTCAAGCCAGCCAACGCCGCTTTGCAGAGGACGCGCATGCCGACTTACCAGGAAGCGTATCGACGGTCGATCGAGGAGCCCGAAGCGTTTTGGGCCGAACAGGCCCGACGCATTCATTGGCAGACGCCATTCGATCAGGTGCTCGACCGCAGCAAGCCGCCGTTCGCGCGCTGGTTCGTCGGCGGCAAGACGAATCTGTGCCATAACGCGGTGGACCGGCATCTGGCCTCGCGCGCGCAACAGGACGCGCTCGTCTATGTCTCGACGGAAACGGGCATCGAGCGCCGCTACACCTACGCCGAGCTGCATGCGGAAGTGAACCGGATGGCCGCCGTCATGCGTTCGCTGCATGTGGCGAAGGGCGACCGCGTGCTCATCTATCTGCCGATGATCCCCGAAGCGCTCTTCGCGATGCTCGCGTGCGCGCGTATCGGCGCAATTCATTCGGTCGTGTTCGGCGGCTTCGCGGCGCCGAATCTCGCGGCACGCATCGATGACGCCGAGCCTGCGCTCATCGTCACCGCCGATGCCGGCGCGCGCGCGGGCAAGGTGATCGACTACACGCCGCTCGTCGACGAAGCCCTGTCTCGCGCCGAATACAAGGTGCCGCAGGTGCTCCTGATCGACCGTCAGCTCGCGCCCGAGCGTCTGCAGGCGAGCTATCTCGTCTCGTACGAGCCGCTGCGCGAGCAATTCTTCGATGCCCACGTCCCCTGCGAATGGCTCGAATCCAACGAGCCTTCGTACGTGCTTTACACGTCCGGCACGACGGGCAGGCCGAAGGGCGTGCAGCGCGATGTCGGCGGTTACGCGGTGGCGCTCGCCGCATCGATGGAGCACATTTTTCAGGGCGCGCCGGGCGACACGATGTTCACCGCATCGGATGTCGGCTGGGTCGTCGGGCACAGCTACATCATCTATGCGCCGCTGATCGCCGGACTGACGACGGTGATGTACGAAGGCACGCCGATCCGTCCCGACGGCGGCGTCTGGTGGCGGCTCGTCGAGCAGTACAAAATCAACCTGATGTTCACCGCGCCGACTGCGATTCGCGTGCTCAAGAAGCAGGACCCGGCGCTGATGGAGAAATACGATCTGTCGAGTCTGCGCACGCTGTTTCTCGCGGGCGAGCCGCTCGACGAGCCGACCGCGCAGTGGATCCAGAGCGCGTTGAAGAAGCCCGTCATCGACAACTACTGGCAGACGGAAACCGGTTGGCCGATGATCGCGATTCCGCGCGGCATCGAGGAATTGCCGACGAAGCTCGGCTCGCCGGGCGTGCCGTCGATGGGCTTCGACCTCAAGCTGCGCAACGAAGCAACGGGCGATACATGCGCGCCGGGCGAGAAGGGCGTCGTCACGCTGTCGTATCCGTTGCCGCCGGGCTGCATGCAGACCGTGTGGCGCGATGACAAGCGTTTCGTCGATACGTACTGGAAGAGCGTGCCGGATCAGATGGTCTACTCGACCTTCGACTGGGGCGTGCAGGATGAAGACGGCTACGTGTCGATTCTCGGGCGCACCGACGACGTGATTAATGTCGCGGGGCATCGACTCGGGACGCGCGAGATCGAGGAGGCGCTGTCGGCGCATCCGGCCGTGGCCGAAGTCGCGGTCGTCGGAATTGCGGATTCGGTGAAGGGCCAGGCCGCGGCGGCGTTCGTCGTGCTGCGCGATGCGGATCGCATCAATGCGCCGGGCGCGCGCGAGGGCATGGAGGCGGAGCTCTGTCACGCGGTGGATTCGCAGCTCGGGGCGATCGCGCGTCCGGCCAGAGTCCATTTCGTGACGATGCTGCCCAAGACGCGCTCGGGGAAGCTGCTGCGAAGAGCGATCGCGGCGCTCGCCGAAGGGCGCGATCCGGGCGAGTTGCCGACCATCGAAGATCCGGGCGCGTTGATGCAGGTGAGAGAAGCGCTGGGAAACTGAGTGCCTGAAGCGCGAAGGGCGCGCGATCCGCTGAAGGACCGGCGCGCCCGCCGCGATGCATCACGCCATGTTGCGATCAGCCCTTCGCATGCGCCTCATGCGTCTTCGGCAGCAACACCGTCAGCACGCCGAGCAACGGCAGGAACGCGCAAACCTTGTACACGTAGTCGATGCTGGTGGTATCGGCGAGATGCCCGAGCACCGCCGCGCCGACACCGCCCATCCCGAAGGCGAAGCCGAAGAACAGGCCCGCGACCATTCCGACCTTGCCCGGAATCAACTCCTGCGCATACACGAGAATCGCCGAGAACGCCGAGGCCAGCACGAGCCCGATGATCACCGACAGCACGCCCGTCCAGAAGAGATTCGCATAAGGCATCAGCAGCGTGAACGGCGCGACGCCGAGAATCGATACCCAGATCACCGCCTTGCGCCCGACCTTGTCGCCGACCGGCCCGCCGATGATCGTGCCCGCCGCCACTGCGGCGAGGAACACGAACAGGTGAATCTGCGCGGCCTGCACCGACAGGCCGAACTTGCTGATCAGATAGAACGTGAAGTAACTGGTGATGCTCGCGAGATAGAAGTACTTCGAGAACACGAGCAGCACGAGCACGCTCATTGCCATGATGACCTTGTTGCGCGGCAGCGTGGCATGCGCGACCTGCGCGCGGCCCTTCTTCGTCGCCGGATGACGCTTGTACCAGCGGCCGATGTTGGCCAGCACGAACATCGCGACGAGCGCCGCCGCCGAAAACCACGCGATGCTCTTCTGCCCGTGCGGGATGACGATCAGTGCGGCGAGCAGCGGCCCGAGCGACGAGCCCGCGTTGCCGCCGACCTGAAAGAGCGACTGCGCGAGGCCGTGCCTGCCGCCCGACGCCATGCGCGCGACCCGCGACGACTCCGGATGAAACACCGACGATCCGCAACCGACCAGCGCCGCGGCGATCAGCAGCGTGCCGAAATTGCCCGCGACCGACATCAGCAAGAGACCCGACAGCGTGAAGCCCATGCCGACGGGCAGCGAGTAAGGCTTCGGGTGCTTGTCCGTATATAACCCGACGAGCGGTTGCAGGAGCGAAGCCGTGACCTGATACACCAGCGTGATGAGGCCGATCTGTCCGAACGAGAGCGCGAACTCGCTCTTGAACATCGGATAGATCGCCAGAATCAGCGACTGGATCATGTCGTTCAAAAGGTGCGAGAAGCTGATCGCGCCCAGAACGGAATACACGGTGCGTTGCGTGCCCGTGCTCGCGGAACCCGCGGCGGCGGCGCCGGCCGATGCGCCGGAAGGCGACAAAGCGCCCTTGTCGATGCTCGTTTGCATGATGAATGGCAGAAAAGAAGCGGAAAACGTCCCAGGTTTTTGATCTCTTTCAGTGCGACATTTATGCGCAAGCTGAATTTCTGACAAGTTTAGGCTGTCCCCGTTGCGTTGTCCTGCCAAGCTTTGTCGCGAATCGGACACGATAACCGGCGCGTGTCGCGGTTGTTTCGTCTTACGCAACGATTTTTGGCCGGTTATAAAAAGCGCGACGGGCGAACGCGTGTTCGCTTCGCAATAAAAAGGCTCAAGAAGCCGGCAAACTTGCCGTACTCCCGGTGGGGACCAGACCAGGGCTCGCCGCACGACGGCTACGCCCGCAGATCAATTCGGGGATCGATCGATGAAACTGTTTTCGCTACGCACCGCAAAAGACGCGGGCTTCGTGGCGCACGCCGACGCCGCGGCGGCTGAAGCACATACGCACGAGCACACGACGAGGCGCGCGCTGTCCGTCAAGGCATCGCTCAGGCTCGCGTTCGGGCTCGTGCTCGCCGGGACGCTTGCCATCGGCGCGATTTCGCTCACGCAGATCAGCCGTCTGAACGGCGCGACCGAATCCATTTACACGCAAGGCTACGTCGCGAGCCGCGCGGCCGAGGAAACGCGCGGTTATCTGCTGCGTGCGAGCCGCTCGCAGAAGATGCTGCTCACCGCGTCCACCGCGAAAGAGCGCGACGATCTCGGCGCGCAGATCGAGCAGTCGCTCGCGGACATCGTGAAGGAGCAGACGCAGCTCGCGCAATATATCGATCACGCCGACAAGGACGCGCTCGCGCAGCAAAAGAGTTTCTCCACGGCGCTCGCGAAGTGGAGCGACAACCTGCGCACCTTCGTCAAGCTCGTGAAAGAGCAGCCGCTCGATCTTTCGCAGATGAACTGGCAAGTCGGCACGCAGGACGTGTCGCTGCTCGTCGAAACGGGCAAGCTCGAAAAGATGGTCGACGATCTCGTCGCGCGCCGTGGCGCCGCGGCCAAGGCGACGATCGATTCCGCCGCGTTCATCTTCCATTCGTCGTTCGTGATGGTCTCGGTGCTGACGCTCGGCTTGCTCGTGCTCGCGATCGTCGTCTCCGAATGGGTCGTGCGCCGTCTCGCCGGACAGCTCGGCGGCGAGCCCGGCTACGCGAAGGACATCGCGCGGCGCATCGCGTCGGGCGATCTCGCGTATCCGGTCAAGCTCAAGCGCCGCGACGATGCCTCGATGCTGCACGCGCTCTCCGAAATGCAGGCGGGCCTTTCGTCGACCGTCGGCGATATCGCCGCGAGCGCGGAGGCCATCGCATCGGCGTCGAGCGAGATTTCCACGGGCAACGTCGACCTGTCGCGCCGCACCGAGGAGCAGGCCGTCGCGCTGGAGAAGACCGCGGCCAGCATGGAGCAGCTCACATCGACGGTGCGTCAGAACGCGGACAACGCGAAGCAGGCGAGCACGCTCGCCGCAAACGCATCGGCGATCGCGGAGAAGGGCGGTGCCGTCGTCGGCCGCGTCGTCGAGACGATGCAGCGCATCGATGCCAGCGCGAAGAGTATCGGCGACATCATCGGCGTGATCGAGGGCATCGCGTTTCAGACCAACATCCTCGCGCTGAATGCGGCGGTCGAGGCCGCGCGCGCGGGCGAGCAGGGGCGCGGCTTCGCGGTCGTCGCGGGCGAGGTGCGCAGTCTCGCGCAGCGCTCGTCGTCGGCGGCGAAGGAGATCAAAGGCCTGATCGATACGTCGGTGTCGCGCGTGTCGGACGGCTCGGCCTACGCGCAGGAAGCCGGCGCGACGATGGAGGAAGTCGTGAAGGCGGTGCGCCGCGTCACGGACATCATGGGCGAGATTTCGGCGGCATCGGCGGAGCAGAAGACGGGCATCGAGTCGATTGGCGAAGCCGTCACGAAGATGGACGCGAACACGCAGCAGAACGCCGCGCTCGTCGAAGAGGCGGCAGCGGCGGCGCAATCGCTCGACGATCAGGCGCGCGCGCTGAAGTCGCTGGTCGGCAAATTCCAGTTGGCCTGACGCAAAACGTCGATATAGAATCGCGGACGGGCGCGGCAGGGCGCCCGGTCTCGCGAAAGTCTTACGCACCTGCCACGCCTTGCATCAACTCCGGATCGAACCGCAACGTCGACCTTTACAGCCGCAGCGAGAACGGCGCAACAAAGGAACAACGTCATGTGGTCCACATCCTGTCCGATTTCTTCTTCCGTTTCCAACAGCGACTTTCTGCGCGAACACGCGCGGCGTCTGCTTCGCCATGCGCGCGACGGCGACACGAGCGCATCCATGCCCGTCTTGCGCCGCCTGCTCGCGGCAAAAGTCACGCGAGCGGAACGTCTCGCGGATCTGCACGCGATGCGCGGCGATCTGCAACTGAAGCATCTTCTTGCGATGCTCGCCGCCGAACTCGGCTACGCGAGCTGGGACGTCTGTAAGCCCGATATCGACGAACGAGCGGGCGCGATTATCGACCGCTATCGGCTCGACGCCGGCGCGTTCAACGACTACGAAAAGAACTGGTTTGCGAACGAGGCGGACGCGCGGGAATGGCAGCGTGCACACGGCGGCTATATCGTGCGATACGGCGAGCAGGCCGTGGCGATTCTCAAGCGGGAATGAGGCAGAAAGGCTGATGCGCGCAAGAAGGAAGCCGATCAGATCAGCTCGACTTCCTTCCAGTTCGCGCTAAGAAAAAAACGGCTCAGTTCCTTCGTAAGCTCGTTCAGCGCGCTCATCTCGGGTGCCGAGATCTTGCGCACGTGCTGCGGGGAAGTCCAGTCGCCGTAGATGAGCGCGACCGTCGAATCGTTCGATTTCACCGGCAGCAGCACGAAAGCCTGCGCCTCGCCGAGTGTGTCCTTGTACCAGCGCGGCAGGCGCGCGTCGATGCGCGCGTCGTGCGCATTCTCGATGAAGATGCCGACCGGATTCGTGATCGCGAGATGGAACACGTCCGGCCGGAAATCCGCGGAGAAGCGCAGTTGCGGCAGCATCGGCCCGACGCCCCCGCCGAGCGCGAGACGCGCGTGGAACTCGTTGTTGGCCTGGCGCACGAACACCACGGTGCGCGACAGGTGCAGGCTCCCGAGAATCGACTCCGAGGCCATCGAGAGCGCGGGCGCGAGGGCATTTTTCGATGGCAACGCGCGCAAGTCTTCGACGCTCGCACCGATGCGCGCTTGCGCCGATACATTCGCGCGAGCCATGGCATCGGCGTTCGCCTGCAGCTCGGAGATCTCGCGGATCACGCCGTCGCTCGCTTCCTCGTTCGCGAGCGCGAGGCTCATTGCCGTGAGCGTCTCGGCGTCCGTCTGGAGCGGGCCGCTGTAGCGGCTGGCGATATCGACGAGCGCCGATTCGCGGCCGTCCACGGCCACGTTCTGCGTGGTGAGCGCGTCGGCGACTTCGGTCGAATAGTTGGAGATGGCGCGCAGCCAGCGCACGTGCTTCGGCACGGTTTCGTCGACGGGCGCGTTGGGATCGGTCGCGCGCATGCCCTCGCGGATCGTCTCGGGCAGGCGCCAGCGATCCGCCGCTTCGAGGCCGATCTCGTCGAAGGTGACGCCCAGAAGCGCGGCGCACGCGTCGCTGTCCGGAATGTTCTCCGACGCCGCCTTGCGCCGCAACTGATCCCACTCGTGTTCGAGATAGAACGCGACGAGCAGCTTGCCGATCTGCCGCATCAGCGTGCAGACGACCGCTTCCTCGGCGGAGCGCAAATCCTTGTGCTCGGTGAGCTGCCGCGCGACCGCGCCCGAGAGCAGGGTGCGGTTCAGTTCGAGCTTCGCGTCGATACGGCGCGGCGCGCTCTGATGGAAGTGATCGACGAGCTTCAGTCCCACGACGAGATGGCCGACCGCGTCCATGCCGAGGACCATCAGCGCGCGCGTGACGGTGGTGATATTGCCGCCGAACGCGATGTACATCGCCGAATTGGCGAGGCGCAGCACCTTCTGCGTGAGCCCGACGTCCGACAGCACGACTTGCACGAGCGACGTGAAGTCGAGGTCGTCATCGCTCATCGCGGACACGGTCGAGCGCAGCGCCTGAGACAGCATGGGGAAGTCCCCGCGCTCGCTCATGCGTGCCCACAACTTGTCCAGTAATTCGGCCTTGGTGCGTGCCATTGCTAAAAGTAAGAAGCCTGTTCGTTACGCGACGGCTGACCCGAGGCGGCCCAACAAATTCAATCCACCCTGACAACGAAATGTACACGTTATTAGGGAGTTACGGCGCGTCCTTCGATTAGAACACGAACGATCGCCCGCTCATGATGACTCATGCAGCACGAGCGTATTCGACTGGAACGAGCGCGCCAACTCGTCCGACGGCATCGCGTGGCTGATGAGCCAGCCCTGAATATGGTCGCAGCCGAGGTCCGCCAGCAAATCGCGCTGCGCTTCGGTCTCCACCCCTTCGGCGACCAGTTCCAGCCCGAGCGACTGCGCGAGCCCGACGACCGCGCTCACGATCGCGCGGTTGTTGCGGGACGTAATCAGGTTCTCGACAAAGCTGCGGTCGATCTTGAGCTTCGAAAGCGGAAAACGTTGTAAATACGCGAGGCTCGAATACCCGGTGCCGAAATCGTCCACGGCGAAGCGAATGCCGATCGACCTCAGCGCTTCCAGAAGGCGCGTCGCTTCTTCCGGATCGTGCATCAGGAGGCTCTCGGTGATCTCGAAGACGAGCCGGCGCGCATCGATGCCGGTGAGCGCGAGCGCTTCCTTCACGGCCGCGGTGAAGCGCTTGTCGCGGAACTGCTGCGGCGACACGTTCACCGACACGTAATCGAGCCGGATGCCGATCGCATCCCACTGCGTGATCTGCATGCACGCGGCCTTCAGCACCCAGTTGCCCAGATAGTTGATGAGGCCGATCGATTCCGCGAGCGGGATGAACGTCGACGGCGGCACGAGCCCGTGCACCGGATGATTCCAGCGCATCAGCGCTTCCACGCCGACCACCGCGCCCGTGCGGATCTTCGTGATCGGCTGGAAGTACAGCGAGAACTCGCCGTTGCGCACGGCTTCGTACAGGTCCGCTTCGAGCTTCAGGCGCTCGGCGTCGGCGGGGTTGTCGTCGATCGTGTGGAAGACGAGCGCGTTGCCGCCCGATTCCTTCGCCTGCGCGAGCGCCTGATCGGCCATGCGCAGCAGACTCGTTTGCGCGCCGCTCTTCGCGTTCTTGCCGCTCTGATCCGGATACAGCGCGACCCCCACGCTCGCCGACAAATGCGTGTGCTGCCCGCGATGCCGAAACGGCTGCGCGATCGCGGTGAGCAGGCGCCGCCCGAGACCCTCGGCGAGTTCCGCCGTGGTGCCGGCGGGCAGGAGCACGGCGAATTCGTCGCCGGACACGCGGGCCACGCGCTCCCCGTGCCCGGCCGTGTGCTGGATGCGGCGCGCGGTCTCGCGCAGAAGCTCGTCGCCGGCGTCGTAGCCGAGCGCGCGGTTGATGCGCTGATAATCGTCGATGTCGAGCAGCACGAGTCCGGCGTGCGTGCGCATGAGCTCGGCTTCATCCTGCGCCGCGCTGATCGCCGTCTTGAGCGCAACGAGGTTGTCGAGGCCTGTCAGCGGATCGTGGTTGAGCGCGTGCGTGAGCGATGCCTCGCGCTCCCGCCAGTGCGCCACGTCGAACGCGGCGAGCGCGAAACCGGGCGCGCCGCGCGCGGCCGTCGATACGAGCCGCAGCTCGACGCAGACGGGATAGGTGAGCGACTTCACGACGGTCAGCGTCGCCGATTCGAGCCTGCCGCTCGCGCGCGCCCGGGCGACGAGCGCGTGCAGTTCGTCGGCCTCTTCGGACGCGACGAGATCGTGCAGCGTCAGCATGCTCAGATAGTCACGGTGATAGCCGATGAACTCGATGCTCGCATCCGATACATATTGAAAGCGCAGCGCGTCGTCGAGCTGCGCGAGGAAATCGACCGCGCCGAGCGTCGCTTCGGTTGCGCCGGCCAGGGCGGGTGCGGCGGTTACGGCAGTCGCCGCGCTCGTCACGGCGTCGCCGGACGGCTCCGGCGGGCTTGCTTCGGGATGCGCGTCGGGCGCGCGGTCGTGCTCCTTGCGCGCGGTGCTTCCCCATGCGCGCGCGAGCACATCGAGCGCGATGCGCCACGGTGCACGGCGGGAGACATTGATCCGGTTCGCTTGCATGGTCTCGTAGGGTTCTGGCGGCTGCGCTCCCCTTCGTCGGACGAACGGCGGCGCGCGAAACGCCGCGTCTCGCGGGTTCCGGCCGGGACGTGCCGCAATGCGCGCGGCACGCTCTATCAGGCGAGTTATCGGCGTGGTGAGCGATTTCTTTAACCCGTCACGAAGGTGCAACAATTCCGAGAGAGATCAAGTTTGTCCAGGAATTGTCGATATGAAGTTTCATATTATCTGGTCAGGCGAATTCGGTTACAGTGGCGCGTTTTCAGTGAGAACGGTTTCCCCGCGCGTGCGATCGTTGCCGGGCCTTCGTCGCGCTGTTGACCACCAGCATTCCGTTCGCCCCGTTTCCGCCCCATGATCGAATTCACCATGCAGCCGGCCTGCGCCATCGCCAGAATTCCGGAGCCGGCCTTCACGCAAGGCTTTACAGCGCCGCGGCGCGCCTCCGAGCGGTCCGTGCCATGCCCGATTCGTCCGTAAAGCGCGCGGCGCCGGCGAGGCGCGGACAGCGCGTATATGTCGGGCGCCAGCCGATCCTCGACGGCGACGGCGTGCTCGTCGCTTACGAACTGCTCTTTCGCGACAGTCCCGACAATCGCGCGCGCGTTCACGACGACATGCAGGCGACCGCGCATGTCGTCGCGCGCACGATCGGCGAGATCGGCGTGCCGGCGGTCCTCGGGCCGCATCCGGGCTACGTGAACATGAGCCGCGAGCTGCTGTTCGACGACATCGTCCACATCATGCAGCCCGAGCGCTTCGTGCTGGAATTGCTGGAGAACATCGCCTTCGACGAGACGCTCTTCAAGCGCTGCGCGCAATTGCGCAACGCGGGCTTTCGCTTCGCGCTCGACGATGTCGTGCGGCTCGACGATGCGCTGCTCGGCGCACTGCCATCGGTGGATATCGTCAAGGTCGATTTTCTGGCGGCGGATCATGACCATCTGCCCGAACTCGCGGCGGCGGTGAAACGGCGCGGCAAGCTGCTCGTGGCCGAGAAGGTCGAGACGCCCGACGATTTCACGCAAGCGCGCAAGCTCGGCTTCGACTTCTTCCAGGGCTATTTCTTCGCGCGGCCGCAGGTGCTGTCGGCGCGTCGCGCCAGTCCCGCGCGCGGCTCGCTGCTGCGCCTGATGGCCGTGCTCGCGGGGGAGCCCGGCATGCGCGAGCTGGAGGCGGAGCTGAAGCGCAACCCGGACATCGTCGTGCAGTTGATGCGCCTCGCCAATTCGAGTGCGCAGACGCGCGGGCGGCGCGTGTCGTCGCTGCGCGAGGCGATCGCGGCGACCGGCACGCGCCAGTTGATGCGTTGGACACAGTTGCTGCTCTACGCCGACGGCAGCGGCCTGCCGTGGCGCTCGGACCCGCTCCTGCAGCTCGTCGGCACGCGCGCGCGCTTTCTGGAGCTCGCGGCCGAAATGCTGCGTCCCGCCGACGAAGCCTTCTCCGATGCCGCGTTCATGACCGGCATCTTCTCGCTCGTGCATGTGGTGCTCGACATGCAGCCGGTGGAAATTCTCGATAAGCTCCATCTGGCGGCGGAAATCCGCGGCGCCATCCTGGCGGGCGAGGGGCCGCTCGGCGCGCTGCTCGGCATCGCGCGGGCGGCGGAGCGGGGCGATGCGTCCGCGATCGACGCGAGCCGGCACGCCCGGCCATCGTTCGAGGCGCTCACGCCCGCCGTGCTCGCGAAACTGCAGTTCGATGCGGCGGCCTGGTTCGCCGGACATCGCATGGATCAGGGCGCGGACGACGCGTAGCACGCCGTCTTCGCATGAACGAGGTCATCGAAAGGAGCGCGCATGAAGAGCAGGATTTCCAGCTTTATGGTGGGTGGTGCCTTTGCGATCGCGGCGGCGGTGCATCCGCTCACGGCAGGCGCGACGCTCAAGCCCGGCGATCCCGCGCCCGACTTCACCGCGCAGGCATCGCTCGGCGGCAACGTGTACGACTATTCGCTCGCCGACGCGCTCAGGAAAGGCCCGGTAGTCCTGTACTTCTATCCGGCTGCGTTCACCAAGGGCTGTACGATCGAGGCGCACGAATTCGCCGAAGCGGTCGATCAGTACAAGGCCGAGGGCGCGACGGTCATCGGCGTGTCGCATGACAACATCGACACATTGAAGAAGTTCTCCGTGAGCGAGTGCCGCAGCAAATTCCCGGTCGCGGCGGACGCGGACTCGAAGATCATCCGTTCCTACGACGCCTCCATGCCGATGAAAAGCACGATGGCCAATCGCGTGTCCTACGTGATCGCGCCTGACGGCAAGGTCATCTACGAATACACGAGCCTGTCGCCGGACCAGCATGTCGCGAACACGCTTCAGGCGCTGCGTGACTGGAACGCGAAGCACAAGGCGCAGTGATACGTTTCTGTTTCACCGGTTGAGCGCGCGGGAGACGCCATGCCCATCGTCGTCGGATTGATCGCCCTCGGATTGCTGATTTACGGCGCGATCTGGTCGTTCAACGCGCTTCATGCGCATTTCGGGCTGGGAGTGGCCGTCGCCGTGGCGGTCGTCGTATTGCTCGCGATCGCCGCCGGCGTGATGCGCTGGCTCGCGAGCCGCCGCGAGATCGCGCCGAACCTGCGCAAGGGGGAGAGCGGCGACTGGACGCATGAGCTCAAACGCGACTGGGGCGGCGTGCGACTCGCGGCGGGCAAGCGTCTGTGCGATGTGCGCGTCGGCGACGAGCGCGGCAGCTATATCTTCGCGGACCTGCGCGGCGCGCGCATGCAGGAGCCGGGCGGCGCAAGCGGCGTGTGGCAGGTGGTGCTCGACGTGCAGGATGCGAAGCATGGCGCATGGAATCTGCCGATGCGCGATCGCGGCGAGGCGCGCAAGTGGGCGCGGATACTGTCCCTCGCGACGCAGCAGAAGCTCTGATGCGGCTCGGAGTGCGTTGGGATGTTGCCTGGGCTTCGCCGGGCGAAAGCCTAAAAGCTCTCACGCGTGATACCCGATATCCCCGCGCACCTTCCCGCGAAACACCCAATACGACCAGATCACATAAATCATCAGCACGGGCAGCAGGAACATCGTCCCGATCAGCAGAAACTGATGCGATAGCGGCGCGGCGGACGCATCCCAGAGCGTAACGGAAGGCGGCGCAATGAACGGCCACAGGCTGATCACGAGCCCCGTGAAGGCAAGAAAGAAGAGGCCGATCGAGCACAGGAACGGCATCACTTCCCGGCCTTTTGCAAGGCTCGACCACAGCGTCCACGCGAGCAGCGCGGTGAGCACCGGCACCGGCGCGAACACGAAGCTCTGCGGAAAGCCGAACCAGCGCGCCGCGATGCGCGCATCCTTGAGGGGCGTCCACAGGCTGATGAGCAGAATGAACACGATCACGCCGAAGAGCGCGTAGCGCGCCATGCGGCGGCTCCATTGCTGCAGTTCGCCTTCGGTCTTGAGCACGAGCCAGGTCGTGCCTTGCAGCGCATAACCGAAGATCAGCCCTACGCCGACCAGCAGCGGAAACGGCGCGACCCAGTTCCAGCTCGTGCCCACATAGACGCGGCCTTCGATCGGGAAGCCCTGAATGAACATGCCGAGCACGATGCCCTGCGAAAACGTCGCGACGAGCGAGCCGCAGCCGAACGCGCCGTCCCAGAGCCACTTGCGCGCGCCGATCACCTCGCGGAACTCGAACGCGACGCCGCGAAATATCAGCCCGAGCAGCATGAAGAGAATCGGGAAGTACACGGCCGGCACGATGATCGCGAACGCAAGCGGGAACACCGCGAAGAGCCCGCCGCCGCCGAGGATCAGCCACGTTTCGTTGAAGTCCCAGACCGGCGCGACGGAGTTGATCATGAGGTCGCGCGATTCGGGGTCGCGACGCAGCAGGAACATCATGCCGACGCCGAGATCGAAGCCGTCGAGCAGCACATACATGAACACCGCCAGCGCGAGAATGGCGGCCCACAGCGGCACGAGATCGAGCATCGCGTTCTCCGTTTTCGACGTTAATGGCGCCCGCGGCCAGGCGGCACGATATCGTCGTCGCTGACGGGCCGCGTCGCGCCGCCCGCACTGGCCGATACCGCCGAGAGCGGACGCGCCGCGCGTGTCTTCGCGTCCAGTTCGTCCTTCTCGTGCGCATGCGCGACTTCCGCTGGCCCCACGCGCACGAGGCGCCGCAGCAGGAAGAAACCCGCGCCGAAGATGACGACATAAGCCAGCATGTAGAGCAGCCACGAGAGGCCGACATCGGCCGCGGTGAGCGATGGCGTCACCGAATCCTTCGTGCGCAGGATGCCGTACACGGTCCACGGCTGGCGGCCGGCTTCGGTCGTCGTCCAGCCTGCGACCACCGCGATGAAGCCGAGCGGCATCGCCCAGGTGGCCGCGCGCAGCCAGCGCGGGCTCGTCTCGATTCTGCCGCGTGCGAACTGCACGATGCCCCACAGCACGAGCGCGAACATGAGAAGCGCGATGCCGACCATGATGTGAAACGCGAAGAACACGACGGCCACGGGCGGACGGTCCTCGCGCGGGAAGTCCTTCAGCCCGCGCACGAAGCCGTTCGGATCGTGCGTCAGATACAGGCTGCCGAGCACCGGAATCGAGATCTCGAAGTGATTGCGCTCTTCCTCCTGATCGGGAATCGAGAAGAGATTGGCGGGGATGCGCGTGCCTGATTCCCAGAGGCCTTCCATCGCCGCGAGCTTGGCGGGCTGATGTTGCAGCGTGTTGAGGCCGTGCGCGTCGCCGATCACCATCTGGACCGGCACCATGATGATGAGAAAGATCAGCGACATCTTCACCATCACGCGGCTCTCCTCGAGTGCGCGGCGCTGTCGCAGGTACATCGCGCCGACGCCGAGAATGACGAAGCCCGCCGTCACGAGAAACGCGCTCACCGTATGCCCGAGCCGGTACGGAAACGACGGCGTGAAGATCACGTCAAAAAAGCTCACCACTTCGAAGCGGCCGTCGGGCAGCATGCGATGGCCCTGCGGCGTCTGCATCCAGCTATTGACGGCGAGTATCCAGAACGACGAGATCACCGTGCCGGCGGCGACGAAAATCGCGGACATCACGTGCGCCCATTGCGGCACGAGCTTGCGCCCGAAAAGCAGCACGCCGAGAAACGCTGATTCGAGGAAGAACGCCGTCAGCACTTCATAGCCCATCAGCGGGCCGACGACGTTGGCGGTCGCGTCGGAAAAGCGGCTCCAGTTGGTGCCGAACTGGAAGGGCATCACGATGCCCGATACCACGCCCATCCCGAAAGACACCGCGAAGATCTTCAGCCAGAACGCCGAGAGCCGCCGGTAGACGTCGCGCTTCGTGATCCACCAGTTGAATTCGAGCGTCGCGATATAGCACGACAGGCCGACCGTGAACGCCGGAAGCAGAATGTGGAACGCGACGACCCACGCGAACTGGAAGCGGGAGAGCAGGACGGAATCGACATCCATGAACGCTCCTTTGTTCAGGCTTTTTGCAGCGGCTAGTCGAACGGCGCGCCCCGCGTGGGCGCTTTTTACTTAATACACGGTTTTCATGAACGCGGCCACGCGCCGCGCGACGCGGCCCTGCATGCACCGGGCCGCGCATGCACCAGTTTGATACAATCGCAGGTCTGCTCTTAAGGCCATGTGGACGACCGCATGCGCCTCGTTTCATCGGGGACGGCCCCATTTTTCAAGGGAGTCGCCCGATGTCCTGGATTCTTCTTTTCATCGCCGGTCTGCTCGAAGTTGCGTGGGCCGCAGGTCTCAAATCCTCCGAGGGCTTCACTCGGCTCGGACCGTCCATCTTCACGATCATCACGGCTATCGGCAGTTTCGTTTTGCTCGCCATCGCCATGAAACAGTTGCCGCTCGGCACGGCCTATGCCGTATGGACGGGCATCGGCGCGCTCGGCGCATTCGTGTTCGGCATCGTCTTCCTGGGCGAGGCCTTGTCGGCGGCGCGCATCGTGAGCGCGGTGCTGATCGTCGCGGGGCTCGTCGGGCTCAAGATTTCGTCGGGGCACTAAGGCTTCATCGAGGTCTCGCCCGTTGCGTCGGCGCCACCCCGACGTGCGCCGGCGCACCGGGAAGGGCATTCGCTCGAACCGTTGCTGCACCGCGCGTATTTGGGTGGATATAATGGTCTGAGGTCATCCGTTTTCGTCTGATTCCTATATTCCGTTTTTTTGGACTATCTTCGTGGATGTAGGCACCTTCTTTCGAGATTTTCGGTCAGGCCGCTTTTTTCAGCCGGCAAATCGTCCGCCAGCGACGAACGCCGGCAGCAGGCAGCACAAGGGAGGCGGCAATGCTTGAGTCACTTTCGCTCGCAGCGGGCCTGTCATGGGCGAGCGGGCTGCGCCTGTATCTCACCGTCTTCATCGCCGGCATGTTTCAGCGCATGGGACTTGTCCATCTGCCGGATACGCTTGCGGTGCTCGGCTCGCCGTGGGTGATCGGCGCGGCGGCGGTGCTCGCGCTCGTCGAATTTCTCGCCGATAAAATTCCCGCCGTCGATTCCTTGTGGGACGCGGTCCACACCTTCATCCGCATTCCGGCGGGCGCCGTGCTCGCGGCCGGCTCGCTCGGCCACGCCGATCCGGCCCTGCTCACCGTCGCGGCGCTCGCGGGCGGCACGCTCGCCGGGGCATCGCATTTTGCGAAGGCGGGCACGCGCGCGCTCATCAATCTGTCGCCGGAGCCCGTGTCGAACTGGGCGGCATCGGCGACCGAGGACGTCGGCGCCCTCGCGGGCATCACGCTCGCGCTTTTCGTGCCGTTCCTGTTTCTCGTGCTCTTGCTCGCGTTTCTGGTGCTCGCCGGCTGGGCGCTGCCGCGTCTCGCGCGCGGCGTGCATGGTGGCGTGTCGCGCATGGCGAAGCACATGCTGCCGAGTTCCGATCGCATGAACCGGCTGCGGAGCAAGCACGATTGAGCACCGCATTCCGCAACGATCAGGCTGCACTCAAGGCTGGACATTCTCACCCGGCCATCAAACTCGGTTTTATGCAGACGGTGCGTCAGGCATGGCGCATGACCGCGCGTGACTGGCGCGCGGGCGAACTCACGATGCTCCTGCTCGCGCTGGTGCTCGCAGTCGCGGCGCTCTCGAGCGTGGGGTTCCTCGCGGATCGCATGCGTCAGGGGCTCGCGCGCGACGGCCGTCAGATGATCGCCGCCGATTTCGTCGTGCGCGCGGATCATCCCGTCGATCCGATGTTCGCGAAAGAGGCGAAATCGCTCGGACTGGAGACGGCGGGCACCACGATTTTTCCGAGCATGATCAGCTCGACGGCCGCGGAGCCGCTTTCGAGGCTCGCGGCGATCAAGGGCGTGACGCAAGGTTATCCGTTGCGCGGCGCGCTGCGCATCGCGCCCGGCACGGATGCCGCCGATGCGCCTGCGCATGGCATTCCCGCGCCCGGCACCGTCTGGGTCGATCCTGCCTTGCTCGATGCGCTCAAGACCCGCGTCGGCGGCGCGGTCAAGGTCGGCACGCGCACGTTCACGGTCGCGGGCGTCATCACGCGCGAACTGGATCGCGGCTTCTCGTTCGTCAACTTTTCGCCGCGCCTCATGATGCGCGCCGACGAGATCGCGGGCACGGGACTGATCGGGTATGGCAGCCGTGTGACGTACCGATTGCTCGTCGCCGGTTCCGACAGCAACGTCGAGCGGTTCGCGAAATTCGCGCGCGAGCAGGTCGACGGCGGCAAGCTGCGCGGCGTCGGCCTGGAATCGCTCTCCGACGGGCAGCCGCAGGTGCGCCAGACGATCGATCGCGCGAGCCACTTTCTCACGCTCGTCTCGCTGCTGACGGCGCTGCTCGCGGCGGTCGCAATCGCGATGGCGGCGCATCGTTTCGCGCGCCGGCATCTCGACGGCTGCGCGGCAATGCGCTGTCTCGGCGTCAGCCAGCGCACGCTGCGCGCGCTCTTTCTGAACGAATTCCTCGCGATCGGCGTGATCGGCAGCGCGGTCGGCATCGTGCTGGGTTTCGGCGGTCATCTCGTCTTGCTGAACTGGCTCGGTTCGCTCGTCGATGTCGAGTTGCCGCAGCCGAGCGTGTGGCCGGCGTTGCAGGGCATCGCGATGGGCCTCGTGCTTTTGCTCGGTTTCGCGCTGCCGCCGCTTCTGCCGATCACGCGAGTGCCGCCGGTCCACGTGATCCGCCGCGAACTCGGCGATGCGCAGCGCGTCGCGCATGCGGCGTATGGCGTCGGCGTGTTGCTGTTCGCGGCGCTGCTGATCGTCGCGGCGGGAGAAGTGAAGCTGGGCGGCATCGTCGCGGGCGGCTTCGCGGCCGGACTACTCGTGTTCGGCGTGATCGCGCGGGCGGCGCTTTGGGCCGCAGCGCGCTTCGTGCGCCGCGAACGCAGCCGCGCGGGCGTCGGCTGGCGTTATGCGCTCGCGTCGCTGGAGCGGCGCAGTGGATCGAGCGCGCTGCAGATCACCGCGCTCGGCATAGGCCTGATGTGCCTGTTGCTCATCGGCATGACGCGCAACGATCTCATCAAGGGCTGGCGCGACGCGACGCCGCCTGATGCGCCGAATCAGTTCCTCATCGACATTCAGCCCGACCAGCGTCAGGGCGTGCTCGACTATCTGCACACGCACGGCCAGCCCGACGCCGGGCTCTCGCCGATGGTCCGCGCGCGTCTCGTCGCGATCAACGGCAAGCCGGTGAATCCGGACAACTATGACAAGGCCGATGCGAAGCGCCTCGTCGACCGCGAATTCAATCTGTCGTACACGACCGAGTTGCCCGGCGACAACCGCGTGACGCAAGGCGCGTGGTTCGGCAAGGACGGCAAGCCGCAGGTGTCGATCGAGGAGGGCATCGCGAAGACCATCCGCGTGAAGATGGGCGACACGCTGCGTTTCGACGTCGCCGGCCTGCCCGTCGAAGCGAGCGTGACGAGCGTGCGCAAGGTCGACTGGAACTCGTTCAAGGTCAACTTCTTCGTGCTGATGCCGCCCGAGGCGCTCGCCGATCTTCCGGCGACCTTCATCACGAGCTTCCATCTGCCGGCGGAAGAACAGCGCGTGATCGACGGTCTGGTCGCGCGTTATCCGAACGTGACGGCCATCGATATCGCGCCGATTCTCGCGCAGATCCATCGCACGCTCGCGCAGGTGATCGGCGCCGTGCAGTTCCTGTTCCTCTTCACGCTCGCGGCGGGTGTGCTCGTGCTGTACGCGGCGCTCGCCGGCACGCGCGACGAACGCGTGCGCGAGTCGGCGCTTCTGCGCGCGCTCGGCGCATCGCACAAACAGGTGCGCTCGGTGCAGGTCGCGGAGTTCGTGGCCGTCGGCGCGCTTTCGGGCCTGATGGCGGCGATCGGTGCGCAGGCCATCGGCTATGTGCTCGCAGCGCGCGTGTTCGAGTTTCATATCGATTTCAATCCGTGGCTCGTGCCGACGGGCATCGTCGCGGGCGTCGCATGCGCCGCGCTCGGCGGCTGGCTGAGCCTGCGGCGCGTGCTGGCGCGGCCCGCGCTGCAATCCCTGCGCGACGCCTAGTTTTCCGAATCTGAGCAATGACCGACGTAACTCCTGAAGACGAAGGGCAAAAGCCGACCGCTTTCGAGCTGATCGGCGGCGAGGAGCGCGTGCGCGCGCTCGTCGACCGTTTCTACGACCTGATGGATCTCGAGCCCGAATTCGCGGGCATTCGCGCGCTGCATCCGCCCACGCTCGACAATTCCCGCAACAAGACCTTCTGGTTCCTGTGCGGCTGGATGGGCGGGCCGGATCACTACATCGACCGCTTCGGGCATCCGCGATTGCGGGCGCGGCATCTGCCGTTCGCGATTGCATCGGGCGAGCGCGATCAGTGGCTGCGCTGCATGGCGTGGGCGATGGAGGACATCGGCCTCGACGAATCCTTGCGCGAGCGCCTTCTGACGTCCTTCTTCGACACCGCCGACTGGATGCGCAACCGTCCCGGTTGATTCGCGCCGTTTTGTATCGGTTCGACGGGGCCGTATCTGCTGCATCATGTTCGGTCGGCGGCGTGCTGGAGGCGCCCATCCCCGAATACAGCAAGGAATAAGAGACATGAGCACACGCGCACTCTTTCGCGAGGATGCCTATCTGACGCGTTGCGACGCGACCGTCACCGCCATCGACGAGCAGGGCATCCACCTCGATCGGACCGTGTTCTATCCGCTCGGCGGGGGCCAGGCCGGCGACGCCGGCACGCTGACGCTCGCGGACGGCACGGTCATCGCCATTGCCGATACGCGCAAGGCGAAGTTCGAAGGCGCGACGCCGGATGACGCCGTGCATGTGCCCGCGCCGGGTCAGGACGACGCGCTGGCGAAGTTCGCGGTCGGCGACACGGTGAGCGCGGAGATCGACTGGGCGCGGCGTTATCGGCATATGCGCCTGCATACCGCGAGCCATCTGATCTGCGCGGTGCTGCCGTTTCCGGTCGACGGCTGCAGCATCACGACCGATTACGCGCGCCTCGATCTGGCGACGGTCGAGCCAATCGAACGCGAAGCCGTGGAAGCGAAGCTGAACGCACTGGTCGGCGGCGCGCACGACGTGCAGACCGAATGGATCACCGACGACGAGATGGCCGCGCGCCCCGAACTCGTGCGCACGATGAGCGTGAAGCCGCCGATGGGCCTCGGCCGCGTGCGCCTGTTGCGCATCGAGAATGTGGATTTGCAGCCGTGCGGCGGCACGCATGTGCGCAATACCGGGGAGATCGGCGCGCTGCGCATCGCGAAACTGGAGAAGAAGAGCGCGCGCACGCGGCGTCTCGTGCTCGAACTGGTTTGAGCATGGATCCGCGCGCTCAGGCGGTGCTCGATCTCTGGTTTGGTGAGCCGGGTTCTGCGGAGTTCGGAGCGGATCGCAAACTGTGGTGGCGGAAAAAGCGCGCTTTCGATTCGCTGCTTGCCGAGCGGTTCGGCGCGTTGCTGGAAGCGGCGCAGGCGGGCGGCTTGCAGGATTGGGAGCGCACGCCGCTCGGCACGCTCGCGTTGATCGTGCTGCTCGATCAACTGTCGCGCAATTGCTATCGGAACACGCCGCGCGCGTTTGCGGGCGACAGCCGCGCGCTTGCGCTGGCGCGGACGCTGGTCGAGCGCGGCGACGATCTGCGCCTGCCGAGCGCGTATCACCGCGCGTTCGCCTACATGCCGTTCGAGCATGACGAAGCGCCCGAAAGCCAACGCGAATCGTTGCGACTCTTCAGAAAACTAAAAGACGAGACGGGCGTTTCGAGTTTTTACGAATCGGCGCTGGAGCACGCGGAGGTGATCGAACGATTCGGACGCTTTCCGCATCGCAACCGGATTCTCGGGCGGCAGATGTCGGTTGAGGAAGAAGCGTGGCTGGCGAAGCACGGCGGGTTCTGAGCGTCGCGCGTTCTAGAACTCCGTCGAGAGTCTTTCGTCGCGCATCCGCTTAGTCTGAGTCGGCTTTGATTCGATCAGCGCCCGCCCGCGACGTCGAGCAGCGCCCCCGTCACATACGACGACGCATCCGAAAGCAGCCACACGATCGACTCGCCGACTTCATCCGCCGTGCCCGGACGGCCGATGGGCGTCGTCACACCGAGCACCTGGGCGCGGTCGGGCTTGCCGCCGCTCGCGTGAATGTCCGTTTCGATCAGGCCCGGACGGATGGCGTTGACGCGCACGCCTTCACGTCCCAATTCCTTCGCGAGCCCGATGGTCAGCGTATCGATCGCGCCTTTCGATCCCGCGTAGTCCACGTATTCACCGGCACCGCCCAGCCGCGCCGCTGCCGACGAAACGTTCACGAGCGATCCGCCCCTGCCGCCGCGCGAACTCGACATGCGGCGCGCCGCCTCGCGCGCGCACAGGTACGCGCCGAGCACGTTGATGTCGAAGATGCGCTTCATGCGCGCGATGTCCATGTCCGCGAGCGCCGATCCGGGCGCGACGATGCCCGCGTTGTTCACGACGCCATCGATCTTGCCGAACGCCTTTTCGGTCGCATCGAACATCGCGATGATCGCGGCTTCGTCGCTCACGTCGCCGTGGATGGCGATCGCCTTGCCGCCCGCCGCCTGCACGGCTGCGACGGTTTCATCGGCGGCGGCCGCGTTCGACGCATAGTTCACGCCGACGGACCAGCCGCGCGCGCCCGCGAGCACCGCGGCCGAGCGGCCGATGCCACGGCTTGCGCCGGTAATCAGGATGACTTTGGACATTCGCTGTTCCTTAGACGGCGTTGCGCTTTTCGGACCACTTGTCGTTCGCGGGCGGAATGTAGCGCGCGAGTTTGCCGATCATCTCGGCGGGTTCGGCGGCGACCTGGATCATGTCGAGATACGGCGCCCGCATGAAACCTTCTTCGACGGTATGGCGCAGCATCGCCAAAAGGGGATCGAAGTAGCCGTTCACGTCCAGCAGGCCGACCGGCTTCTGGTGATATCCGAGCTGCGCCCACGTGTAGACCTCGAAAAACTCCTCGAACGTGCCGACGCCGCCCGGCATCGCGACGAACGCATCGGAGAGGTCGGCCATTTTCTTCTTGCGCTCGTGCATATCGGGCACGACGTGCAGTTCGGTAAGATCGGTATGGCCGACTTCCTTCGCGAGCAGCAGCTCGGGAATCACGCCCACTGCGCGGCCGCCCGCGGCGAGCACTTCATCGGCGATGAGACCCATCAGTCCAACGCGGCCGCCGCCATACACGAGCGAAAGATCGTTCTCGACGAGCGCGCGGCCGAACGCCTTGGCCGCTTGCGCATAGACGGGGCGGGCTCCGTTCGAGGAGCCGCAATAGACACATACTGCCTTCATTTATCTGGAATCCTTTGTTTCGGTCTTCGATACCTCGTCGCGCGGCGGCAGGAAGTCCGCATACTCGCGCTTCGGAAGCTTACCGGAAACGAGGTCATCGAATAACTGGCGCGAGCGTCCGCGCAGATACGGCGCCATGATCGAGATGATATGCAGGCTCGCCTGATGCAGCTCGGCGCGGATCGCTTCCTGATCGTTGTACTTGCGCGGATTCATCACGTACTGGTACGAAAGCCAGTACGTGGCGATCACGCCGATATTGGTCGCGATCACCTTGATCTCTTCGGGCGTCGCGACCATTTCCTGATCGGCGACGAGCGCCTCGCACAACTGGCTCGCGAAGTGCACCTTGTGCGTGATGATCTGCTTAAAGTGCGTTTCCAGCGTGCGGTTGCGCGCGAGCAGGTCGTTCAGGTCGCGATACAGGAAGCGGTAAGTCCAGAGGAAATCCGCCATGTATTGCAGATACGACCACATCTCGTCGATCGTCGGGCGATGATCGTCAGGAAAGCGCAGGCGCTTCTGAATCTGCTGCTCGAACTGCGCGAAGATGCTGTTGATGATGTCGTCTTTGTTGCGGAAATGGTAGTACAGGTTACCCGGACTGATTTCCATCTCTTCGGCGATCGTCGTCGTGGTGACGTTCGGCTCGCCGATATCGTTGAACAACTTCAGCGACAGCTCGAGTATCCGTTCGCGGGTGCGGCGGGGTGGTTTGGCTTCCATGTCGTCCGACCTTGGGATCGGGCCGCGTCGGCTCGGGATGAGCGTTCGCGCGGCCGCTTCCGTTGCTATTTTTGAGAATGTCGGACGATTATAAACCGGTCGTTCGGCTGCACGGACGCGGGCTTTGCGCGCGGCTCCTCTCTTTTATAAGATACGCGCGAGCCACGCGGATGCAAGCGGCCACACAATCAGGCCCCACGTGATGACGCAGACGCCGAGCGCGACCATCACCGCCGCGCTGCCGAAATCCTTGGCCCGCTTCGACAGTTCGTGACGTTCGAGCGAAATGCGGTCGATCGCCGCCTCGACGCTCGAGTTGAGCAATTCGACGATGAGCACCAGCAGCACCGACGCGATCAGCGCCGCGCGCTCGACCGGCGCGACCGGTACGAAGAGGCTGCATGGCAGCAGGATCGCGGCCAGCGTCAGCTCCTGCCGGAACGCGCTTTCCTCGCGGATCGCGACGCGAAAGCCGTAGAGCGAATTCTTCATCGCGTGCCACGCGCGCGTGAAGCCGCGGTTGCCCTTGTACGGATTGAAGGGCAGGTCGTCGGGGCCGAGCGGCTCGGTCGGCTGAGACGGCGTATCGTCAATCTCTTCAATGTCGTCGTCGAACGGATCGCGCGCGCGGGCCGCCGCGTACGACCCGGCGCGCGCGTTCGCTTCGGCTTTCTCCTGCGCCACGGCGCGTCGCGTCATGCGGCCGCCCGGTCCGAACTGGCGGCGCGCGGCTCGAACTGCCGAAGATGCGAGGCGAACTGCTCCGACGCCGCGCGCCACGAGAAGCGCTCGGCCCACGCACGCGCATCGGCGCGCTCGATCTTCAGCGCTTGCAGGCAGGCTTCGCGCAGATCCTCGTGAAGCGCGCCCGGGCCGTGTTCGCCGAGCACGTCGATCGGGCCCGTCACCGGATACGCCGCGACCGGCGTGCCGCAGGCCATCGCTTCGAGCAGCACCAGGCCGAAGGTATCGGTGCGGCTCGGAAAGACGAATACGTCCGCCGCCGCGTAGACTTTCGCCAGCTCCGGCTGCGACAGCACGCCGAGATAGTTGACGTTCGTGTAGCGCGACTTCAGCTCCGCGAGCGCCGGGCCTTCGCCCGCGACCCACTTCGAACCGGGCAGATCGAGCTTCAGAAACGCCTCGACGTTCTTCTCGACCGCGACGCGCCCGACATACAAAAAGATCGGCCGCGCGGTGTCGAGCACCTTCGAGTCCATTGGACGAAAGATGTCGAGATCGACGCCGCGCGTCCACAGCACGACGTTATCGAAGCCGAAGCGTTCGAGGTCGCTCTTGACGACGGGCGTCGGCGCCATCACCGCCTGCGAGTCGCGATGGAACCAGTGCAGAAAGCGATACGTCATCGCGAGCGGAATGCCGAAGCGCGCTTTCACATACTCCGGAAAACGCGTGTGATATGCGGTCGTGAACGGCGGCTTGTGACGCAGCGCATACGAGCGCGCAGCGAGCCCGAGCGGGCCTTCCGTCGCGATATGCAGCGCGTCCGGCGCGAATGCGTCGATACGCTCGGCGACGCGCCGGCCCGGCAGCAGCGACAGGCGAATCTCGGGATAGGTCGGGCAAGGAATCGTTCTGAATTCGAGCGGCGTGAGCAACTCCACGCGATGACCGAGCGCGGTGAGTTCCTTCGTCGTTTGCGTGAGAGTGCGCACGACGCCATTGACCTGCGGCTCCCATGCGTCGGTAACGATCATGATTTTCATCGGATGCGGCCCAGAGTTGGTGTTGCCTGTCATGGCGTGGCGCGATGGCTAGACGGTCGCGCGTGCGCGCGTCAGGCGCGCTTCCGGCGAGCGCATCACGGTCCAGTAGACGACCTTCAGTTCGCCGTCATAGGTTTCGACGAGCGCCGAGAGACTCTCGACCCAGTCGCCGTCGTTGCAGTAGAGAATGCCGTCGATGTCGCGGATCTCGGCCTTGTGGATGTGCCCGCATACGACGCCGTCGCAGCCGCGGCGGCGTGCTTCGTCGGTCATCACGCGTTCGAACTGGGAAATGAAGTTCACCGCGTTCTTCACCTGATGCTTCAGGTACTGCGACAGCGACCAGTAATTGAAGCCGAGCCTCGTGCGTACGCGATTGAACCAGCGGTTGAGCAGCAGGATCGCCGTGTAGGCGGTGTCGCCGAGATAGGCGAGCCATTTTGCGTGCTGGATCACGCCGTCGAAGAGATCGCCGTGCACGATCCACAGGCGCTTGCCCGCAAGGGTCGTGTGGAAGGCCTCGCCGCGCACGTGGATGTCGCCGAACGCGAGATCGCAGAACTGCCGCGCGGCTTCATCGTGGTTGCCGGGGATGTAGACGACCTGCGTGCCCTTGCGCGCCTTGCGCAGGATCTTCTGCACGACGTCGTTGTGCGCCTGCGGCCAGAACCAGCCTTTGCGCAATTGCCATCCGTCGATGATGTCGCCGACAAGGTACAGATATTCCGATTCGTGGTGCCGAAGGAAATCGAGGAGATAGTGCGCCTGGCAGCCGCCGGAACCGAGATGGATGTCCGAGAGCCAGATCGTGCGATACCGGTGCGGCTTATCGGCCGAATCAGCGAGATCGTCGTGATGGACGGACGCCGTGGCGCGCGAGTCGGACAAGCCCGGCGCGCCAGCGGAAGCAGACTCGGATGATTCGGTGGACTCGGATCGCAGTGCGAAGGGACCGGTGCGCTCGCTATTGTCGAAGCTGAAGGGGGAGGGCGGGTCGATTGCCGGGTGAACTGACGAGTTGAAGGCCATTGGCTCGCGCATCGGGTTTCGGTATGCGCATTGCGCCATGCGGCTGTGACCGAGCCGTGACAGTCACGAGAAGTTCTTATTACTTGGCAGGACGTTGTACTGCGACGATGCGCGTGCCGGCGAGGCGATCATGGAGGAACTGGCGCGCCGGATCGAGCCACACGGCGGCGGCCCACAGCGCGACCCACGCCGCGAAGACGGCGAGCGTCTGCGGTACGGCGAGGGAGAAGAGCGGATGCAGCGCGAGCGGCGGCAGGAACCACAGCCACGCGAGCACGTAGCGCGCGAACGCGCGCGCGGGTCCGACGGGCTGGCCCTGCGCATCGACGACCTTGACGCGCCAGGTTTTCATCGGCAGGGTCTGGCCGCCGTGCGTCCAGAAATACACGAAGTAGGCCGCGAGCACGATGCCGATCCACGACATCAGCCAGTTGTGATGCGTGAGGCCGTTGCGTTGCTGCGTGAGCGTGCTGAAAAGATAGCCGGCGAGGAACACCACGCCGAAGAGGATCACGCTTTCGTAGAGCATCGTTGCGAGGCGGCGGCGCAGCGTGGGCGCGCGCATCGGGTCGACGGTGACGACTGCGGGCTGAGCGCTCACGAGCCGTTGTACATCGAAGGCGCCTGTTGCGGCGATACCGGAATCGGTGTGGCCGGGACGATGCTCGCGGCGTTCGGAATGGCGGGCTGAGTCGGCACGCCGGAGATGGGCGCCGACGGCGCGGCTGCCGCGCCCGATCCGCCTTCCGCATGTCCGGGAGCGTGCCCTTGCTCGCGCGCCGTGACGAGGCGATTGATGTCCTTCACTTCGGTCTTGCCCGTAGGCGGCGCGGAGACGATCGTCGGCCGGCGCACGTGCTCGCTCGCGGCCAGTTTCTTCTTCTGCTCTTCGGAGAGCTTCTGATAGGCGTCCCACGCCTTTTCGCGCTTGTCCGGCGGCACCGATTTGGAAACCTGATAGTTCTCGCGCGCGACCTTGCGCTGGTCGGGCGTGAGGCGCACCCATTCCTCCATGCGCTGATGCAGATGCTTCTGAGCCTCGGGCGACATCCGATGAAATCGTGACGCGATCTTCAGCCACTTCTGCTTGCGCTCGTCGGAGAACGAATCCCATTGCGACGCGAAGGGTGCGAGCGCCGCATGCTGCGCTTCGGTGAGGCGGCTCCAGGAGAGCGGGCCGGTGGACGCCAGCGCGGACAGCGTCGAGGCGTTCGAATCGGCCGTCGTGCCGGAGCCGCCGCTCGGCGCCGCGGCGGATGAAGGCGGGACGGCGGCGGGGGAATAAAAGCGCGGATAGGTCGCGGCGAAGGCAACCAGGCCCGCAATCGCGCAACCGAAGACAATCGCGAGACCGCGCTTGTAACTCACCCGAAAATTCCCCCGCTGTACTCAGTGCTTAATGATTGCGCGTCAGATACGCGTTGAACCCGTGATCCAGATAGGCGTCGATCGGCAGGCTGTCGCTCATCATGGCCGCGTCGATATCGGCGAGTTCCGCCTTGCGCTGCTGATCTTCCCAATACGCGATGCCCGCCAGCCCGATGACGAGCGCCGCGAGCGGCCAGGCGAGGCCCAGCCCGCCAAGGCGCGCGAGCAGTCCCTTCGGACGATGATCGTCGTCGGTGCCGCCCGTCGTGAGCGTGGCGCCCGCGCCTGCTAGAGCCGGCGCGAACGCGGGCGCGGCCATCGCCACGGCCACTTTCTCCGGCTTCTTGCGCGCGATCGCGGCACGGCGCGCCTCGCGCAGCCGGTCGACGGCGGCAGCCGGAATATTCGACGTGTTCTCGTCCAGCGCGCGCACGACCTTCAGCGCGAACTCGTTTTCCTTCGTTTCAAGAGCGGAACTCATAGCGTGATCCCTTTGGCTTTCAGGGCTTGTGCGAGAGCGTGCGTAGCGCGTGAGCAATGTGTCTTCACGCTGCCCTCGGAGCACCCCATCGCGGCGGCCGTCTCAGCGACATCCATGTCTTCCCAGTAACGCATGAGAAACGCTTCCCGTTGACGCGCCGGCAGTTTCTGGATTTCGGCGTCGATCAGATTCAATACCTGCTCGCGCTCCAGACGGCTCTCGCTGCTTTCGCTGCCGACCGCGCTGTCCTCGGATTCGAAGGTTTCGAGTGGGTCGAATTCGTCGTCGTCGGCGTTGCCGAAGGACGAGAAGAGGCTGACCCAGGTGTTGCGCACCTTCTGGCGACGGAAATAATCGTGCGTCGCGTTCTGAAGGATACGCTGGAATAAAAGCGGAAGCTCGCTCGATGGGCGGTCGCCGTACTTCTCCGCCAGCTTGATCATCGCGTCTTGCACGATGTCGAGCGCCGCGTCGTCGTCGCGAACGGTGTACACGGTCTGCTTGAACGCGCGTCTTTCGACGCTCGCCAGGAAGTCGGCGAGTTCCTTGTCTGATGCCATCCGTTGGGGACCCGGCGCAACGAACTTGCGTCGAAAGGGATCGTGGAGTTCTGGGAAAACCTGCGAATCCTAGCAAAGTTTCGCCGCATCCGGAGCGATTGAGAGGTTTTGTTGCCACTTCCGACCTTCGCACGACCGATTGACCGTTCATTCGACAGGTTGTGCTTGCAAGCCGCTTTCACCCTTGGGGGCGCGCCGTCGGTGCGATCGGCGAATTCGGTAACTTTTTGCTTGACCCGCCGCGCGCCGCGCTGTTACATTTTCTGACTCGCATCATCAGTGAAATGTCTGCTTTGAGGCGAGCCCATGAAGTTCGCCTGTCAAACCTAGACGCGCCGCTTGAACCCGAGCCACAAGCCCGGCAGAGAGCACCCGATCAATTTTTTGCCGAAAATTCGAAAGGTGATGAATGAACATGCCTAGCGCGGAATTCTCCACGTCGGATACCACACCCCCTCACGAAGCTGACTCCATCGGCGGCACCGTGCTCATGCGCGCGCTCGCTGACGAGAACGTCGAATTCATCTGGGGCTATCCCGGCGGCTCGGTACTCTACATCTACGACGAGCTGTACAAGCAGGACCAGATTCAGCACATCCTCGTGCGTCACGAACAGGCCGCCGTGCATGCCGCCGACGCCTACGCGCGCTCGACGGGCAATGTGGGCGTGTGCCTCGTGACATCGGGCCCGGGCGTCACCAATGCCGTCACCGGCATCGCCACGGCCTACATGGATTCGATTCCGCTCGTCGTCATCAGCGGCCAGGTGCCCACCGCGGCCATCGGCCTCGACGCATTCCAGGAGTGCGATACCGTCGGCATCACGCGCCCGTGCGTGAAGCACAACTTCCTCGTGAAGGACGTGCGCGACCTCGCCGCGACGGTCAAGAAGGCGTTCTACATCGCGCGTACCGGCCGTCCGGGCCCGGTGCTGATCGACATTCCGAAGGACGTGTCGAAGGCGCCGTGCAAGTACGAGCCGATCAAGAGTGTGTCGCTGCGTTCGTACAACCCGGTCACGAAGGGTCATTCGGGCCAGATCCGCAAGGCGGTGCAACTGCTTTTGTCGGCGAAGCGTCCGTACATCTATACGGGCGGCGGCATCATTCTCGCGGATGCCTCGCGCGAGCTGAACCAGTTCGCCGATCTGCTCGGCTATCCGGTCACCAATACGCTGATGGGCCTCGGCGGCTATCGCGCGTCCGACAAGAAATTCCTTGGCATGCTCGGCATGCACGGCACGTACGAAGCCAACATGGCGATGCAGAACTGCGACGTGCTGATCGCGATCGGCGCGCGCTTCGACGACCGCGTGATCGGCGATCCGAAGCACTTCGCGTCGTCGCCGCGCAAGATCATCCATATCGATATCGATCCGTCGTCCATTTCCAAGCGCGTGAAGGTCGATATTCCGATCGTCGGCGACGTGAAGGAAGTGCTGAAGGAGCTGATCGAGCAGCTTCAGCACGCCGAGCACGGCCCGGACGCGCAGGCGCTCAAGCAATGGTGGGACGAGATCGAAGGCTGGCGCGCGAAGGACTGTCTGTCCTACGACCGCAAGAGCGAGATTATCAAGCCGCAGTACGTCGTCGAGAAGCTCTGGGAGCTCACCGACGGCAACGCGTTCGTGTGCTCGGACGTCGGCCAGCATCAGATGTGGGCGGCGCAGTTCTATCCGTTCAACAAGCCGCGCCGCTGGATCAACTCGGGCGGCCTCGGCACGATGGGCTTCGGCCTGCCGGCGGCGATGGGCGTGAAGATGGCCTTTCCGGACGACGAAGTCGTCTGCATCACCGGCGAAGGCTCCATCCAGATGTGCATTCAGGAGCTCTCGACGTGCAAGCAGTACAACACGCCCGTCAAGATCATCTCGCTGAACAACCGCTATCTCGGCATGGTGCGCCAGTGGCAGCAGATCGAGTACAAGAAGCGCTATTCCAGTTCGTACATGGACGCGCTGCCCGACTTCGTGAAGCTGGCTGAAGCGTATGGCCATGTCGGCATTCGTGTCGAAAAAACCGCGGACGTCGAACCGGCGCTGAAAGAAGCGCTGCGTTTGAAGGATCGCACCGTATTTCTCGACTTCCAGACCGATCCGACCGAAAACGTATTCCCGATGGTGCAGGCAGGCAAAGGCATCACGGAAATGCTGCTCGGCTCTGAGGATCTATAACGCGGCTTTGTCTCGCGAGGCTCGCGCGCGCCTGTCTTCACAAAGGACATGCGTTGCGCGCGGGTTTTTCGAACACACGCCACTTCTGGACACATTCGGGAATCACGACCATGAAACACATCATCTCCGTTTTGCTGGAAAACGAGCCGGGCGCGTTATCGCGTGTCGTCGGGCTCTTTTCGGCGCGCGGCTATAACATCGAAACGCTGACGGTGGCGCCGACCGAAGACAGTTCGCTGTCGCGGCTGACCATCGTTTCCATTGGCTCGGACGACGTGATCGAACAGATCACGAAGCACCTGAACCGCCTGATCGAGGTGGTGAAAGTGGTCGACCTGACAGAGGGCGCCCACATCGAGCGCGAGCTGATGCTCATCAAGGTAAGGGCGGTCGGAAAGGAACGTGAAGAGATGAAGCGCATGGCGGATATCTTCCGCGGCCGCATCATCGACGTGACCGAGAAGACCTACACGATGGAACTGACCGGCGCGTCCGACAAGCTCGACGCGTTCATTCAGGCGCTCGACGCCACTGCGATCCTCGAAACGGTTCGCACGGGCAGCTCCGGCATCGGCCGGGGCGAGCGGATTCTCAAGGTGTAACGGCGCCTCATCCATTCATTTGCAGCACACGTAGCGCAACCATTCAACGCATCAGGACTCAAGGAACCACCATGAAAGTTTTCTACGACAAGGACGCCGACCTCTCCCTCATCAAGGGCAAGCAAGTCACCATCATCGGTTATGGCTCGCAAGGCCATGCACACGCGCTGAACCTGAAGGACAGCGGCGTGAACGTGACGGTGGGTCTGCGTAAGGGCGGCGCATCGTGGAGCAAGGCCGAGAACGCGGGCCTCAAGGTGAAGGAAGTGGCCGAAGCCGTGAAGGGCGCCGATGTCGTCATGATGCTTCTGCCCGACGAGCAGATCGCCGAGGTCTACAAGAAGGAAGTGCACGACAATGCCAAGCAGGGCGCGGCGCTCGCGTTCGCCCACGGCTTCAACGTGCACTACGGTCAGGTGATTCCGCGCGCGGATCTGGACGTCATCATGATCGCGCCGAAGGCGCCGGGTCACACCGTTCGCAACACGTACAGCCAGGGTGGCGGCGTGCCGCACCTGATCGCGGTGGCGCAAGACAAGTCGGGCGCGGCGCGTGACGTGGCGCTGTCGTACGCGGCGGCCAACGGCGGCGGCCGTGCGGGCATCATCGAGACGAACTTCCGTGAAGAAACCGAAACCGACCTGTTCGGCGAGCAAGCGGTTCTGTGCGGCGGCACCGTCGACCTGATCAAGGCCGGCTTCGAAACGCTGGTGGAAGCGGGCTACGCACCGGAAATGGCGTATTTCGAGTGCCTGCACGAACTGAAGCTGATCGTCGACCTGATCTATGAAGGCGGCATCGCCAACATGAACTACTCGATCTCGAACAACGCCGAATACGGCGAATACGTGACGGGTCCGCGCATCGTCACGGAAGAGACGAAGAAGGCGATGAAGGCCGTGCTGAAGGACATCCAGACCGGCGAATACGCGAAGAGCTTCATCATCGAGAACCGTGCCGGTGCGCCGACGCTGCAATCGCGCCGCCGCCTGACGTCCGAGCATCAGATCGAGCAAGTCGGCGAGAAGCTGCGCGCGATGATGCCGTGGATCGCGAAGAACAAGCTCGTCGACCAGTCGAAGAACTAAGCGTCACGATTTTTGCTGAATCGAAAGCCGTCCGGCAGCCCTGTGCGCCGGGCGGCTTTTGCTATCCTACGGTTTTTAGTGCGACGTGAGTCGCATCGACTGGACGGCGCAAGCCGTCCCATTGGTGGCACCTTGGGCCACCCCTTGTGTAGCAAACGAAACCGAGCGCCGTTTGGCTTGGAATCGTAGCTGTAGATGCGCAGGAGTCTTCGGACCCTTGCGCGTAATTGCATTGACCTGATTACCGTCAGGTTCCGCCCAGTTAGCGGCTTCAACTCCACTAACAAAGCGGATTGGCGTATGTGATTTCAGGGAAGGTCGAGCGCAAGCTCGGTTTGTCATTGTTCAACCTCACGGGATTAGTCCCTATGAGGTAGAGAACCTGCTGTACGACCAGCAGTAGCCTAAGAGGACATGCGTCACTGGCAACGGTGGGGTGTGAAGCTTCTCTGACAATGTAGCCCCCGAAGTTTGGGTGACTGCCTGTTGTGAAACAGGTATTCGGAGACTCCTAGCAGCAAGGGGGTTGAGGCGCTAGGCTGGCTGATACGGTTAACGGAAGTGAACTGCTGATAAACCTCGTAAGTAGGACGATGCCAAAGCTGCTGATAGGCATTAACCAAAACGGTGTGCGGTCGGATAACTCGCTTGAAATTCGGGTTACGTCGTCTGAGGACCGCCGGGGGAAAGGCAGAACCTACGTCAGTCATGTGGCAGGCCGGGAACACGGTAAGCCCGTATCGTTGCCAGTGCAGTTGGGCTGGCAGGCGGCCCGCAAGGAACGCTGTTGACGATGCGGGTAGAGGATGACGGAGAAAGCGAATGACGGGCTGTAATGGTCCGGATAGGGATTGAGACATCATCCCACGCGAAAGCGGGCAGACTTCCGTCTGGTCTACCGTCGCAAGATGGCTGACAGACCTTGTGACTTGGTGAGACACGAGCGCTCGCGTTCGTGCGTAGTACCAGGATGACATATGGGCGCATGCGTCCATATTTGTTCAACTGTTGTTTCCCAGCGGGGTGTGTCTACCCCGCTGGGGAAGATGCGCCTTCTGCTGCGGGAATGATCAACCCAAGGTAGGAGAGCAGCATGAGAGTATCTGTCCGAAAGGATGGATCTGCGCTTTCCCACGTGCCTGACAACTGGCACGCCGTAGATTGGCGTCGCGTCGGACGGAACGTGAGAGGGATGCAGATACGAATTGCGAAGGCGACGCGGGAAGGCGACTGGCGCAGGGTGAAAGCCTTGCAACGGATGCTTACCCGCACGTTGTCCGCAAAGCTGTACGCGGTACGACGTGTTACGCAGAACCAAGGTGCGCGAACGGCCGGAGTCGATCGCGAACTGTGGGATTCGCCTGAGAGCCGGTGGGAAGCCATCGGCAGGTTGAAGCGGCGTGGATATAAGCCTTTGCCATTACGGAGAGTCTTTATCCCCAAGGCCAATGGAAACGAGCGCCCTCTGGGCATTCCGACCATGCGGGACAGGGCGATGCAAGCCCTGTATCTGCTGGCCTTGGAGCCGGTGTCGGAATCGACGAGTGATCCGAACTCTTATGGATTCAGACTCAATCGCTCGACAGCCGATGCCATGTCGCAGATATTCGTCGCAATGTCCCAGAAGGGCTCGGCCCGATGGGTGCTGGAAGCGGATATCAAAGGCTGCTTTGACTGGATCAACCACGACTGGTTGGAAAGCCATGTCCCGATGGACAAGGAGATCCTCCGGAAGTGGTTGAAGGCTGGCCTGATTCACAAGGGGCAGCTACAGGCGACTGAGGCCGGTACGCCGCAGGGAGGCATCATCTCCCCGACGCTGGCAAACGTGACGCTGAACGGGCTGGAGCGTGAACTGATCGCGCACCTCGGTGCGACGTTGGGAATCGCGAAAGCCAAGAAGCTGAAAGTGAATGTGGTGCGATACGCGGATGACTTTGTGATCACCGGCGACTCGAAAGAGATTCTGGAAAACGAGGTCAGGCCTTGGGTGGAAGCATTCCTTGCTGTTCGGGGCTTGCAACTGTCCGAGACAAAAACGCGGATCACCCACATTGACGAAGGCTTCGATTTCCTTGGGTGGAATTTCCGGAAGTATTCGGAAAAGCTGCTCATCAAGCCGAGCAAGAAGAACGTGCAGACGTTCTATCGAAAGGTGTCGGAAACGATCAGTGGCAACAAGACGGTAACGCACGAGGATTTGATCCGATTGCTGAACCAGATGCTACGGGGTTGGGCGCAGTATCACAGCCCCGTCGTAGCCAAGCAGGCGTATAGCCGCATGGAGTCTCTGATCTTCCGGAGACTTTGGTGGTGGTCAAAACGGCGACATCCAAACAAGGGTGCTGAATGGGTGAGGAAGAAATACTTTCATTCAGATGGCGCCCGACACTGGATTTTTGCTGTTCCTGTAGTTCGAGACGATGGCAGTAACGGCTTGACAGAGTTGTACCAGCTTCGCGGTACATCGATCAGGCGGCATCGCAAGATCAAAGGCGACTTCAATCCTTTTGATCCTGATTGGGAGCAGTATGGCGAACAACTGCGACAAGCGCGCATGGAAGCATCAATGCGACATCGCAAGCAATGGGTTTCGCTATACCTATTGCAAGGCGGGCTGTGTGCGCACTGCGGCTGTGCTCTGACACGAGAGACCGGTTGGCACGATCATCATCTGGAGTACCGGATGCATGGTGGTTCCGACGCCCTCTTCAATCGAGTGCTATTGCATCCCGACTGCCACCGACAAGTGCATGTAGGTAAAATTGCGCTAACTAAGCCGGCCCGGTCATAAAGCTGGGCTTTGTACGTAGATTGGAGCCGTATGCGGGGAAACTCGCACGTACGGTTCTTAGGGGGCTCTCCTTCTGCGAAGAAGGGGGGCTACCCTCCTAAAACACAGAACCCGTTCATGAACTATCCTCATCCGATCATTGCCCGCGAAGGCTGGCCGTTCATTGCCATCGCGGCTGTCGTCGCCATCCTCGTGCAAGCGACGGGCGGCTTCGGCTTCGCCTGGTTCTTCTGGCTGATCGTGATTTTCGTCGTCCAGTTCTTCCGCGATCCGGCCCGCCCGATTCCGACCCAGCCCAACGCGGTGCTGTGTCCGGCCGATGGGCGCATCGTCGCGGTCGAAACCGCGCACGATCCGTACGTGGGACGCGAGGCGCTCAAGATCAGCGTGTTCATGAACGTGTTCAACGTGCACTCGCAGCGCTCGCCGGTGGACGGCGCCATCACAAAGGTTCAGTACTTTCCGGGCGCGTATCTGAATGCGGCCGTCGACAAGGCGTCCACCGAAAACGAGCGCAATGCGGTCGTGCTGCAGACGGCGAGCGGGCATACCGTGACGTCGGTGCAGATCGCGGGCCTCATCGCGCGACGCATTCTGTGCTACGTGCACGTCGGTGAGCCGCTCACGCGCGGACAGCGCTACGGCTTCATCCGCTTCGGGTCGCGCGTCGACGTCTATCTGCCGGTGGGCAGCCGCCCGCGTGTGTCGATCGGCGAGAAAGTTTCGGCTTCGTCGACGATCCTCGCCGAGTTCGCGCAATAACGCGGAGGACGCGATGGCGGCATTCAAACCGCGCCGTAACCGCGCGCCCGCGACGCCTCCGCGCGCGTTCCGCCGCAACAAGGCGGCTCAGGACGTCGGCGCCGTGGAGACGCGTCGCGCGAAGCGGCAGCAGTTTCTGCGCAAGCGCGGCATTTATTTGCTGCCCAATGCGTTCACCACGGCGGCCTTGTTCTGTGGCTTCTTCGCCGTGGTCCAGGCGATGAACGTCCGTTTCGAGATTGCGGCCATCGCCATTTTCGTCGCGATGGTGCTCGACGGCATGGACGGGCGCGTCGCGCGCATGACGCACACGCAGAGCGCGTTCGGCGAGCAGTTCGACAGTCTGTCGGACATGGTGTCGTTCGGCGTCGCGCCGGCGCTCGTGATGTACGAGTGGGTATTGAAGGACCTCGGGCGCTGGGGCTGGCTCGCGGCGTTCGTGTATTGCTCGGGTGCGGCGTTGCGGCTCGCGCGCTTCAATACGAACGTCGGCGTGGTCGACAAGCGCTACTTCCAGGGGTTGCCGTCGCCGGCCGCGGCGGCGCTCATCGCCGGATTCGTGTGGCTCGCGACGGATAACCGCGTGCCGCTCAAGCTCGTGTGGCTGCCGTGGGTTGCGTTCGCGCTGACCGTTTATGCGGGCGTGACGATGGTGTCGAACGCGCCGTTTTACAGCGGCAAGGCGCTCGACGTGCGCTATCGTGTGCCGTTCGCGGGCGTGCTGCTGATCGTGGTGGCGTTCGTCCTCGTATCGTCCGATCCGCCGGTCATGCTGTTCTGCCTGTTCGTGCTGTACGGCTTTTCGGGCTACATCTGGTGGGGATATCTCGCGGTGCGCGGCAGGCCGAATCCGGCGCGCAGTTCGCAGCGGGAGCATTAGAGCGGAATCCGTTCAAGCAAAGAAAAGGCGGCAACCCTCCCGGATTGCCGCCTTTTTTGTTTCTCCATGCGCGTCGATCAACCCGCGACCAGCGTCCCGTTCTGAATGTGCACGCGCTGACCCTGCGCGAACGGCGGCGGGTTCTTGTACGTGAACGTGCGTGTCTTGCCGTTTTCCATCCGGACGCGCACCGAATAATCGGTTTCGCTGCGCAGATGCTTTTCGACCGAGTTACCCGCCAGGCCGCCGCCGAGCGCGCCGAGCAGCGTCATCGCGGTGCGGCCGCCGCCGCGCCCGAACTGATTGCCGACAACACCGCCCGCCACCGCGCCACCGACCGCGCCGATCCCCGTTCCGTGGCCTTCCTGCTTGACGGCGGAGATCGCCTCGACGGTTCCGCAGGTGGAGCAATACGCGGGGTGCTGCTGCGGCTGCTGCGCGTACGATGGCTGCACGGGCTGCGGCTGTGCGGGCACCTGTTGCGCCTGCTGCTGGGCTGCTTGTTGTTCAACCGCTCGTTGTTGAGCCGCTTGTTGCTGAGCCGCCTGTTGTTGCGCGGCGGTGCGCTGCTGCGCCGCACTGGGCGCCGCGGATTCGACCACCGGCTGCTGCGCAACCGCCGCCGTCTGCGTCTGCGGATTCTGTGCCGAATTGCTCGATGCCTTCGGGAACAGTCCCGTCATCGCGGCAGTGGCCGCAAGGCTCGCGACGATCACAGCGCCCGCTGCCGTCGCGACGAGCGGATGCAGGCGTCGCTGCGGCGGCTGAGCGCCGCCGGAAGAGGGCGACGTGCTGAGTTTGTTGGTTCCGTTATCCATTGTTGAACCTCCGTTTCGAGGCGAAATGCTGCTACCAATGTCCGCTGTTACAACATGTCCGCAACACAATTCTGGGCGAGCCCGGGATTTTTCGCTTTTCCGCTTGTAACAAATTGCGGGCGCATCGTGCTTTGATAAAAGCACGACCGGTGCCAACCATTGCAGCGCGCACCCATGGGCCCCCGCCGCCAGTCCGGACTTGAAACTTTTACCAGCGGTTACAACAAAATCTGCGGGCCGAAAAAAAAGCGCGCCGCGGGGGCGCGCTTTTTTCGCTTTTCGATCGAGCCAGAAACTCAGTCTTCGCGACGCAGATGCGGGAACAGAATCACATCGCGGATGCTCGGGCTATCGGTCAGCAACATGACCAGACGATCCACGCCGATGCCGCAGCCGCCCGTCGGCGGCATGCCGTGCTCGAGCGCGCGAATGTAGTCTGCGTCGAAGTACATCGCTTCCTCGTCGCCGGCGTCTTTCTGATCGACCTGCTTCTGAAAGCGTGCGGCCTGATCTTCCGGATCGTTCAGCTCCGAGAAGCCATTGGCGATTTCGCGCCCCGTGATGAACAATTCGAAGCGCTCGGTGATGCCCGGCACGGAATCCGACGCGCGCGCGAGCGGCGACACTTCGATCGGGTAATCGACGATATATGTCGGTTCCCACAATTGCGATTCCGCCGTCTCTTCGAACAGCGCGAGTTGCAGCGAACCGAGACCCGCGTTCAGGAAAGCCGGCTGCGTCGTATCAACGCCGAACTTCTTCAGTTCCGTGCGCAGGAACGCGGCGTCGGAGAGCTGCCCGTCGGTGTACTGCGGTGCGAATTTCTGAATCGCCTGATTGATCGTCAGGCGATGGAACGGCTTGCTCAGATCGAGCTCGCGGCCTTGATACGTGATGGTCGCTGTGCCGAGTGCATCGATGGCGGCCTGGCGGATCAGTTGCTCGGTGAAGTCCATTAGCCAGCGGTAATCGGTGTACGCGGCGTAGAACTCCATCATCGTGAATTCCGGATTGTGACGCGGCGACACGCCTTCGTTCCGGAAATTACGGTTGATCTCGAACACGCGCTCGAAGCCGCCGACGATCAGCCGCTTCAGATACAGCTCGGGCGCGATGCGCAGGAACATCTGCATGTCGAGCGCGTTGTGATGCGTGACGAAAGGCTTCGCCGCCGCGCCGCCCGGAATCGGGTGCAGCATCGGCGTTTCGACTTCCATGAAGTTCGCCTGCGACATGAAATTGCGGATCGACGTGACGGCCTTCGTGCGCGCCATGAACGTCTTGCGTGACTCCGGCGTGACGATCAGATCGACATAGCGCTGGCGATAGCGCATTTCCTGATCGGCCAGGCCGTGAAACTTGTCCGGCAGCGGACGCAGCGCCTTCGACAAAAGACGCAATTCCGTGCAGCGCACCGACAACTCGCCCTTGTTCGTGCGGAACAGCACGCCTTTCGCGGCGATGATGTCGCCCAGATCCCACTTCTTGAAGGCGTCGTACGTTTCGACGCCGACATCGGCGGGCGTCACGAAAAACTGGATCTGGCCGCTGCCGTCCTGAACCGTCGCGAAGCTGGCCTTGCCCATTACGCGCTTGAGCATCATCCGGCCGGCGATCGCGACGGGCAGAGGATTCGCTTCGAGCGCGTCCTTGTCCGTTTCGGCGTATTCGCTCTGAAGTGCCGCGGCCTGATGCGTCGGGCGGAAATCGTTCGGATAGGCGACGCCTTGCTCGCGCAGCGCGCGCAGCTTTTCGCGTCGCTCGGCGATGATCTGGTTCTCTTCCAGTTCGGGAGCGGCGCCCGGTTGAGTCGGTTCGGTCATGATGATTCTTGGCTTTTAATGCGCGGATGCGCGGCGAAACGAAGCGAAGCGCGGATATCGCCGATGGATATCCGCGCCGAAAGACTTAAACGCCTTGTTTCAGGCTCGCGCCGATGAAGTCGTCGAGGTCGCCGTCGAGCACGGCGCGCGTGTTGCTCATTTCCACGTTGGTGCGCAGGTCCTTCACGCGGCTCTGGTCGAGCACGTAGGAGCGGATCTGATGGCCCCAGCCCACGTCGGTCTTGCTGGATTCGAGCTTGTCCTGTTCGGCCTGGCGCTTGCGCATCTCGAACTCGTAGAGACGCGCCTTCAGCATCTGCATGGCTTCCGCGCGGTTGCGGTGCTGCGAGCGGTCGTTCTGGCACTGCACGACGATGCCCGTGGGCGCGTGCGTCAGACGAACCGCGGAATCGGTCTTGTTGATGTGCTGGCCGCCCGCGCCCGATGCGCGATACGTGTCCGTGCGGATGTCGGCGGGATTGATTTCGATCTCGATCGAATCGTCGATCTCCGGATACACGAACACCGACGAAAACGACGTATGCCGGCCGCCCGACGAATCGAACGGCGACTTGCGCACGAGGCGGTGAATGCCCGTTTCGGTGCGCAGATAGCCGTACGCGTATTCACCTTCGACCTTGATCGTCGCGCTCTTGATGCCGGCGACATCGCCTTCGGATTCTTCTAGAACTTCGGTCTTGAAGCCCTTGCGCTCGCAGTAACGCAGGTACTGGCGCAGCAGCATGGACGCCCAGTCGCACGCTTCGGTGCCGCCCGCGCCCGCCTGAATGTCGATGAAGCAGTTGTTCGGATCGGCCGGGTTCGAGAACATCCGGCGGAATTCCATGTCCTCGACGCGAACGCGCAGCGCATCGGCGTCGGATTCGCACGCGACGAGCGTGTCTTCGTCCTGTTCGTCGCGCGCCATGTCGAAGAGATCGCTGGCGTCGCGCAGGTCGTTGTCGAGCGCGGTGATGGTCGAGACCACGCCGTCGAGCAGCTTCTTTTCACGACCGAGCGCCTGGGCGTTCTTCGAGTCGTTCCAGACGTTCGGGTCTTCGAGTTCCTTGTTGACTTCGGCTAGACGCGCGGACTTGGCGTCGTAGTCAAAGATACCCCCGTAGCTCGGCCGCGCGGCGGCGCAGGTCGGCCAGAAGGCTTTCGATCGCGTTGAGACGTTCCGCTTCCATTGTCGATCTTCGGCTTCGTAAAAAGATGAAATTATAGCCGATCGACAGGGTTTCCCCGGCTTTCCGGGCGCCCGGCGCGCCTTCTCAGCCCGCGTGCTCGACGATCAGCTGTACGCGCGCGACGCCGTTCCACGAATCGCTGACGAGCCGGTACGCGACAGTCGCACGCGGCGGCAGCGGATCGACGTGGTTGAACCAGATCGCGTTGAAGCGCTGACGCCCGCGCAACAGCGACAGCTTCAAATGCTTCTCTTTCACGAGTGCCTGCGACGCGACTTCGAACTCGCCAGAAAACGTGGGCGCGGGAAAGCCTTGTCCCCAGACGGCGGCGTCGAGCAGGTCGACGAACTGCGGCGTGAAATACGCGTCTTCCAGCTCGCCATCGGTTTCGAGCGTGCGCGAAAGCGCTTCGGGCGTCAGCCATTCGCGTCCGACTGCTTCGAACGCTTCGGTGAAGCGCGGAATGTCGGCGGTGGAAATCGTCAGGCCCGCGGCCATCGCGTGGCCGCCGAACTTGTGGATGAGGCCGGGCTCGCGCTTGCTGATGAGATCGACGGCATCGCGCAGATGAAAGCCGGGAATCGAACGGCCGGAGCCCTTGCAGAGCGTGCCGCTGTCGTCGGCGTGCGCGAACGTGAAGGACGGCCGATGGAACCGCTCCTTGAGCCGTCCCGCGACGATGCCGATCACGCCCTGGTGCCAGCTCGCATCGTAGAGCGTGAGCGTCGCGCGCTCGCCGGGATCGATCGTCTGCAGCTCGGCGAGCGCCTGCTGCTGCATGCCCGCTTCGATTTCGCGACGCTCGCGGTTCATCGAATCGAGTTGCTGCGCGAGTTCCCACGCGCGGCCGATGTCGTCGGTCGTCAGGCATTCGATGCCGAGCGACATGTCGGACAGCCGTCCCGCCGCGTTCAGGCGCGGGCCGAGCGCGAAGCCGAGATCGAAGCCCGACGCCGCGCGCGCATCGCGGCCGGCGGCGCGGAAGAGCGCCGCGACGCCCGGCTGCATGCGGCCCGAGCGAATCCGCTTCAAGCCTTGTGCGACGAGAATCCGGTTGTTGCAGTCGAGCTTGACGACATCGGCGACGGTGCCGAGCGCGACGAGATCGAGCAGGCCGTCGAGACGCGGCTCGGGCGCGTCCGTGTAAGCGCCGCGCTTGCGCAACTCCGCGCGCAACGCGAGCAGCACATAGAACATCACGCCCACGCCCGCGATGCACTTGCTCGGAAACTCGCAGCCCGGCTGGTTCGGATTGACGATCGCGCGCGCGGCGGGCAGTTCGTCGCCGGGCAGGTGGTGATCGGTGACGAGCACGTCGATGCCGAGGGCATTCGCCGCGGCGACGCCGTCCACGCTCGCGATACCGTTATCGACGGTAATCAGCAGATCCGGCAGGCCGGCTTTGGAGCGCGCCGCCAGCCCGACGATTTCCGGCGTGAGCCCGTAGCCGTATTCGAAGCGATTCGGCACCAGATAGTCGATGGTCGCGCCGAACATGCGCAGGCCGCGCACGGCGACCGCGCAGGCGGTGGCGCCGTCGCAGTCGTAATCGGCGACGACGAGCATGCGCTTGCCCGCGGCGAGCGCATCGGCGAGCACGACGGCGGCATCGTCGCAGCCTTTCAGGCCGGCGGGCGCGTGCAGGCGCTTGAACTCGGTTTCGACTTCGTCGGGCGAGCTCACGCCGCGCGATGCATAGAGGCGCGCAATGACGGGATGCAGGCCGTGGCGCATCAGCGCTTCGGCGTCGGCGGGAGAGGAGGCGCGCGTAACGATTCGCGTCATTGCAGGGTATGCCTTATTCGATGAAGAGCGCCGCGATCGGACGGCGCCGCCAGAACTTGCGCAGATCGGCGCGCGTGACGGAAAGCGTGACCGAGCCGGTGTCGCCGCAGAGCGTAAGGCTCAGGCGGCCGAGCGAGCCATCGCCGAGCGCCTGCAGCGCGGGGGCGAACCACGCGGCTTCGAGTGCCTTGAGCGACGCGTTCCAGCGCGCCCAGTCCTGCTCGATGAACGGCGCGGAGAACGGATTCAGCTCGACGAGCGTCGTGCCTTGCGAGCCGTCTTTCGACACCGATGCAAACGACTCGGGCGGCGTCGACGGCTTGACGCCCGACGCGAGCGCGAGACCGCGCGTCGCCGCGGCGTCTGACATCACGCGTGCGAACGGTCTCGCCACGGGCCGCATCGTGCCTTGTCCGTGGAGCCAGATCGAGTTGATCGCGGGCAGGCCGCGCGATTCGCGTTCGAGATTCAGCGGGTGCTCGAACCACGCCATCTGCACTTCGTTCTGCAGCTTCATCCACGCGCGCGAGCGCTCGCCGGTGCGGGCTTCGTGGGGCAGCCAGATTTCGATGTTGCGGCCCGTCGCCCGCAGCGGCGATGCGCCCGCGAGCGAGCCGAGCGCCTCGCCCGAGACATACCAGCGCAACGGCGTCGGCGCTTGCAGCGTCACGCCGAGGTCTTCGATCACCGGCCGCGCCGTCTGAAGCAGTGCGCGCGCTTCTTCCGTATGCACGCCGAGCGTCTCGGGATCGATCAGCACCAGATGATCGTGCGCGATGCGCACGTGAACCGGCTCGATGCAGGCCCAGGGCGCATTGCCGGGCGTGCCGCCGTCGGCGAGCAGCATGAAGGGGGCGAGCGGGGCATCGTCGGCGTAGCGTTGATCGGCGGGCGTGACGGCGTTGAAGCGCCGCGCGATCCAGCGTTCGTGCGGCAGCGTGCGCTGGAAGTCCTCGCCGATGACGCGTTCCTCGAGCGTCGCGCGGGCGAGCAGCTTGTCGAGCGCCGCGCTCTCCAGGCCGTGCAGGGCGATGGCGGCGTCCGCGGCCGACGGCAGGGCGAACGGCAGCAGGAGATGGAGGTCGTGAACGGGCATGATGCTCGGCATTGTAGGGCAAAGCGGGTGGGGCGATGACGCCCGCCATGCCGGTTTTGCCCCGCGATCGACGCGTGCTCGTGCGTCGCTTTCTCCATATATGGCAAACTTTCGCAGATTTCACGCTTGGTCGTGGCAAGCCGGCGCGCTTCGCCGCCGTCGCCATGCATCCGCGAAGATCGCCGCGTCATTCAGACGATGCCGGCGATGCCGCGCAAAGAGCGACCACCGCGCCACCGGGGCATAACAACGCTGGACAGCAGCAGAAAGGAATCGCTTGAAACTTCCGTACGAATGGCAGATCGGCTGGCGCTACACGCGCGCCAGCAAACGCACCACAGGCAACGGCTTCATCTCCTTCATCGCGCTCGTGTCGATGGCAGGCATCGCGCTCGGCGTCGCTGCGCTGATCGTCGTGCTGTCGGTCATGAACGGCTTCCAGAAGGAAGTGCGAGACAGGATGCTGTCGGTGCTCGCGCACGTCGAAATCTTCTCGCCGACCGGCTCCATGCCCAACTGGCAACTGACCGCCCAGGAAGCGCGCCGCAATCCGGAAGTGATGGGCGCCGCGCCCTATGTCGAAGCGCAGGCGCTGCTGACGCGCCAGGGCGCGGTGAGCGGCGTCGCGCTGCGCGGCGTGGAGCCGTCGCTGGAGCCGGAAGTGTCGGATATCGGCAAGGACATGCGCGCAGGCAAGCTGACGGATCTCAAGCCGGGCGAGTTCGGCATCGTGCTGGGCAAGGATCTCGCCGCCAATCTCGGCGTGATAAACGGCGACAAGATCACGCTCGTCGCGCCCGAAGGCACCATCACGCCGGCAGGGATGATGCCGCGACTCAAGCAGTTCACCGTCGTCGGCGTCTTCGAGTCCGGTCACTATGAATACGATTCGACGCTCGCGCTCATCGAAATCCACGACGCCGAGGCGCTCTTCCGTCTGCCCGCGCCGACCGGCGTGCGCTTGCGCCTGAAGGACATGCAGCGCGCGCCCGAAGTCGCGCGTCAGCTCGCGCGCACGCTGTCGGGCGATTTGTATATCCGCGACTGGACGCAGCAGAACAAGACGTGGTTCTCCGCCGTGCAGATCGAAAAGCGCATGATGTTCATCATCCTCACGCTGATCATCGCGGTGGCGGCGTTCAATCTCGTGTCCTCGCTCGTGATGACCGTCACCGACAAGCAGGCCGATATCGCCATCCTGCGCACGCTCGGCGCGCAGCCCGGCTCGATCATGAAGATCTTCGTCGTGCAGGGCGTGACGATCGGCTTCATCGGCACGGCGCTCGGCGTGACCTTCGGCTGTCTCGTCGCGTGGAGCATTCCGTGGCTCGTGCCGATGATCGAGCATCTCTTCAACGTCCAGTTCCTGCCGTCTTCGGTGTATTTCATCAGCGAACTGCCGTCGGAACTCGTGCCGGGCGACGTCGCCAAGATCGGCGTCATCGCGTTCCTGTTGTCGTCGCTCGCGACGCTCTATCCGAGCTGGCGCGGTGCGAAGGTTCGTCCGGCGGAGGCGCTGCGCTATGAGTGATCTGATTCCGCCCAGCAATCTCGTTCTGCAGGCATCGGCCATTTCGAAGACGTTCGTGCAGGGCGGCTTCAATGTGCAGGTGCTCAACAACGCGCAGCTCGACGTGATGCGCGGCGAGAAGCTCGCGATCGTCGGCGCATCGGGCTCGGGCAAAAGCACGCTCCTGCATGTGCTCGGCGGGCTGGACGAGCCGAGCGCGGGCAAGGTTTCGCTGCTCGGCAAGCCGTTCACCGAGCTGAAGGAGAAGGAGCGCAACGAGCTGCGCAACCGTGCGCTCGGCTTCGTGTATCAGTTCCATCATCTGCTGCCGGAATTCACGGCGCTCGATAACGTCGCGATGCCGTTGCGCATCCGCCGCATGTCCGAAGAGGATGCGCGCCGCCAGGCGCAGGAGATGCTGGAACGCGTGGGCATCGGTCATCGCGCGAAGCATCGGCCGGGCGAGTTGTCGGGCGGGGAGCGACAGCGTGTGGCCATCGCGCGCGCGCTCGTCACGCGTCCCGCGTGCGTGCTCGCCGACGAACCCACAGGCAATCTCGACGGCGGCACGGCCGACACCGTCTTCAACCTGATGCTGGAGCTGTCGCAGACGCTCGAAACGAGTTTCGTGATCGTCACGCACGATCCCGATCTCGCCGCGCGCTGCGACCGCATCATGCGCCTGCGCGACGGCGTGCTGCACGAAGAGCCGCCGGTGCCGGTATAACGCGTTGCTGTGCGGGAGGCGTCATGTGGATCGATACGCATTGTCATCTCGATGCCGGAGAGTTCGACGCCGACCGCGATGCCGTCGCGAGCGCGGCGCTCGATGCGGGCGTGACGCGCATCGTGATACCGGGCGTGGATCGCGGCAACATCGCGGCGGTGCGCGCGCTCGCGCATCGCATCGCGGGCGGCGCATACGCGCTCGGCATTCATCCGCTTTTCACGCCGGGCGCGCATGAAGACGATCTGCGCGTGCTGCGCGAGGAGATCGAGGCGAGTCTCGATGATCCGTTGTTCGTCGGCATCGGCGAAATCGGGCTCGACTATTTCGTTCCGACGCTCGACGATGCGCGCCAGCAATTCTTCTACAACGAACAGTTGAAGCTCGCGCGCGAGTTCGGCCTGCCGGTGATTTGCCATGTGCGCAAGTCGCAGGACAAGGTGCTGAAAGGCTTGCGCGTGCACGATATTCATCGGGGCATCGCGCACGCGTTCAACGGTAGTTTCCAGCAGGCCGAGGCGTTCATCGCGCACGGCATGCATCTCGGATTCGGCGGCAATCTCACGTTCGAACGCGCGCTGCAGATCCGGCGGCTCGCGGCCGAGCTTCCGCTTGAGGCGATCGTGCTCGAAACCGATGCGCCCGATATCGCGCCTTCGTGGCGCTACAAGCAACGCAACACGCCCGATCAGGTCGCGCGCATCGCAACGGTGCTCGCGCAGTTGCGCGGCATCGACGAAAACACGCTTGCCCTAGGCACAACGGCTAACGCTCACGCAGCGCTCCCACGGCTCGCGCCCGCCTCTTCATAATCGTTTCGATCGACGTCCGTCTCTGCGAGCGCGCGTCTGCGGCAACGAAAACGAAGAGGAAGAAGTGCGGGCGATTCTGCTGGGATTTGCGCTGGGCGTCTGGGGATTGCAACAGCAGGCTCGCTTGCCGGACGCAATCGTGTGGTTCGCGGGCTGCGCGGCGTTCATCGTGGCGATGACGCTCGGCGCGATGAAGCCGCGCGTGCGCATCGCGAGCTTCGCGCTCGGCGCCTGCGCGCTCGGCTTCGCCTATGCCGCGGTGCGCGCTGAAGTCCGGCTGCGCGAGCAGTTGCCCGCCGCGTACGAGCAACGCGACATCGAGCTGACGGGCTTCGTGCGCGGGCTTTCCGAGCAACGGGCGGACGGCGCGCGCCTGCTCTTCGAAGTCGAAGCGAACGGCGCGGGTCTGCGCGACTTTCCGCGCATCGTGCGATTGTTGTGGATGTCGCCGGATCGAACGCCACTCCGCGCTGGCGAACGATGGACGCTGAGCGCGCGTTTGAAGCGCGCGCATGCCGATGCGAACTTCGGCCTGCGCGATGGCGAAGCGAGCCTGCTCGAACGCGGCATTCGCGCGACGGGCACTGTGTCGGCTGCGCGCACGCCGCGGCGCGTGAGTCCCGATGCGACGGGCCCGCGTCTGATGATCGACCGTCTGCGTGCCCGCGCGCGCGATCGCATCGAATCGGTGCTGGGGCACGCGCCGCATCGCGGGATCATCGTCGCGCTCGCGGTGGGCGCGCAGGAGGCGGTCAGCGATGCCGACTGGGCCCTCATGCGCGCGACCGGCACGAGTCATCTCGTCGCGATATCGGGGTTGCACATCGGCTTCGTCGCGGGACTGGCGGCGTTGATCTTCGGCTTCGTGTGGAAGCGGCTCAGGTTGCGCGGCGTGCCCGCGCCATTGATCGTGGCCGCGCCGAAAGTGGCGGCGGCCGGTGCGGCCGTGTTCGCCGCCTGCTACGCCGCGCTCGCCGGATTCAACGTGCCGGCGCAACGCACGGTTTGGATGCTGCTGATCGTCGCCATCGCGTTTCTGTGCGGAAGGCGGCCCGCGTCGTCGCTCGTGCTCTTGTGGGCGCTCGTGCTCGTGCTGGTCGCCGATCCGTGGGCGGTGACATCGCCGGGATTCTGGCTGTCGTTCTGCGCGGTGGCGGCGATATTGCACGCGATCGCGGCGGCGGGGCGAGTCGAGTCACGCGCGCAGGCTCAAGAGCACGACGAAATCGAACAGTGGGATCGCGTCGATCCGAGTGAAGTCGGACAGCGGCCGGCGCACGCGACCGGGCCGAGACTGCTTCCTCTCATCACGCGGTTCGGCGGCCGTGCACGGCGTCACGCCACGTCGAGCGCGCGCGTGCAGTACGCGATAACCATCGCGCTCGCGCCGCTCACCGTGTATTGGTTCTCACAGATTCCGTTGCTCGGTCCGCTCGCGAACGCGTTCGCGATACCGTGGATCAGCGTGCTCGTGACACCCGCGACGCTCGCGGGCCTGATGCTTCCCGCGCCGCTCGATGCGCCGATGCTCCACGCCGCGCACGCCGCTCTCTCGGTGCTTTGCGACTTACTCGCGCGCCTCGCCGACGCCGTGCCATCGCCCCTCTGGTTTCTCCCGAAGCCTGATGCGTTTGCGCTCGCGGCATCGTGCATCGGTGTCGCGTGGGCGCTCGCGCCACGAGGCTGGCCGCTGCGCTTCGCCGCGCCGCTCACCTGGCTGCCGCTTCTCGCTCCCGCGACGCATCCCGCGCCCGAAGGCGCGTTTCGCGTCACCGCGCTCGATGTCGGGCAGGGCTCGGCACTCGTCGTCGAGACGGCGCGGCATGCGTTGCTCTTCGACGCCGGGCCCGGTCCCGAATCGACGCACGCGGGCGAGCGCATCGTCGCGCCGTATCTCCAGGCCGCGGGCGTTCGCATGCTCGATACGCTCGTCATCAGCCATTCCGATTCGGATCACGCAGGCGGCGCGCCCGCCGTATTGCAATCGATCGAAGTGCGCCAGTTGCTGGCGTCGCTGCCCGCGACGGACGCGTTGTGGCCGAACGCGCGCGCACGCGGCGCGCAAACGCTGCGCTGTACGGCGGGACAGCGCTGGACGTGGGACGGTGTGGAATTCCGCGTGCTGTGGCCCGAGCCGGGGCGGCTCTCGGGAAAGCCGAATCATCAGTCGTGCGTGCTGAAGGTGACGAGCGCGGCGGGGCGCGCGGCGCTGTTCGCGGCCGATATCGAAGCGGACGTCGAACGCGCGCTGATCGCTCGCGACCGCGCCGCCTTGCATGCCGACGTGCTGATCGCGCCGCATCACGGCAGCCGGACGTCGTCGACCGAGCCTTTCCTCGATTCTGTCGGGCCGTTGGCGGCGATATTTCAGGTAGGCTATCGCAACCGCTTTCACCATCCGCACCCGACCGTGTTCGCGCGCTACGGGTTGCGCGAGATCGCGCTTTCGCGCAGCGACGACGACGGCGCGGCGCGCATCGACATCGGCGGGCAGATCGTGCTCGAGCGCTACCGGCAGACGCACGCGCGCTACTGGATGGGGCGTTGAAACCAGAACAAGAACGGAGACGAATCCCGCTTGAAAGACATCATCCATTTCTCACACGCGAACGGCTTTCCGGCATCGGTCTATCGCACGATTTTTGCGGAGCTTTCCGACGATTACGACGTTCGCAGCATCGAGTGCATCGGGCATGATGCGCGCTTTCCGGTGACGCGCGACTGGCCGTATCTCGTCGATCAGCTCATCGACGACATGAGCCGCTATCGGCGGGAAGCGGACAGCGCGCATCCGAAGGTGTGGCTCGTCGGGCATTCGCTGGGCGGCTATCTGTCGCTGATGGCGGCGCTCAAGCGCCCGCAATGGGTGAAAGGCGTGGTGATGCTCGATTCCCCCGTGATTGCCGGCTGGAGAAGCAGCCTTCTGCGCGTTACGCAATGGACCGGACTGGATGAGCGGCTGTCGCCCGCCGCCGCGACCAGGAAGCGCCGCACGCAGTGGGCGAGCCGCGACGAGGCATGGCGGCATTTTCTGTCGAAGCCCGCGTTCGCGCGCTGGGACGAGCGCATGCTCTCCGACTACATCGACTTCGGCATTCCGCAGACTCATGCGAACGGCGCGCGCTCGCTCGCATTCGATCGTCACATCGAATATCTGATCTATCGCACGCTGCCGCATACGCTCGGCGCGCGACTCGCGCACGGCGTGCCGGTGCCGGTCGGGTTCATCGCGGGGACGCGTTCGCGCGAGGTGCGGCAAGTGGGACTCGGCATGACGCGGCGCATCGCCGGCGCGCGGATCGAATGGATGGAAGGCAGCCATCTCTTTCCGATGGAGCGCCCGATCGACACCGCGCGCGCAGTGCAGCGCCTGCTTAAAGCGATGCAGTCATCGCAATGACGAAGCGGCCAAAAGGGCACGAGCACGCACGCGGGACTTGACGAACGGCCCGTGCGATGTTCCGCAAAAATGACGCGGAAATGCGCAGATTCGTAGCCAATCCCGACGTCTGGCGCGCTTCGTGGGAATCTGCCTTTACGGTATAATCCGTTTTTCCCGCGAGCATCTAGCGATGACCAAATATGTATTCGTCACCGGCGGCGTAGTTTCGTCCCTTGGCAAGGGTATTGCCGCCGCCTCTCTCGCCGCGATCCTCGAATCGCGCGGTCTCAAAGTCACTCTCCTCAAGCTCGATCCCTACATCAACGTCGACCCCGGCACGATGAGCCCGTTTCAGCACGGCGAAGTGTTCGTGACGGAAGACGGCGCGGAGACCGACCTCGACCTCGGCCACTACGAGCGCTTCATCAGCACGAAGATGCGCAAGGCCAATAACTTCACCACCGGCCAGATTTACGAATCGGTGATCCGCAAGGAACGCCGCGGCGAATATCTGGGCAAGACGGTGCAGGTCATTCCGCACATCACCAACGAAATCCAGGCTTTCGTCGAGCGTGGCGCCGCAGCGGCGACGTGCGGTCAGCCGGATGTGGCGATCGTGGAAGTCGGCGGCACGGTGGGCGACATCGAGTCGCTGCCGTTCCTCGAAGCCGCGCGTCAGATGAGCCTGCGCATGGGCCGCAACAGCGCGTGCTTCGTGCACCTCACGCTAGTGCCGTTCATCGCGACCGCGGGCGAGCTGAAGACGAAGCCCACGCAGCACAGCGTGCAGAAGCTGCGCGAAATCGGTATCTATCCGAACGTGCTGCTGTGCCGCGCGGACCGTCCGATTCCCGATGACGAGCGCGCCAAGATCTCGATGTTTTCGAACGTGCCTGAAGACGCCGTGATCTCCGTGTGGGACGCGGACAGCATCTACAAGATTCCGCAGATGCTCAACGACCAGCACCTCGACGACATCATCTGCGAAGAGCTCAAGCTCTCGCCGCCGCCGGCCGATCTGAGGATGTGGTCGAACCTCGTCGAGAAGCTCGAGAACCCGAAGCATGAAGTGACCATCGGCATGGTCGGCAAGTATGTCGAGCTGACGGAGTCGTACAAGTCGCTGATCGAAGCGCTGCGTCATGCCGCCATCCATACGTCGACGAAGGTCAACATCGAGTACATCGATTCCGAGCAGATCGACGCCGAAGGCACCGATGCGCTCAAGCATCTCGACGCGGTGCTCGTTCCGGGCGGTTTCGGCCGTCGCGGCACGGAAGGCAAGATCAAGGCCATCCGTTATGCGCGCGAATCGAAGACGCCTTATCTCGGCATCTGCCTCGGCATGCAGCTCGCGGTGATCGAATTCGCGCGCGACGTCGCCGGTCTCGCCGATGCGAACAGCACCGAGTTCGATCAGGACACGCAGAACCCGGTCGTTGCGCTCATCACCGAGTGGTACGACCGCGCGGGCCGCATCGAGAAGCGCAGCGAGGAGTCGGATCTCGGCGGCACCATGCGTCTCGGATCGCAAAAGTGCCCGATCAAGCCTGGCACGATGGCCGAGCGCATCTACGGCAGCGATGTGAACGAGCGTCATCGTCACCGTTATGAAGTCAATAACCGTTTCGTGCCCCAGCTCGAAGCCGGCGGGCTTATCATCAGCGCCCGTACCCCGAGCGAGGACCTGCCCGAGATGATGGAGTTGCCGCAGTCGCTGCACCCGTGGTTCGTCGGCGTGCAGTTCCACCCCGAATTCACGTCGACGCCGCGCGACGGGCATCCGCTCTTCAAGGCGTTCGTCGATGCGGCGCGCGTTCATGCCGAATCCGCCGACGCGAAGGCGCCGGCCCGGGCTGCGGCGACCGCGGGAGCGCAAGCATGAAGCTGTGTCACTTCGAGGCCGGCCTCGACAAGCCGTTTTTTCTGATCGCGGGCACGTGTGTCGTCGAATCGGAGCAAATGACGATCGACGTCGCCGGGCGCCTCAAGGAGATGACCGAGAAGCTCGGCGTGCCGTTCATCTACAAGTCGTCCTACGACAAGGCGAACCGCAGCTCGGGCAAGTCGTTCCGTGGCCTCGGCATGGACGAAGGGCTGCGCATTCTCGGCGAAGTGAAGAAGCAGCTCGGCGTGCCGGTTCTCACGGACGTCCACGCCGAGCACGAGATCGAAGCGGTCGCATCGGTCGTGGACGTGCTGCAGACGCCCGCGTTTCTGTGCCGCCAGACCGATTTCATCCACGCATGCGCGCGTTCGGGCAAGCCGGTGAACATCAAGAAGGGTCAGTTTCTCGCGCCGCACGACATGAAGAACGTGATCGACAAGGCGCGCGATGCCGCGCGTGAAGCGGGTCTGTCGGAAGACCGCTTCATGGCGTGTGAGCGCGGTGTGTCGTTCGGCTATAACAACCTCGTGTCCGACATGCGCTCGCTTGCGATCATGCGTGAAACCAATGCGCCGGTCGTGTTCGACGCGACGCACTCGGTGCAGTTGCCGGGCGGGCAGGGCACGAGCTCGGGCGGTCAGCGCGAATTCGTTCCGGTGCTGGCGCGCGCGGCGGTCGCCGCGGGCGTCGCGGGCCTCTTCATGGAGACGCATCCGGACCCGGCCTGTGCGAAGTCGGACGGCCCGAACGCGGTGCCGCTGCAGCACATGGAGGCGCTGCTCTCCACGCTCATCACCATCGATCGCGCGGTGAAGAGCGGCTCGTTCCTCGAGAACGATTTCAACTGAGTATCTGCGGCAAAAGGAAGTGGGGCGCGGGCGTCATCATCGGCGGGCGTGTCACGAAAAAACAGGTCGCCTGGCGTGACCGGAGCAACGGAGGAGCGTGCAGCGCGTGAGGGCGGTACCCGCGTACCCGCGCCGATCAGCGGGGCCAACGCCCGCTCCCACGAAAGCGATGCGGATCGAGTCGCTATCCCGAAACGACCGCTCTTTGCGCCGGCGCTGAACCGGTGGTCATCGAAAGGGTCTGAGCGAAGCAGTGAAGCGCGTGCCGCCGCGTGTATCGAAGTGTAAAAACAGGCGGCGCGCTTCGTTGCGACTGACAGAATTCATCGTCATTTCTTGAGGAAACCATGAGTGCTATCGTAGATATCATCGGCCGCGAGATTCTCGATTCGCGAGGCAATCCGACCGTCGAATGCGACGTGTTGCTCGAATCGGGCACGATGGGCCGCGCGGCGGTTCCGTCGGGTGCGTCCACCGGTTCGCGCGAAGCCATCGAACTGCGCGACGACGAAGCCGGCCGCTACAACGGCAAGGGCGTGCTGAAGGCCGTCGAACACATCAACACCGAGATTTCCGAAGCCATCATGGGCCTCGACGCCTCGGAACAGGCTTTCCTCGACAAGACCCTGCTCGAGCTCGACGGCACCGACAACAAGTCGCGCCTCGGCGCGAACGCGATGCTCGCCGTCTCCATGGCGGTCGCGAAGGCCGCGGCCGAGGAAGCCGGCCTGCCGCTGTACCGCTACTTCGGCGGCTCGGGTGCGATGCAACTGCCGGTGCCGATGATGAACATCGTCAACGGCGGCGCGCACGCGAACAACAGCCTGGACATTCAGGAATTCATGATCGTCCCGGTCAGCCAGCCGACTTTCCGCGAAGCGCTTCGCTGCGGCGCGGAAGTGTTCCACGCGCTCAAGAAGATCCTGGCCGAGCGCGGCATGAGCACCGCCGTGGGCGACGAAGGCGGCTTCGCACCGAACTTCGGTAGCAACGACGAGTGCCTGTCGACGATTCTGCAGGCTATCGAGAAGGCCGGTTATCGCGCCGGTGAAGACGTGCTGCTCGCGCTCGACTGCGCGGCGAGCGAGTTTTACCACGACGGCAAGTACCAGCTCGCGGGCGAAGGCCTGCAATTGTCGTCGAACGAATTCGCCGATTACCTCGCGACGCTCGCAGACAAATTTCCGATCGTCTCGATCGAAGACGGCATGCACGAGTCCGACTGGGAAGGCTGGAAGATCCTGACCGACAAGCTTGGCAAGAAGATCCAGCTCGTCGGCGACGATCTGTTCGTGACGAACACGCGCATCCTGAAGGAAGGCATCGAGAAGGGCATCGCCAACTCGATCCTCATCAAGATCAACCAGATCGGCACGCTGACGGAAACCTTCGCGGCAATCGAAATGGCCAAGCGCGCAGGCTACACGGCCGTGATCTCGCACCGCTCGGGCGAAACGGAGGACTCGACGATCGCCGATATCGCCGTCGGCCTCAACGCCGGGCAGATCAAGACCGGCTCGCTGTCGCGTAGCGACCGCATCTCGAAGTACAACCAGCTGCTGCGCATCGAGGAAGACCTCGGCGATATCGCGAGCTACCCGGGCAAGTCGGCGTTCTACAACTTGCGCTAAAGCTTTTGCCGCTTTAGTCGATAAAGACGCTTAGTCGTCTTTAAAGCGTCATCTTTTGAAGCCCGCCGCCCACGGCATTCTTGCCGCCGGGCGGCGCTTATTTCGGCTACGTGAATGCGGCTCGTAACTGTCGTTCTGATTCTGCTGCTGGTGCTGATCCAATACCCGCTCTGGTGGGGCCACGGCGGCTGGCTGCGCGTGCATGAATTGCAGCAGCAGCTCGCGCAGCAGACGGAGAAGAACACGAACCTGAGGTTGCGCAACGAGCGCGTTCAGGGCGAAGTGCAGGATCTGCAAAACGGCACTGCCGCCGTGGAAGAGCGTGCGCGCTACGAAATGGGCATGGTGAAGGACAGCGAGGTATTCGTTCAGTTCGTCGCGCCGAATTCGAATGCGCCCGTCAACTCCGCCAACGTGCCGGGCATGAACGGTTCGACGCGCGGTCAGGTCTCGGCGGCGCCGCTGCGCGTGGTGCCGAATCCGGTGTCGCGTTCGAAGCAGGAATTGCGCGATCTGGACAAGAAGGCGCAGAAGGAAAAAGCAGCCGAAGCGAAGAAGAAACAGCCGGCAGGCACGGCGCAGTAGCGTGGCGGCTCCCCGGTCGGAACAAAAAAGCGCGGTCATCGACCGCGCTTTTTTTCTGCCGAGCCTGTTGCCGGATCGATTACCACCAGGTGCCGAATCCGACGCCAGTGCCCCAATACGGACCGCCCCAGCCGCCGCTCGAATAGCCTCCGTACACCGAGACCGGCATGGGTGCGTAGAACTGCGACATCGTCTTCGCCGCATTGCCCGCGGCGGCAGCTTGCTGCGATTCGTTTAGCGCCTGCTTGTCGATGGCGTTGTACCGTTCCATCTGCTGCTGTGGCGTCAGCGTCTCTTGGGGCGCCGACGGCGTATCGGGCAAGCGGCTATAGATCGGCGAAGGACCGGGCGGATCCATCATGCAGCCGGCGAAGAGTGCGACGCCGGCAAGGCATGGCAGCAGTTTCCAGTTGAAAGGTGTGGTTTTCATTTACGACCTCCAGCGGGCCGGACATCTGTACAGGAGCCCCAATCATAGCTTGCGGAGTCTGTCGTGAGTCTAGGCCGTAAGCGGGTGCGCCGAACGGTCACCGGGCCTCCGAAGCCCTTGGCGCATGCGGCGCAACCTCCCGCTGGACAAGGCTTTCGCGGTGTTTCAGTGGCGCCGGTCCGACGCCGGACTCACGCCTTGTGAGAGTTCTTTTGCGACAAAAAGTTGCGCAACGTCGACGGTGTCGAAGTCATAGCGCTGATTGCAGAACTCGCAATGCACTTCGACGTTACCGCGCTCTGCGATCACGCCGTCGACTTCCTCGCGGCCGAGCATCTTGAGCATGCCGCCGACTTTTTCACGCGAGCACGTGCACTGAAAACGCGCCGGCGCGGGATCGAAGTGCTGCACGTTCTCCTGCCAGAACAGGCGCTTGAAGACCGTGTCCGGTTCTTCTTTCAGCAATTCTTCCGTCGAAAGCGTGCTGCCGAGATGGCAGACGCGCTGCCAGGTGTCCGCGTCGTGTTCGCCCGGGTGCGGAACGATGCCGCCATCGCCCGGCAGCTTCTGCAAAAGCATGCCGACGGCGCGATCGGTGTCGGCGGCGAGCCATAGGCGCGTGTCGAGCTGTTCGGAGTGGTGCATGTAGTGCTCAAGCACCTCGGCCATCGACGAGAGCGGGCCGTGTTCGCCCGACAGCGGCACGATACCCTGATACGGTTGCTGTCCCGGCTTCTTGTCGGCCGGATCGAGCGTGATGACGCAGCGCCCGCGTCCGTGACGGTTCAATAGCTCGGCGAGCGACATTTCGTTCTCGAGCTCGCGCTCGGTCCCTTCGGCGAGCTTCGCAGTGGCGCGCAGCGCGAGGTTGGAATTGCATTGCACGACCAGCATCTTCACCGGTCCGTCGCCGTAGATTTGCATGACGAGCGTGCCGTCGAACTTGAGGTTCGCGGATAAAAGCGCACATGCGGCCATCATCTCGCCGAGCACGTTGCGCACTGCCGCAGGGTACGAGCGGCGCGCGAGCACTTCCTGCCACGTATGGCGCAATGAGACGATCTCGCCGCGCACGGGCGCCGCGTTGAACATGAATTTCTGCAACTGGTCGTTCACAACTCTTCCTTGGGTGTTGAGGCTCGCCCGGTCTTCCGGGTCTCAGCCGATGCGCACGAGCTGCGCCTTGTAATATTCGCGCCGGTCGGCGTAACTTGCCGTGGCCGCGCGCATGCGTGCGATATCCGCCTCGCCGATTTCCCGCACCGCCTTCGCGGGCGCGCCGAGAATCAGCGTGTTGTCCGGGAATACCTTGCCTTCGGTGACGACGGCGCCCGCGCCAACCAGACAGTTGCGGCCGATCACCGCACCATTCAAGACCACGGCCTGGATCCCGATCAGCGAGCCTTCCTTGATCGTGCAGCCGTGCAGCATCGCCTGATGACCGACGGTGACATCGTTTTCGATCGTCAGAGGAAAGCCGGGGTCGGCGTGCAGCACCGCGCCTTCCTGCACGTTGCTGCCACGCCCGACGACGATCGGCTCGTTGTCGCCGCGCAGCGAGGCGCCGGGCCACACGCTCGTGTTTTCCTCGAGCGTCACGCGCCCGATGATGGTCGCGGTGTCCGCGAGGAACACGCTTTCATGGATGGTCGGGGCGTCGTCGCCGAGTTTGTAGATGGCCACATTGTCTCCTGGGGCGTGGTGTCGTAAGGGCGGGGCGCTGGTGGCGCTAAAATGCGCGCCTGCCGGTGCGGCTTGGCGGTCACGGCCGTCCCGGTCGCACCGATCGTTGCGCGGATTGTTACGCGGATTGTTACGCGATGTGCGGCGTCCGCCGGGATTACCATTTTAGCTGTTTGCCATAAGCGTCCGCTGGACCGCGCGGTTCGAGGCCTGTTTTCGAGATCGTTCGATGCACCACCCTGTGATTCCCACCAAAGACGACGCCGACGCGTGCGCGCGCCGCGCGGCGCTCGCCATCCTGCGCGAGCGCGACCCCGCGACGAAAGCGGCGCGCGCCGGCGCGCTGTTCGAGGCGGCGCGCGCGCAGCCATCCCGAATCGATCGGCAAGCCACGTTCGATGAACCCGGTGATCTGCCCGGCCGGCCCGGACGTCCGGAACTCGTCGAGCCGTCGTCGCTGAAGCGTCGCAGCATGCAGTCGGAGGCGGGCCGCGCCGTATTGCTGCATGCGCTCGCGCACATCGAATTCAATGCCATCAATCTCGCGCTCGACGCCGTCTGGCGATTTCCGTCGATGCCGCAGGATTTTTATCTCGACTGGTTGAAAGTCGCGGCTGAGGAAGCGCATCACTTTTCGCTGCTGAGCGCGCGGCTGGCCGATTTCGGCCATGCCTACGGCGATTTCCCGGCGCACGACGGCCTGTGGGAGATTGCGCAGCGCACGCGCGGCGACGTGCTCGCCCGCATGGCCCTCGTGCCGCGCACGCTGGAGGCTCGCGGGCTCGACGCGTCGCCGCCGATCCGCAAGCGCCTCGCGCAGGCGGGCGATCACGCGTCCGCGGCGGTTCTCGATGTCATCCTGCGCGACGAAATCGGCCACGTGCTGATCGGCAATCGCTGGTTCCGTTTCCTGTGCGACGGCCTGGGTCTCGATCCGCACGCGACCTATGAACGCCTCGCCGAGCAGTACCACGCGCCGAAGCTGCGCGGCCCGTTCAACTTCGAGGCGCGCCGCGACGCGGGTTTTGACGAAGCCGAACTGCGCGCGCTCGCCGGCCTGGACGACGCGAAATAGGCTGCGGCCATCGCCGCTATAATCGAACGATCATCCTTTATTCGAGGCGGCACCATGAAAGAATCGCGCTCCGAATTCGTCGATGCGCGCGGTGTGCGTCTGCATGTGCGCCGCTGGGGTTCGCCCGACGCCCCGATGCTCTTCATGCTGCACGGCTGGATGGATATGAGCGCGTCGTTCCAGTTCGTCGTCGATGCGCTCGCCGGCGACTGGCAGGTCCTCGCGCCCGACGCGCGCGGCTTCGGCCTGTCGGACTGGCCGGTCGCTCAAAAGGGCGGCGGGCATTACTACTTTCCGGACTACCTCGCCGATCTCGACGTGCTGCTCGATCAGTTCGCGCGGGGCGTGCAGGTGAATCTCGTCGGTCACAGCATGGGCGCGAACGTCGCGCTGCTTTATGCAGGCGTGCGGCCCGAGCGCGTGCGCCGCGTGGTCGATCTGGAAGGCTTCGGTCTGCCGGCGGCGCGCGCATCGCAATCGCCCGGGCGCATCGCGCAATGGCTCGACGATCTGCGCGCGCCGCCGGCGCTGCGCAGCTATGCGGGCCTCGATGAAGTCGCCGATCGGCTGATCCGCACGAATCCGCGTCTGCCGCTCGCGCGTGCGCGCTATCTCGCGCAGCACTGGTCGCGCGAGCAAAGCGACGGACGCTTCCATCTGCTGGCCGACCCGGCGCACAAGTTGCGCGGACCGACGCTGTATCGGCTGGACGAGGTCACCGCCGCGTGGGCGCGGGTCACGGCGCCGGTCCTGCACGTCGAGGCGAAGGACTCGCTGACGCTCGCCGCCCTCGCGGGACAGACGCCCGTCGCCGAGTTCAAGACGCGCTTCGCCGCTCTTGCCGACTGGCGCGAGGAAATCGTCGACGGCGCCGGGCACACGATCCATCACGACCAGCCGGCGCGCGTCGCGTCGCTGATTGACGCGTTCTGCGCATGAGCGGCGCGCCGGTAAGAAGGGGCCTGCATAACCGGCGTGTCATGCCATTGCAGTTAGAATGTCAGTGAAACCCCAGAGCCGAAAATGAACGCCGATCTGCATTGCCACTCCACCGTGTCCGACGGCCAGTTCGCGCCCGCCGAAGTTGCGCAGCGCGCGCATGCGAACGGCGTGACGCTGTGGTCGCTCACGGATCACGATCAGCTCGGCGGGCAGGAGGAAGCGCGCAAGGCCGCCGAGGCGCTCGGGATGGGCTACCTGCCCGGCGTCGAGATCTCGGTGACGTGGGCGTCGCGCACGGTGCACATCGTCGGCATGAACGTCGATCCGGACAACGAGGCGCTGCTTGCCGGACTCGAATGCACGCGCAACGGGCGCGCGGCGCGCGGTGTGGCGATCGGCGAGGCGCTCGCGGCGATCGGCATTCCGGATTGCTACAAGGGCGCGCTGCGCTTCACCGACGATCCCGACATGATTTCGCGCACGCACTTCGCGCGGTATCTGGTGGAGGCGGGTTACGCGCAGTCCACCGCGGACGTGTTCACGCGCTATCTCGGCGACGGCAAGCCGGGCTTCGTCGGGCATCGCTGGGCGAAGCTCGCGGATGCCGTCAAATGGATCAGGGATGCGGGCGGTGAGCCGATCATCGCGCATCCGGGGCGTTACGATTACACGCCGGTCGAATTCGCGGCGCTCTTCGACGAATTCATCCAGCTCGGCGGCCATGCGATCGAGGTGGTGACGGGCAGCCACACGCCCGACCAGTACCGCGAATACGCCGACGTTGCGCGCCGCTACGGCTTTGAGGCGTCGCGCGGCTCGGACTTTCACGGCGCGGGCGAAGGGCGCGTCGATCTCGGCCGCCTTCCGCCGCTGCCTGACGATCTCACGCCCGTCTGGGAACGCTGGCTCTAGCGTTTCCCTGGCGCGCGTCGTTCCGGCCCTGCGCGCACGGTCTTTGCATCAACGGTAATTTTCCGCACGCACATCGCGTCAGGCGCGCTCGCGCGTGATCCGCGCCGCGCCTGGGCATTCGCGATAACGATCGAAACAATAAGGCGTCGCCATGTCTCAATTCTTTCGCATTCATCCGGACAACCCGCAGCCGCGGCTCATCAATCAGGCCGTGCAGATCATCAAGGACGGCGGCGTCGTCGCGTTGCCAACGGATTCGAGCTACGCGCTCGGATGCCATCTCGACGACAAGGACGCCGTCGAGCGATTGCGACGCATTCGCGGCATCGACGACAAGCAGTTGCTGTCGCTGCTCGTGCGCGATCTTTCCGAGCTCTCGAACTTCGCGATGGTCGACAACCAGCAGTACCGCCTCATCAAGTCGGTGACGCCAGGGCCTTACGTGTTCGTACTGCAGGCGACCAAGGAAGTGCCGCGCCGGCTGTCGCACCCGTCACGCAAGACGATCGGGCTGCGCGTGCCGGACCACGCGATCACGCTCGCGCTGCTGGAGGCGCTCGGCGAGCCGCTTCTCGCCTCGACGCTGATCCTGCCGCCCGACACCGAGCCGCTCAACGACGCGGAGGAAATTCGCGAGCGCCTGGAAAAGCAGGTCGAGCTCGTGATCGATGCCGGTGCGTGTCCAGCGGAGCCGTCGACGGTGATCGACCTTTCATCGGGGGAGCCAGTGCTCGTGCGCGCGGGGAGAGGCAGTCTCGAACCGTTCGGGCTCACGGCGTAAGCGCCGCGCAGTAGCGCACACGGGCCTACGACCCGATCAAGCGTTTTCGCACATCATGGGCGAAATAGTGCGCGCCCGGCGCCGTCGTGCGCGTCGGATCGGACCTGCCCGCTTGATACAATAGCGCCCCATGGACCCTTCCCTGATACAGACCATCGCGGTTTACGCGCTCCCCGTGATCTTCGCAATCACGCTGCACGAGGCCGCGCATGGCTATGCCGCGCGCTTGCTCGGCGACAACACGGCCTACGTTCTGGGCCGCGTTTCCATGAACCCGATGCGCCATATCGATCCGATCGGCACGATCCTGATTCCGATCGTCCTGTACTTCGTGACGAGCGGCGCGTTCATGTTCGGCTACGCGAAGCCTGTGCCGGTCGCGTTCGGCAACCTGCGCAATCCGCGCTGGGGCAGCCTGTGGGTCGCCGCGGCCGGCCCGGGCAGCAACTTCGTGCAGGCGCTCATTTGGGGCGTGATCGCGGTAATGCTCGCGGCTTTTCACGTCGACGAACTGTTCTTCACGCGCATGGCGGCCGCGGGCGTCGGCGTGAATCTCGTGCTCGGCGTCCTGAATCTTTTCCCGTTGCCGCCGCTCGACGGCGGCCGCGTCGTCATGGCGCTCCTGCCGGTGCGCGCGTCGATCGCGTTCTCGAAGCTCGAGCCGTACGGCTTCTTCATCGTGATGGCGCTTGTCGTGACCGGCGTGCTGACGCGCTACTGGCTCGGGCCGCTCGTGAACGTCGGTTACACGGCGGTGTCGGCTATTCTGAATCCCCTTGCTTCACTATTCCCATAACATCATGTTCCCAGACCGTATCTTCTCCGGCATGCGGCCCACCGGGTCGCTGCACCTCGGCCACTATCACGGCGTGCTGAAAAACTGGGTGCGGCTGCAGTCCGAGTACCCGTGCTTCTTCGCGGTGGTCGACTGGCACGCGCTCACGACGCACTACGAGACGCCCGAGGTCATCGAGAAAAACGTGTGGGAGGTGCTCATCGACTGGCTGGCATCAGGCATCGATCCGGCGCAGGCGACGCTTTTCATCCAGAGCCGTGTGCCCGAGCATGCCGAACTGTCGCTGCTGCTCGGCATGGGCACGCCGCTCGGCTGGCTCGAACGCGTGCCGACCTATAAGGAGCAGATCGAGAAGCTGCGCGAGAAGGATCTGTCGACCTACGGCTTCCTCGGCTATCCGGTGCTGATGGCGGCGGACATCCTCCTGTATCGCGCGTCGCTCGTCCCGGTCGGTGAGGATCAGGTGCCGCACGTCGAGATGACGCGCGAGATCGCGCGCCGCTTCAACTACCTGTACGGCCGCGAGCCGGGCTTCGAGGAAAAGGCGATGGAAGCCGCGAAGAAGCTCGGCGGCAAGCGCGCGAAGCTCTATCACGAGTTGCGCGTCGCGTATCAGCAGGAAGGCGACGACGAAGCGCTCGAGCAAGCGCGCGCGATGCTGCAGGAATCGCAGAGTCTGTCGATGAGCGACCGCGAGCGGCTGTTCGGTTATCTGGAAGGTTCGCGCAAGATCATTCTCGTCGAGCCGCAGGTGCTGCTGACCGAAGCGTCCCGCATGCCGGGGCTCGACGGGCAGAAGATGTCGAAATCCTATGGCAATACCATCGGTTTGCGCGAGGATGCCGCGACCATCGAGCAGAAGGTCCGCAGGATGCCGACCGACCCGGCGCGCGTGCGGCGCACCGATCCGGGCGATCCCGACAAGTGCCCGGTGTGGCAGCTGCATCAGGTCTATACGGACGAAAAGACGCACGAATGGGTGCAGAAGGGCTGCCGTAGCGCAGGCATTGGCTGCCTGGAATGCAAGCAGCCGGTGATCGAAGGCATTCTGCGCGAGCAGCAGCCGATGCTCGAGCGCGCGCAAAAGTACATGGACGACCCGTCGCTGTTGCGCGCGATCGTCGCGGACGGCTGCGACAAGGCGCGCAAGTTCGCCACGGAGACGATGCGCGACGTGCGCGAGGCGATGGGCCTGTCCTACAGCTGATGGAAGGCGTGCCGAGTCCGTGGGTCGTGCGCTGGGCGCATCTCGTCGCGCCCGCCGGCGCGGTGCTCGACGTCGCTGCGGGCAGCGGCCGACACACGCGCTGGTTCGCGGCGCGCGGCTTTTCGGTTCTGGCCATCGACCGCGATGCCGACGCGCTCGTTTCGATGTCCGCCATACCGCGCATCGAGACGCTTACGGCCGACATCGAAAATGCGCGCTGGCCGCTGCCGGACGACCGAACGTTTGACGCAATCGTGGTCACGAATTACCTGCATCGCCCGCTGTTCGGGCACTTCATCGATGCGCTCGCACCCGGCGGCGTGCTGATCTACGAGACCTTCGCGGCCGGCAATGGCAGTATCGGCAAGCCGTCGAATCCCGCGTTTCTGCTCGAACCCGGCGAATTGCTCGAAGTAGTGAGAGGGCGTCTGCGCGTGATCGCCTACGAGGACGGATTCACCGACGTCCCGCGTCCTGCCTATGTGCAGCGAATTTGCGCGGTTCGTGAAGCGCAGTCAGCGAAAGGGTGGGCGGAAAACGCGCTCACGATTGGTAACACACCCTCGGGTCCGCCGCGTTACGCGCTCGGCGGCTAATCCGCTACAATCGCGTAATATCGCTTTTTGCGATTAAATTCACGATTAAATTCATAGAGTTTCATGACAAACGGAACACACGGCGGCATCCAGATCCGCGGCAGCATCCCTGCCATCGTCACACCGATGCACGAGGACGGTAGTCTTGATCTGCCGGCGTTTCGAAAACTGATCGACTGGCACGTCGAGCAAGGCTCGAACGGTCTCGTCGTGGTCGGCACCAGCGGCGAATCGGCCACCTTGTCGGTCGAAGAGCACATTCTGATGATCCAGACGGCCGTCGAGCACACGGCGAAGCGTTTCCCGATCATCGCGGGCGCGGGCGGCAATTCGACGGCCGAGGCCATCGAACTCTCGAAGCACGCGAAGAAAGTCGGCGCCGACGCCACGCTGCAAGTCGTGCCGTATTACAACAAGCCGACGCAGGAAGGCATGTACCGCCATTTCCGCACCATCGCGGAAGCGGTCGATCTGCCGGTGCTCCTCTACAACGTGCCGGGCCGCACCGTTGCCGACATGAGCAACGAGACGATCCTGCGCCTCGCCGAAGTGCCAGGCATCATCGGCGTGAAGGAAGCGACGGGCAATATCGATCGCGCGGCGCATCTGATCAAGCACGCGCCGGCGAACTTCTCGATTTTCAGCGGCGACGATCCCACGGCCATCGCGCTGATGCTTCTGGGCGGCCACGGCAATATCTCGGTGACGGCCAATGTCGCGCCGAAGGAAATGAGCCAGCTCTGCCGCGCCGCGATCGAAGGCGATGCGATCACCGCGCGCCGCATCCATCTGAAGCTGCTGTCGCTGCACAAGCAACTCTTCTGCGAATCGAATCCGATTCCGGCCAAGTGGGCGCTGCAAGCGCTCGGCCGCATGGAAGGCGGCATCCGTCTGCCGCTCACGCCGCTCGACGCGCGTTATCACGACGTGGTGCGTGACGCGTTGCGCGACGCCGGGCTTCTTGCCTGATCACACGTGGCGGCGCGCCAAGTCACAAAGAATCGAAAGGCCGCGCCGCCGCAGGTGATCGAAATGAACCACACCTTCAGTCATCAACCGCCGCTCATTGGCCTCGACATTGGCTTCGCTGAGCCGCTCGGCTAGACCGGGTTCGGCGCGAGGCAATGCGTCATCAGCAGCAAAGAAGGACCTCATGAAATTTTCCGCTCTTCTTACTCATGCCAAACGTGTGAGCGTGCTGTCGCTCGGCGCCGGCGCGCTCTTCTCGCTTGCGGGTTGCGACACGCTCAACGACTGGCTCGCGCCGGATCGCGTCAACTACAAGGCTGCCGAAACCGCGCCGTCGCTCACGGTTCCGTCCGACCTGACCACGGCCGACATCAGCCAGCGCTATGCCGCGCCGCCGAAGATCAACTCGCTCGGCGGCGCCGCCGAGCGTTCGGTCACGCCGGCCGGCAACCCGACGCTCGGCGTGCCGAACGCGCAGGATCCGTTCGGCATGCACATCGAGAGCGACGGCGATCGCCGCTGGCTCATCGTCGATGGCCGCTCGCCCGATCAGATCTGGGGACCGCTGAAGGAGTTCTGGGAAGAGAACGGCTTCACGCTCAAGACCGATGCGCCGCAGACCGGCATCATGGCGACCGATTGGGCGGAGAACCGCGCGAACATTCCGAACGACTGGTTCAGAAACAGCGTGGGCAAGCTGCTCGATTTCGCGTACTCGTCCGGGACGCGCGACATGTTCCGCACACAAGTCGACCGCGCGTCCGACGGCTCGACGGATATCTCCATCACGCACAGCGCGATGGAAGAAGTGCTGACGGGCCAGGACAAGACCTCATCGCGCTGGGAGGCGCGTCCGCGCAATCCGGCGCTCGAAGCCGCGGTGCTCACGAAGCTGATGCAGAAATTCGGCCTGACCGAAGCGCAGTCGCAAAAGCTGATGGCACAGGCGCGTCCGTCGGGGGCGAAGGTGGCCGTGGATCAAAGCGCGGGCGGTTCCACGCTCGACCTCGCCGAGCCGTTCGATCGCGCATGGCTGCGCGTGGGCCTCGCGCTCGATCGCACGAACTTCACGGTCGACAATCGCGATCGCGACAAGGGCATCTACTACGTCCATTTTTCGGACTCCATGGCGGAGCTGAAGAAGGACGGTCTCTTCGGCAAGTTCTTTTCGGGCAACACGCCAAAGCCGACGCGACAGTTCCTCGTCAACGTGAGGCCGAAGGCAGAGTCGGTCACGCAAGTCGGCGTCGTCGATGCGAATGGCCAGCCGGACACGTCGTCCGATGCGCAGCGTATCGTGTCGTTGCTGCATGCTCAGTTGAACTAGACGAACGCGTTAGTCAGTCGATGATGAGTTCATTGTGAGATTCGCCAGTCTCGGCAGCGGCAGCGAGGGCAATGCATTGCTCGTCGAGGCGTCGAGCGGCGCGACCACGACGCGCGTGCTGCTCGATTGCGGATTCTCCGGCAAGGAAGTCGAGCGCCGCCTCGCGCGCCTGAACTGCCGCGCCGAGGATCTGGACGCCATCGTCATCACGCACGAGCACACGGATCATATCGGCAGCGCGTTGACGCTCGCGCGCCGGTGGTCCATTCCGCTGCACATGAGCTGGGGCACGGCGCGCGCGATCGGCGCCGACGAAGCCAACGTCGAATTGAACGTGCTCTGGGGCGATGAAAGCGTCGCGATCGGCGATCTGAACGTGATGCCGTACACCGTGCCTCACGATGCCCGCGAGCCGCTGCAATATGTCTTCTCCGACGGCGCTTGCCGTCTCGGCGTGCTGACGGATGTCGGCGTCTCCACGCCGCATATCACGAACGTGCTGAGCGGCTGTGACGCGCTCGTGCTCGAATCGAATCACGATGTCGAGATGCTCGCCGCGAGCCGCTATCCGCCTTCGCTGAAGGCGCGCATCGGCGGGACGCACGGGCACCTGAACAATGAAGCGGCGGCGGCCATTCTCGCATCGCTCGACCGTTCAAGGCTGCGTCATCTCGTGGCCGCTCACCTTAGCCAGCAAAATAATCTGCCGCATCTTGCGCAAGCTGCGCTTGCGGCCGTGCTGGGCGCGTCTGCGGTCGATATCGTCGTCGCGACCCAGGCGGAAGGTTTCGACTGGCTCACGCTCTAGATAAATAACGCGACGCGCTGCGCGCGCATCGGCGCAGAATGCAGATACAAAAAAACCGGCCCAAGAGCCGGTTTTTTTGTTTGCAGGACCGCATCGAGCGGCCTGCGGCGTGCGCCAACCGCCTTACTGGCTTGCGCCCGATGCCGGAGCGGCAGCCGAAGCGGCAGCGTCCGAAGCTGCGCCAGCAGCCGAAGCTGCGTCGCTTGCAGCGGCCGAAGCGCTCGATGCAGCAGCGTTTGCGTCCGAAGCAGCAGCAGCCGGAGCCGAAGCAGCCGACGTATCGCTTGCAGCGCTCGGAGCAGCCGTTTCGCTAGACTTGTTGCATGCAGCCAGAGCAACAGCAGCCAACAGGGATGCTACGAGGAGGGATTTCTTCATGATCACGTCCTTTTATGGTTAAAGGTAAGCAACAGCGCAAAGTACCGGTAATGTGTGCTCCAACACCGACCTGGGCCGCTGTGGAGACTCACAATTCTTTTTTGTGTGAGACTTCCTACGGCTTGGCCGGAAATTATAGGCACTTTCGTAACGACCGTCGATAAATCAGGGGACGATACGTTGTCTTTCTCATACAAACTTTCATATTGCGGAACAGCAAAATTCTAGCATCCGCAGCGTATCAGGAAGTCTCGTGAAGGCAAGCCTGTCAAGGCAAAGCACCCATCCGGAGCCAGCCCGCACAATACCATTCGTGCAGCAGCGCTGTCATTGACGATTCGTCTGTAAGTGTTACAAAGCGTTTCGCTTCCAGACAGCGAGCATCGGCCAATTCGGGGAGCCACTTTTTAAGCCTGGACGACAACATTGCGGCTTCACCATTTACGAAAAATGACCGCGCGTCATAGAGCAAAATAGTCTTTCTATCTAGCCTGACGCCCGTCTTTTTGGCTCTTTCCACAAATTTTTGCTCATTCAACGCGCGCTCGGGCGGGTCGAATACGACATTCGCTTTCGGCTCGCTCAAATACGTGCCTAAAAACGCCGCGATGTCCTTTTCGTTCCAGTTGACGTTCGCAAGGATCGCGCCAACACGGTCGACGAGCAGGGCGGGCAGCGCCGCCGGACTCGACACGGGCTCCTGCGCCGGATCGCGATAGCGCGCGTTCCCTTTAGGGCCATCCGAGGCGTCGCCCATGCGCTCGGCGAGGTGATAGAGAAACTGCGCCGTGAGTTCGTGCGTGGAGGGCGCGCGAAAGCCGATCGACGCGGTCATGCATTCGCCTTCCGCGATGCCGTCGTGCGCGATATGCGGCGGCAGATAGAGCATGTCGCCGGGCTCCAGCACCCATTCCTCCTCGGGCTCGAAGTGCTGTAAAACTTTCAACGGCAGTCCGGGTTTTAGCGAAAGGTCGCGCTGCGCCCCGATGCGCCAGCGCCGCTTGCCATGCACCTGGAGCAGAAAGACATCATAGGAGTCGAAGTGCGGTCCGACACCGCCGCCATCGGTCGCATACGAGATCATCATGTCGTCGAGACGCGCGTCCGGAATGAAACGGAACCGGTTCATCAACGCGTGCGCGCGATCGTCGTGCAGATTCACGCCCTGCACGAGCAGCGTCCACTCGCGTTTCTTCACCGGGGGCAATTCGTCAGGCGCGAACGGGCCGTGCTCCAGATTCCAGGTGTTGCGAAAATGTGTGATGAGACGCGACTCGACGTCGTCGAGATCGGCGAGCTCGAACAGCTCGTCGCGTGCGAGCGGCGCCGTAATATCGGGAATGGCCTGCCGGATCAGAAGGGGCTTTTTCTGCCAGTAACGTCGCATGAACTGTCGCGGCGTACGGTTGCCCAACAGGGGTGTGAGTTCGTCTGGCAAAGGCGCGCGAGCATGCGCGGGAAGGCCGGAAACCGGGGATGGTGTTGCGTCTTGGGGCCGCTTGGGCATCGTATAATCGAGGCTTGTATCTTGGAGGATCCAATGAAAATTGCGAAAGACACTGTCGTTTCGGTCGCTTACAAGCTATCGGATGCGCAAGGCAATCTGATCGAGGAGAGCGACGAGCCGATGGTCTATCTGCACGGCGGCTATGATGGCACGTTCCCCAAGATCGAGGAAGCGCTCGACGGTCACGAGGCGGGCTATGAAACGCTCATTCAGCTCGAACCGCAGGATGCGTTCGGCGAGTACGATCCGGAACTCGTGAAGGTCGAAGAGCGCAGCCGTTTTCCCGAGCCGCTGGAAGTGGGCATGCAGTTCGAGGGCACGCCCGAAGACGGCGATGACGACGTCGACTCGCTGATCTATACCGTGACCGACGTCGCCGAAGACAAAGTCGTGCTCGACGGCAATCATCCGCTCGCGGGCATGGCGCTGCGTTTCTCGTTGTCGGTGCAGGAAGTACGCACGGCGACGGATGACGAGATTCAGCATCAGCACGCGCATGGCGCGGACGGCCTGCACGTCATCGACGAAGATGAAGACGACGATGACGGCGAGCCGCGCAAGGATGCAGGTCCGACGCTGCATTGAGCGCGTCGACCGCTCAGGAAAGCGCAGCTTCGGCTGCGCTTTTTTATTGTCCGCTCGCGCCGTTTTGCACGCCCGATGCAGGTACCGGATAGATCGGCGGCAAGGACTGCGGCGGCGTGAGGATCGGCGGCAGACCAGACGCAGGTAGCGGCATCGAAGGCGGCGGGGGCAGCGACTCCGGCAGATCGTTGCGCGGCAGCACAGGCGGCGCCGATTCCGGCAACGCGGGTTGCGGTGCGGGATAGGGCGCCGGATAAGGTGCATAAGGCTCGCTCGGCTGCGCGGGCGCTCCGGGCGGCGGCGCGTTCGATTCTCGCGTACGGGTCTCCTTCACATCGCGCACGCGCAGTCGAAACGGCGGATGCCATTGCGCATCGCTTTGCACTTCGAGCCATTGCGATTGCGGCTTTCTGAACGCGAGCGCGACGCGCGTGAGATTCGTGACGATCAAGCCCTTGTCGTTGCGCAATGGCTGGTCGATATGAAAGCCGTTCGGCTCCGGCGCATCGGTGCCGTGGATCACGATGACCGGTCCGCGAAAACTTTCGGCCGCCTTCACGAGACTGCGCTTCAGTTCGAGGAAGCCATCGCGCGGCTGGTTCGAGCGCGAGAAGTGCAGCCATGCAAAGCGTTCGCGCCGCTCGTAGCGAGAGAAGTCAGGATCGGCCTGAAGCACGATCACGAGCGCGCGCATCTCGGAGCGTCGCGCCGATTCCGCCGCATGTTCCAGCCAGAAGCTCGTCGCGACGGCGCGGTCTTCGAACTCGCCGTTGCGTCCCCCCGCGGTCAGATAGTGATTGTTCGGGCTCGGCACATTCAGCCCGATGAACGCGATGCCTTGCGCCTGCCAGCGCACGATTTCGCGGAACGTGCGAAAGCGCGCGAGGTCGCTCTCGCGCGACAGTGTGAGCGGACTTTGTCCAAGCGAACTGGCATCCGTGAAGAAGAGCTGACGCACGAAATCGAGCCGTTCGACCGGGTCGTAAGCGCCCGCATGCGCGAGGCCGCAATCGGCCCAGTCGTGCTGGCCGAGCAACAGCACGACTGGCGTGCGCGACGCGTCCAGCAGGTCGTGCCGCGACTGATAGATGCTGTCGCGACACGGCTCGGTGCTGCCCTTGAAGTTGCCGTCGTAGACGATGAACGCGATGCTGCCGTCGCGCCCGATCGCATCGAGCATGCGGCGCACGGGTGCTTCGTCGGCGGGGCGGGTGAGGGCGTCGGAAATCACGGCGAAGCCGAGCGGCGCGTTCCCCTCGGCGTGCGCATGCGCGATCGCGCCGCATGCGAGCGCGACCGCGATCGTCACGGCGCTTGTCAGGCGCGCCGCGGCGTTGCGCTCGACGCGCGGAGCGCCACGCTCAACGCGATGCATCCGGCGGACGATTCGCCAGTTCATGCAGTTCGTAGAGCAGATCGAGCGCTTCGCGCGGGCGCAGATCGTTCGGATCGAGCGCGCGCAGCTTGTCCATCACCGGATGTTCCGGCGCTTCGGTCTTCTCCAGCTCTTCGTGGGGCGGATCGTCGTCTCCATACGGCGTATACGGCTGGCTCGCGAACAGATCGAACTGTGCAGCGGGCTGGCTGGCCGATTGCTGTTCCAGATGCACGAGATGCTTGCGCGCCGCGCGAATCACCGCTGCCGGCACGCCCGCGAGTTGCGCGACCTGCAGACCGTAGCTCTGATTGGCCGGACCTTCGCTCACCGCGTGCAGGAACACGATGCCATGATCGTGCTCGACCGCCGACAGATGCACGTTCGCCGCCTGGGCGAACTCCGCGGGCAGTTGCGTAAGCTCGAAGTAGTGCGTCGCGAAGAGCGTGTAACAGCCGTTGTGCGTGAGCAGATGCCGCGCGATCGCCCACGCGAGCGCGAGGCCGTCGAAGGTCGAGGTGCCGCGCCCGATCTCGTCCATCAGCACGAGGCTCGATGCGCTCGAGTCGTTGAGGATCGCCGCCGCTTCGGTCATCTCGACCATGAAAGTCGAGCGGCCGCCCGCGAGATCGTCGGCCGCGCCGATGCGGGTGAAGATGCGGTCGAGGGCGCCGAAACGCGCGCGTTTCGCGGGCACGTAACTGCCGACGTAAGCCATCAGCGCGATCAGCGCGGTCTGACGCATGAAGGTCGATTTGCCGCCCATGTTCGGGCCTGTGATGAGCAGGAGCTTCCGGTCCTGACTCAGGCAACAATCGTTGGCGATGAACTGCTCGACCTGCGCCTCGACGACCGGATGCCGGCCCTGTTCGATATCGATGCCCGCATCGGCGGTGAATTCCGGCGCGACCCAGTCGAGCGCGCGGGCGCGTTCGGCAAACGCGCACAGGAGATCGAGTTCCGCGAGCGCGCTTGCGACGCGCTGGCAATCCCCGATGAATGGCAGCAGAGTCTGCAGCAGCGCGTCGTACAGCGCGCGTTCTCGGGCGAGGGCGCGCTCTTGAGCGGACAGCGCTTTGTCCTCGAAAGCCTTCAATTCTGGCGTGATGTAGCGCTCGGCGTTCTTGAGCGTCTGACGGCGGCGGTAGTCGTCGGGAACCTTGTCGGTCTGCCCGCGCGTGACTTCGATGTAGAAGCCATGCACCTTGTTGTATTCGACGCGCAGATTCGCAATGCCCGTGCGCGTGCGCTCGCGCGCTTCGAGGTCGATCAGGAACTGATCGCAGTTCTCCGAAATATCGCGCAGTTCATCGAGATCCGGATCGTAACCGCGCGCGATCACGCCGCCGTCGCGAATCAATGCGGCGGGCTCGGTCGCGATGGCGTTGGTCAGAAGATCGAGACACTCGTGCGGCGGCTCCAGCTCGGCGGCGATGCGCTCCAGCGCCGGCGTGTGCGCGGCGAGGCTCGCGACGAGCGCGCGCAGGTCTGGCAGCGCGGCGAAGGTATCGCGCAGGCTCGACAGATCGCGTGGCCGCGCCGACAGCAACGCGAGACGGCCCGTGATGCGCTCGATGTCCGAGATCTTGCGCAGCGCGCCGCGCAGGGTGTCGAGACCGCCGGTCGTGGGCGCGTCGAGCAATGCGCCGATCGCTTGCTGGCGCGCCTGCGCGATCGATGCATCGCGCGGCGGATGATGCAGCCAGTGGCGCAGCAGACGGCTGCCCATCGTCGTGCAGCAGGTGTCGAGCAGCGAGAAGAGGGTGGGCGACTCGGTGCCCCGCAGCGTCTCCGTGAGTTCCAGATTGCGCCGCGTGGCGGGATCGAGCCCGATGTATTCCGATTCGTATTCGACCTTCAGGCTGCGCACGTGACGCAACTGCTGACCTTGAGTCGCCGCAGCGTAGAGCAGCAGCGCGCCAGCCGCGCCGCACGCGCAGGTGAGGGTTTGCGCGCCGAAGCCGTCGAGGCTCGCGACGTCGAGCTGCTCGCGCAAGCGCTGCGTGCCCGACCCGACATCGAAGTGCCATGCCGGAACGCGCGTGGTCGCACCGGGATTCGTCACGCCGAGCGATGCCGGGACGTCGGTGATCGAATCCGCGATGAGCGTTTCGGCCGGACGAATGCGCTCGAGCGCCGTGCTGACTTGTCCCGGCGCGACTTCCGCGAGGCGCAATGCGCCGCTCGCGAGATTGAGCCACGCGAGACCGACGCTCGTGACGACGCCGCGACGATTGTGCGCAGGGCAGAGCGCCAACAGATAGACGTCGCTCTTGTCCGAGAGCAGGGCCGCGTCGGTCAGCGTGCCCGGCGTGACGACGCGCACGACCTTGCGCTCGACCGGCCCCTTCGAGGTCGCCGGATCGCCGATCTGTTCGCAAATCGCAACCGACTCGCCGAGCTTCACGAGCTTCGCGAGATATTGCTCGCATGCGTGATGCGGAACGCCCGCCATTTTGATCGGATTGCCGCCCGACGCGCCGCGCTGCGTGAGCGTGAGATCGAGCAGGCGCGCGGCCTTTTCGGCGTCATCGAAGAAAAGCTCGTAGAAATCGCCCATCCGGTAGAAAACGAGCGTGCCGGGATGCTCCGCCTTGATGCGCAGATACTGCTGCATCATCGGCGTGTGCTGGGACAGATCCGCGAGCGGCGCGGTGTCGGTGGAGGTGTCGGGGGATGCCGTGTGATTGCCCATCTTGCGTGCTGTGAAAGCCGGAACGACCAAACGGCCGGACGCGACGTGCACCGGCCGCCAATCAGCCGATAGGGCAAGAGTTTAACCTGTCGCGGGAAGACGGCGATTCGGCCAGATGGCCAATGGACTGTTGCTGCGGGCAATTACATCGTGCCCTCACGCCTATCGCGAGAACAGCGCATGCCGCCGGAACAATCGCGAGACCGTTCCGGCGGCAGATTCAGACGAAGCCGCAGCGCTTCACGCGCGCCCGGCGAGATAACCGATGAGCAACGCGAGGCCGGCCACCGCGCCGAGCGTGTGCCACGGCTTGTCATGGACGAATTCGTCGGCGTAACCGGCGACATCGTTCAGCTTGCCGGTGATGGCGCCGCCCGCGCCGTTCATCTGCGAACGCGCGATTTTGAGCTTCGATTGCAACTCCTTGCGCAGCTTGTCCGCGTCGATGTCCTTGGCGTTCTGGATCGAGCTTTCCAGATCGTCGAGCAGACTGCGCAACTGGCCGCTGGCCGAATCGACCGCGTCACTCGCACCGCGCACCGCGCGCTGGCCGAGATCGGCTGCGCCATTGATCTTGCTGTCGAGCGTCGAACGTGTGAACAATCCCATTTTCATGCTCCTTTATTGACGTTGCCGAATGAATGTCGCCGGGTCCGCCTTCCTGTCGTCACTGTCGTTACGTCTTGTGCGGAAATCCCTGCGCGCCTACAGCTTTACGACTTCGCCCCGGGCGTGCGCGTTCCCTCCCTTCTTCCTCCTCCGCGGCGCCGGGGTATGAACCCAGAATATACGATGCAGCAAGGTTCATTCCTCGACCAGCGCGATGAGATCCGTATTACGCTCGTTCTGCGTGTGACGGCGCATTGCGAGCGCCATCATCAGACACACGAACAGACCGAATACGACGATGATCCATTGCACCGGCACATTGATCGTCAAGAGCAGCGCGTAGGTGCCGAGCATCGCGAGCACGGCGATATTCTGATTGAAGTTCTGCACCGCGATGGAATGTCCGGCGGACAGCAACGTCGCGCCGCGATGCTGCAGGATCGCGTTCATGGGCACGATGAAAAAGCCGGACAGGCTGCCGAGCGCGATCATCAGCGGATACGCCATCAGGATGTACGCCGGCGCGAACCACGGGCCGATATGCACGCCCGAGTCTGCCGGGAACAGGTCCTTGTTATAGAACGCCATCGCGACCGCCACCGCGCCGATGAGCACGCCCACGGGCAACACTTTGAGCGACTGGCGCAGCATGATCCACGCGGACGCCGCTGCCGCCCCCAGCGCGATGCCCAGGCCTGTCACGCCCTGCAGGATGGCGGCTTTCGAGAGCGACAGGCCCAGATTCGCGTCGGCCCATTTGAGCACGAGCAACTGAAGTGTGACGGCCGAGCCCCAGAGCAGCGTCGTGACCCACAGCGCGATCTGCCCGAGCTTGTCTTTCCACAGCACCTTGAAGCAATGCGAAAAATCGTGGACGAGCCTCGTCGGCTCCGTCAAAAGGTTTGGATAACGCGCGCCGGTGTCGGGAATGAACACGTTGATGACGGCCGCCGACGCATAGATCACCATCACGGCGAAAAGCGCGGCGTGCGCGGCGGTATTCACGAGCGGCAAATGCGCATGCGTAACCCAGCGCGCGACGACCTGACTCACGAGCGCGCCGCCGATCACGGTGCCGAGGATCGTCGAGCCGACCGTCGCGGATTCGAGCCACGCGTTCGCCGCGATCAGCTTCTGCGGCGGCAGCAGCTCGGTGAGAATGCCGTACTTCGCAGGCGAATAAGCGGCCGCGCCGAGACCGACGACGCCATATGCGAGCATCGGATGGACGCCTGCGATCATCATCGCGCAGCCGGCCGCCTTGAGCGCGTTCGAGACGAACATGACGTGGCGCTTCTGGATGGCATCGGCGAATGCGCCCACGAACGGTGCGAGCACCACATACGAAATCGTGAAGAAGATTTGCAGAAGCGGTGTGACCCACGGCGCCGAATGCACGACGGCGAGCATCGCGATCGCGGCGATCAGGAGCGCATTGTCGGCGAGCGAGGAGACGAACTGCGCGGCGATGATCGTGTAGAAGCCTTTCTTCATGAGCTGGCGTGACGTGTGGCGCGGCGCGCGGCGCAAGAGCGGGGCAGACGGGGAAAAAGCGCGCATCGCCCGTGCGGACACGAGGGCAAAGTTTGCACTTTAACGGAGCCCTGCATTCGTTGCAGAGCAGGCGGCGCGCCCGGGGCGCGAGAGGAGGGAAACGACGGGGCGCAAGGCGCGCCCCGCCGATGCGCTTATTCGCCGGTCAGACGCGTGCGCGAATACATGTCGAGAATCTTGACCATCTGAGCGTACACCTTCGGATTGGCGGCGACGATCTCGTTCTTGAACAGGAAATCCGATTCGCCGGTGTAGTTGCCGACGAGCCCGCCCGCTTCGGTCACGATCAGGCTGCCCGCGGCCACGTCCCACGGATGGATGCCTTGCTCGAAGAAGCCGTCGAGACGCCCGGCCGCGACGTTCGCGAGGTCGAGCGCGGCGGCGCCCGGACGGCGCAGGCCCGCGCACGACAGCGTCATTTCGCTGAAGAGGCGCATATAGCCGTTGAGGCCCTGGCCGTCGCGGAACGGAAAGCCCGTGCCGATGAGCGCGTCCGACAGACGATCCAGCTTGCCGACGCGAATGCGCCGTTCGTTCAGATATGCGCCGCGGCCGCGCGATGCGGTGAAGAGGTCGTTGCGCGTCGGATCGTAGATGACCGCCTGCTGCACGACGCCCTTGTGCGCGAGCGCGATCGACACGCAATAGTACGGAAAGCCGTGGATGAAGTTGGTCGTGCCGTCGAGCGGATCGATGATCCACTGGAACTCCGACTCGCGATCCGTTTCGCCGGATTCTTCGGCGAGGATGGAGTGATCGGGATAGGCAGTGTGCAGTGTCTCGATGATGGCGGCTTCGGACGCCTTGTCGACTTCCGTCACGAAGTCGTTGTGCTGTTTCTTGCTGACCTGGATGCGATCCAGATCGAGCGACGCGCGATTGATGATCTGTCCGGCGCGGCGTGCGGCCTTGACAGCGATGTTGAGCATCGGATGCATGAGCGAAATCCTCTGACCGCCGCGCGCTCATGTGAACGGATGCGCGCGGGCGGAAAAGTTGGCGACAACGACTATGTCGACGAAAGACGAATTGAATAAGAGCGGTGCGTTCGCGCGAAGGTTCGACTCGATGAAAAAACCGTTCGCGGCGCGCGAAGGGGCCATTTTACCCGAAAGTGGCCGCGCGATTTCGCCGGTTCTGCAAAGCGCGTTAACATAGCGGGTTCGCACATCAGCAGACATCGCGCCTTGGAACCCAACGAACTTTCCGCGCCCGCAGGCGGCTTCACCTCCACGCGCTTCATCCTCGTCGAGCCGAGTCATCCGGGCAATGTCGGCGCCGCCGCGCGCGCGTTGAAGACGATGGGCTTCGCGCGCCTCGTGCTCGTCGCGCCGCGCATCGCCGGCGTCAAGAACGAGCCCGAAGCCATCGCGATGGCCTCCGGCGCCGATGACGTCCTCGCGTCCGCCCACGTCGTCGATACGCTCGCCGACGCGCTCGTGGGCGTGCACTGGTCCGTCGCGCTCACGGCACGCATGCGCGAATACGGTCCGCCGCAGATGCCCCCGCGCGCGCTTGCCGGGCGCGCGCATGAGTTCGTGCGCCAGGGCGACATCGCGCTCGTGTTCGGCAACGAGCGCACGGGCCTGTCGAACGCGGATGTCGAGCGCTGCAGCGCGCTTGCGCATATTCCTGCCAACCCCGCCTACAGTTCGCTCAATCTCGCGCAGGCCGTCCAGGTGCTCGCTTACGAGCTGCGGCTCGCGTTTCAGGCGCCGGCGCGTGCGCTCGCCGTCGCCGAATCGTCGGGGCAGAGTGCGTCGAGCGATGAAATCGAAGGCATGTACGCGCATCTCGAAGAGGCGCTCGTCGCGCTCGAGTTCCTCGATCCGGACAATCCGAAGAAGCTGATGTCGCGCGTGCGGCGGCTCTTCGCGCGCGCGGGGCTGGAGCGCGAAGAGGTGAATATCCTGCGCGGAATGGCAAAGCACATCCTCCTGCACGCGAACAAAGACTAGAACGCGCGTGCTCTGATCTGACCGATAGCAGCGACCGCGATGCCATCGGGGGCATCGAGCGAACTCTTCGCGCTCGCCCTACAATCGGCAAAAAACCGCGACAGCCGATATAAGCTTTGCGTGTTCCGTGCTTAAGGCCTTGCACTGCACGAACGTCCGCGCGCCCCCTTCCCACAATCGAGATATCGCCATGTTCGACCGACTTCGCGAAGACATTGCCGCCATCCGCGAGCGCGATCCCGCCGCCCGCAGCGCGTGGGAGGTCGTCACCTGTTATCCCGGGCTGCACGCGATCGTCCTGCATCGTGTAGCAAACGCGTGCTGGCGGGCGCAATGGCGCTGGCTCGCGCGCTTCGTGTCGCAGCTTGCGCGCTTTCTTACGGGCATCGAGATTCATCCGGGCGCGACGCTCGGGCGGCGCGTGTTCATCGATCACGGCATGGGCGTGGTGATCGGCGAGACCGCTGAAATTGGCGACGACTGCACGATCTATCAGGGCGTGACGCTCGGCGGCACCTCACTCACGCGCGGCGCGAAGCGCCATCCGACGCTCGAGCGCGGCGTGATCGTCGGCGCGGGCGCAAAAGTGCTCGGCGGCTTCACTATCGGCGCGGATGCGAAGATCGGCTCGAACGCGGTGGTCGTGAAGCCGGTGCCGGCGGGCGGCACGGCGGTGGGCAATCCGGCGCGCATCGTGATGCCGGCGGTTTCCAGGCCGAAGGAAACGAGGCACGAAGGTTTCTGCGCTTACGGCATCACGCCGAACGCGGACGATCCGGTCTCGCTCGCCATCCACGGCCTGATCGATCACGCGTCGACGCAGACGCAGCGCATCGACGACATCGTCGCGGCGCTCGAGCGGCTCGGCGCGCGCGTGGAAGCGCTCAATGCCGTCGATGGCGCCGCGCTCGTCGATCTCAAGCGTCTGTGTACGTCGATGGACGGCAAGACGGCGGAAGAGCGCGCCGCTTCGCTGGAGCGATAGGGCGCTACTAGAGCGGCAGCGCGCGCACGCCTTCGTCGTCGAGACGCAGATAGCCGCCGCGCGGCGTGTTGGCGTCCAGCTCCCAGTCGGGCAAGACCCAGCGCACGCCCTCGACTTCGCGATGCATCGCCGGACGATGTGTGTGGCCGTGAATCAGCGTATTCGTGCGGCTCTTGATGAAGAGTTCGGACACTGCCTTCCTGGTCACGTCGTATTTGGCCTTGATGCCGGTCATGCGCGAGCCTTCGCTCTTCGTGCGCATGCGCTGGCCTATTCCCAGGCGCGTGTCGAGCGGCAACGCCAGAAAAAGGCGCTGCGCGAACCGGTTGCGCGCGAACGCGCGAAAGCCCTGATACGCGCGATCCGCCGTGCACAGACCGTCGCCGTGCGCGAGCACGATGCGCTTGCCGAACGCGGTGATCACGAAGGGGTCGGGCAGGGGCAATGCGCCCGCATCTTTCATGAAGCGCTTGCCCAGCAGGAAATCGCGATTGCCGTGCATCACATAGAGACCGATGCCGCGTTCGGACAGCGTGTGCATGAGGCGCGTCATGCGGCGCGCGAAGTCGGCGCGCGCGTCGGTCGCGGGACCGTCGAGAATGTCGTCGCCGATCCAGAACTCGAACAGGTCGCCGAGAATGAAAACGGAGTCCGCGTCGTTCGCCGTGACCTCGATGAAATGCTCGAAGGCGGCGACCGTTTTCGGAATCGCTTCCGAGAGATGCAGGTCGGCAATGAAAAACAGCGGGCGCGCTTTGTTCGCTGCGCCCGCTGCTTCGCGATCGAATGAAGTCTTCGTATCGATCATGCAATGACCGGGATCAGACCACGACGGCCTTCTCGATCACCACGTCGTCGACCGGCACGTCCTGGTGGAAGCCCTTTGAACCCGTCTTGACCTTTTTGATCTTCTCGACCACGTCCATGCCTTCGACGACACGGCCGAACACGGTATAGCCCCAGCCTTGCGGCGTCGGCGACGAGTGGTTCAGGAAGTCGTTGTCCTTCACGTTGATGAAGAACTGCGCGGTTGCCGAATGCGGATCGTTCGTGCGCGCCATCGCGATCGTGCCGGTGTCGTTCTTGAGACCGTTGTTGGCTTCGTTGTTGACCGGCGCATCGGTCGGCTTCTGGTTCATGCCCGGCTCGAAGCCGCCGCCCTGGATCATGAAGCCGTCGATCACGCGGTGGAACACGGTGTTGTCGTAATGACCCTTCTTCACGTAGTTGAGGAAGTTCTCGACGGTCTTCGGCGCCTTCTCGGCGTCCAGTTCCAGCTTGATGACGCCGTGGTTCGTATGTAGTTCGACCATGATGGTGTTTTCTCCAATGTGTTTGATTGAGCCCCGACGCGGCCTGCGCGCGAGGTCAGCGACATGCGCTTCGGATTACTGCGAGACCACGGTGGCCGACTCGATCACGGTCGGCTTTTGCGGCACGTCCTGCATCGGGCCGCGCGTGGTGGTCGGGCTGCCCTCGATCTTCTTCACGACGTCCATGCCCGCGACGACCTTGCCGAACACGGCATAGCCGTTGCCGTCAGGGCTCGGATAGTCGAGACCCGCATTATCGACCGTATTGATGAAGAACTGGGCGGTGGCCGAGTTCGGGTCGCTCGTGCGCGCCATCGCGATCGTGCCCGTGGCGTTCTTCAGACCGTTCTTGCTTTCGAGCGGAATCGGCGCGCGCGTCGGCTTCTCGGCGAAGCTCGTGCTGAATCCGCCGCCCTGGATCATGAAGCCCGGAATCACGCGGTGAAAGATCGTGCCGCTGTACTGACCGGACTTCACATAGTCGAGAAAGTTCGCGACTGTCTTCGGCGCCTTCTCGGGATACAGCTCGACCTTGATGTCGCCTTGCGTGGTCTTGAAGAGCACGGTGGGGTGCGCAGCCTGCGCAGTCGGCTGGGCGAACGCCGGCGCGCTCGCAATCAGGGCAGCGCTCGAAAGCGCCAACATCAGGAATTTCATGAAGGATGGATCCTCGTGTGGTGAATGCAGACAGTCGAGTGCGAAGGGCGCTTACGGTTGCGCCTTCGGCGCGACATAGGGCGTGGTCGGCAGCGGGCCGGTCGGGCCGCCGAACGGCGAATACTCGTCGGGCGCTGGCATGGCCGGCGAGCCGGTGTCGGACGCAGGCGCCCATTCGTCGGCGGCCGTGCGCGGCGCGATTGCCGCACCCGCGCCGGATGCGCCTTCCGCCGCGCCCGCGCGCTTCTTCGGAGGCGTGTAGATGTTCTGGATCGCCGTGATGCGCTGGCTCGTGATCGGGCTCTTCGAGCCGAGCGATTGCGCGCGCTTGTACGACTCGCTCGCGAGACGAAGATAAAGATCGCCCAGATTGTCGTATGCGAGCGCATAGCCGGGGTTCGCCTTGACCGCCGTTTCGAGCGCGGCGCGCGCGTCTTCGTAGCGGCCCTTCTTCGCGTAGAGAGCGGCGAGATTGTTGTATGGCTCGGGCAGTTCTGGATAGGCCTGCGTGAGCTCGGTGAAGGCGGTGATGGCTTCGTCGTCGCGGTTCAGGCGCGCGAGCACGGTTGCGCGCTTGAACTTCGCCTGCACGTCGCGCGGATTGGCCGCGATGCGCGCATCGAGTTGCGTGAGTGCGGCGCTCCAGTCCTTGTTCGCGATGGCCGAATCGACTTGCGGCGTGTCGTCGCGCGTGGCGGTCGAGGTCTGCGCGAGCGCGGCCCCGGACATGCCGACGCATGCGGCGAAGCCGAGCGTCGCGATGGCGAGCGTCCGGGCGGCGAATGTGCCGAGCGTCCGGGAAGCGAACCGGCAAGAGAGTTGCAGAGACGTGCGCGCTTTGCGATGAGTCACTTGGAATCGAGTCAATGAAGGTTGCAGCGAAAGAAGCCACGAAAGCGGCGAAAGAGACCGCGAGCGCGTGAGGGCGTGAACGATCGCGAGGACCGGAGAGCGAGCAGATTTGCCCGATGCGGCGCACTGTCCGGCAAGGCTTTCGGCCTGGCCCGGAGCGCGGCTTGCAAAGCCCGCCGCGCGGCCGCTTCGACATTTCATAGGCTCAAGTCCCGGTGTTATACTCCGACCCATTCTAACAAAAGGTCTGCACGTCCCGCGCACGTGTCTTGCGCCTGGTTCTCCGGGCACGCATGCCGCGCCGACGCCAGACTATCTTTCGCCACTCGTGGCCGCCTCCGTCCTGGTCGCATGACCGTCGTGTTCGTGCTCGCGTGTGGGTCTCGTTTGCTCCCGCGCGCTTCGAACACGCCGCCTGCTGCCCGGCATACGGTCGACTCCGGTCCATGCTTCGCCTTCTATGAACTCGCTGCGCATCTACAACACGCTCGCCCGTGACAAGCAACCCTTCACGCCGCTCAAAGCCGGCGAGGTACGCATGTATGTCTGCGGAATGACGGTGTATGACTATTGTCACATCGGCCATGCGCGCGTGATGGTGGTCTTCGATATCGTGCAACGATGGCTGCGCACGCTCGGCTACAAGGTCACGTATGTGCAGAACATCACGGACATCGACGACAAGATCATCCGCCGCGCAGTCGAGAACAACGAGCCGATCAGGTCGCTCACGCATCGCTTCATCACGGCGATGCATGAAGACGCGGCCGCGCTCGGCGTCGCGCGCCCGGACATCGAGCCGCGCGCGACCGACTTCATCCCGCAGATGCTCGGCATGATCGATGCATTGGAGGCGAACGGCTACGCGTATCAGGCGAAGGACGGCGACGTGAACTACGCGGTGCGCAAGTTCGCCGACTACGGCAAGCTGTCGGGCAAGTCGATCGAAGACCTGCGCGCGGGCGAGCGCGTCGCCGCGAACGATGCGAAGGAAGATCCGCTCGACTTCGTGCTGTGGAAGCAGGCGAAGGCCGGCGAGCCCGCCGACTCCGGCTGGGATTCGAAGTGGGGCCGCGGGCGTCCGGGCTGGCACATCGAATGTTCCGCGATGGGCTGCACGCTGCTCGGCGATCACTTCGACATTCACGGCGGCGGGCAGGACCTGCAGTTCCCGCATCACGAGAACGAAATCGCGCAGAGCGAAGGCGCGACCGGCAAGACGTTCGTGAACTACTGGATGCACAACGGCTACGTGCAGATCGACAACGAGAAGATGTCGAAGTCGCTCGCCAACTTCTTCACGATCCGCGAAGTCCTTGAAAAATTTGATGCCGAAGTGGTGCGCTTCTTTATTGCGCGGGCACACTACCGGTCGCCGCTGAATTACAGCGACGTGCATATCGACGATGCGAAGAACGCGTTGACGCGCCTATATACGGCGTTGAAGGATGTCGAGCCGGACAATCAGCAACTTGACTGGAACGAGGCGAACGCGCAGCGTTTCCAGTCTGCGATGAACGACGACTTCAATACGCCGGTGGCCGTATCAGTGTTGTTCGATCTCGCGAGCGAAGTGAATCGTACGCGCGAGCCCGCGCTCGCTCGTCAGCTCAAGGGTCTCGCGGGCGTGCTCGGTCTACTCGGGCGCGAGCCGCGTGTGTTCCTGCAGCAGGCGAGCGGCACGGGTTCGGAGCCGCGACTTTCGCCGCAGGAGATCGAAGCGAAGATCGCCGGACGCATTGCCGCGAAGCAGGCGAAGAACTACGCCGAAGCAGACCGGATTCGTGCCGAATTGCTCGAAGCCGGTATTGCGCTTGAAGACAAACCGGGTGGGTCGACCGAATGGCGCCGCGTGTGAGCGCGACCATTCGAACCCTCTGATCGACTCACCAGGCAGGAGGCAAGATGGCAACGGCCAGGAAGACGCCGGTCAAACGACCCGCGTCTGTCAGCGATGCGTCGGGCGCGGCAAAGCGCACGCGCGGCGCGCAAACGAAAGCGGACACGCAGCAGATTGATGGCGCAGGTGCGACGGGCGGCCGCAAGACGGCGCTCAAGCGCGGCCCCGCCGGCGCGAAGCCGGCGAGAAGCGCCGCGCTCAAGGCGGCGAAGCCCGAGACGGCGGCGCGCCTGAACGGGGCCGCACGCCCATCCAACGCAGGCACGGAAGAAGCCGAAGCGTCGCCCGCGAAGGGCAACGGCCGCGCGGTTGCCGGCGATGGCGCGAGCGCGCAGGCGCTCGTCGCGGAGCGGGGCGAAGTCGTGCGCAAGTCGCGCGTCGTCACGGCTGACGCGGCGGTGCCGGTGCAGATCGGCGGGCTCACGCGCGAAATCGTTCGTCCCGACTACTGGGATCGTGCGTGCGCCGATCTCATGAAGCGCGACCGCATCCTCAAGAAGCTGATCCCGAAGTTCGGCGAGATCCATCTCGTCAATCTCGGCGATCCATTCTCGACGCTCGCGCGCTCGGTGGCCGGTCAGCAGATTTCAGTGAAGGCGGCGCAAGCGATCTGGGAGCGCGTGAAAGGCGCATGCCCGGAGGTCCATCCCGCGCATTTCATCCGTCTCGGCCACGAGAAGCTGCAGGCGTGCGGTTTGTCCAGACGCAAGGCCGAATACATTCTCGATCTCGCGCAGCATTTCGAATCCGGCGCGCTGCATGTCGATGCATGGACATCGATGGACGACGAAGCCGTGATCGCCGAGCTCACGCAGATTCGCGGCATCGGCCGATGGACGGCTGAGATGTTCCTCATCTTCAATCTGTCGCGCCCGGACGTTTTGCCGCTCGACGATCTCGGCCTGATTCAGGCAATCAGCGTCAACTACTTCAGCGGGGAGCCGGTGACGCGCAGCGAGGCGCGCGAAGTGGCGGCGAACTGGGAACCATGGCGCACGGTCGCGACCTGGTACATGTGGCGCAGTCTCAATCCGATTCCGGCGGATCACTAAAATACACACGCGCGGGGCGCGCGAATTTCGCGACCTATCGTTGATTTATAATCGATAGTTCCCGCGCGAATTTTTGAGGGACGGACGCGGTTAGAATACGCGCTGCCCGATGTTCTAGGACTCGAACATATGAAGACCACGTTTCTGGATTTCGAGCAGCCGATCGCTGAACTCGAAGCGAAGATCGAAGAACTCCGCTTCGTTCAGGACGATTCCGCTGTCGATATTTCGGAAGAAATCGAGCGGCTGTCGAAAAAGAGCCAGCAGCTCACGAAGGATCTCTACGCGAACCTGTCGCCCTGGCAAGTTTCGCAGATTGCGCGTCACCCGCAGCGTCCGTACACGCTCGACTATGTGAGCGAGCTTTTCACCGATTTCCACGAATTGCATGGCGACCGCGCCTTCGCGGACGACCTCGCGATCGTCGGCGGTTTCGCGCGTTTCAACGGTCAGCCGTGCATGGTGATCGGCCATCAGAAGGGCCGCGATACGAAGGAACGCGCGCTGCGCAACTTCGGCATGCCGCGTCCGGAAGGTTATCGCAAGGCCGAGCGTCTGATGCGCACGGCCGAGAAGTTCAGCCTGCCGATCTTCACGTTCGTCGATACGCCGGGCGCCTATCCGGGCATCGGCGCGGAAGAGCGCGGACAGTCCGAAGCCATCGGACGCAATCTGTATGTGATGGCCGAGCTCAAAACGCCGATCATCACGACGATCATCGGCGAGGGCGGCTCGGGCGGCGCGCTCGCGATCGCGGTCGCCGATACCGTGATGATGCTGCAGTTTTCAACCTATTCGGTGATCTCGCCCGAAGGCTGCGCGTCGATTCTGTGGAAGAGCGCGGCGAAGGCGCCCGAGGCGGCCGAGGCACTCGGCCTCACGGCGCATCGCCTGAAGGCGCTCGGTCTGATCGACAAGATCGTGAACGAGCCGCTCGGCGGCGCGCACCGCGATGCGAAGGGTATGGCCGCGCTCCTGCGCCGCGCGCTCGCCGATTCGCTTCGTCAGTTCCAGGGCATGAGCGTCAACGATTTGCGCGAGCGCCGCTTCGAGAAGCTGATGGCGTACGGCAAGTACAAGGAATCGCTGCCGGGCGCGTAATCCCGCCATCGTTCGTCATCTCATCTTTCACGAACTCTCGTGACATCCGATAACGAAACCCCAGCCGGCCGCCTCGTCTTCGAGGCGGTGCGCGCGTCGGTTTCGGACGCGGACCTTTCCTCCGATGCGCTTCTCGCGGTCGCCTTGAGCGGCGGGCTTGACTCCACCGTGCTGCTCGATGCCGCCGTGCGCTGCTTCGGCGCGCGGCGCATCGTCGCGCTGCATATTCATCATGGCCTAAGTCCCAACGCGAACGCGTGGGCCGCGCATTGCGAGCGCTTCGCGGCGTCGCTCGACGTGCGTTACGCCGCGCGTCATGTCGATGTCGCGCGCGCGGGCGGCGAGAGCCTCGAAGCGGCGGCGCGCGACGCGCGTTACCGCGCGCTCGACGACCTCTGCGACGAGCACGGCGCGAACGCGCTCCTGATCGCGCATCACGCCGACGATCAGGCCGAAACCGTGCTGCTGCAATTACTGCGCGGCGCGGGCGTCGCGGGTCTGGCGGCGATGGCGCCGCAGCGGGCGGACGGCGCGGTGCCGCGTCTGCGTCCGCTTCTGCGATTGCTGCGCGCGCAACTCGAGCAATACGCGCACGAGCGCGATCTGAGCTGGATCGACGACGAATCCAACGGCGACACGCGCTACTCGCGCAACGCGCTTCGGCATGACGTGCTCCCCGTGCTCGCGGTGCATTTCCCCGGTTTTCGCGACGCGCTCGCGCGCACGGCATCGCATGCGGCGTCGGCGCAGCGGCTTCTGGATCAGCTCGCGCGCATCGATCTCGTGCATGTGCGAAGCACGAGCGAAGAGGGCGCGCTCATGCTCGACGCGTTCCTCGCACTCGACGACGATCGCGCGATCAACCTCATGCGTTTCTGGATTCGCTCGCGCGGCCTCCTGGCGGCATCGACGGCGCGTATCGCCGACATGCTGCGCCAGTTGCGCGATGCGGCTGCCGCGCGCGATGGCCATGCGCTGCGCGTCGATCATGCGGGGCATAGCCTGCGCGTCTATCGCAATGTGCTGTTCTGGGAACCGGGCGACAGCGCTGACGCGCCCGATCTCGACGAAGGCGCGGCCCCGTTCAAAGCCGTTGTGGAACTGCAATGGCGGGACGAGGAGGTGTGGCGCCTGCCGCAATGGCGCGGCTCGTTCGTGTTCGAACCTGTCGATGCGCCCGGCGACGACGTCGTCGGGGAAGGCGTGTTGCGCGCCGCGCCGCTCGCCGCGCGCTCGCGGGCCGGCGGGGAACGCATGCGCGTGGCGTCCGAAGCGCCGAGCCGCACGCTCAAGAACCTGTTTCAGGAGCGCGGCGTGCCGGCGTGGAAGCGCGATGTGCCGATGCTTTTCGTCGGCGAGGCGTTGCTCTTCGTGCCGCATGTGGGCGTGAATCGCGACGCGGCGCCGAGTGCGGCGCACGGCCCGCTGCGCCGCATTTCATGGCGGCCGGATTTACTGCTGGCGTAGGGCGCTTGAGGCAGGCGTTGAGCCGAAGTCGGTAAAATCGCCGCCACGGTCGCTCCATCTTGTAATTTCAGCCTCGATCGGGTACGGTAACTCGTTTTCGCCCAAGCGCGTGTTTGCGCGGCATCTCCGTTCAAAAGACTCGATTTCGCCCGCAACGACGCATCCGTGCGCCGCGTACAACATTCGTGCGAGCGCGCGACGGGCGTGCGGCAGCGCCCGCTGCTCGTAGGCTTCGACATCCCCTGAAGCAAATCGAGCGCGAGTCTCAAGCGCTCTCACGCCAACGCGCGTGAAGCGCGGTTTTCCCTCCAGTTCAAAACGACAATGGCACTCATCGTACACAAATACGGCGGCACTTCGATGGGCTCGGTCGAGCGCATCAAGAACGTCGCCAAGCGCGTCGCCAAATGGCACAAGGCCGGCCACAAGATGGTCGTCGTGCCCTCGGCGATGTCTGGCGAAACCAATCGCCTGCTCGGTCTCGCAAGAGACATCAAGGCCGACCCGGACCCGCGCGAACTCGACATGATTGCCTCGACCGGCGAGCAGGTGAGCGTGGGGCTTCTCGCCATCGCGCTGCACGCCGAAGGCCTCGACGCCGTGAGCTACGCCGGCTGGCAAGTGCCGATCAAGACGGACAGCGCGTTCACGAAGGCGCGCATCAGCGAGATCGACGGCGAGCGCGTGCTGAAGGATCTCGACGCGGGCAAGGTCGTGGTCATCACCGGCTTCCAGGGCGTCGATCCCGAAGGCCATATCGCGACGCTCGGCCGCGGCGGCTCGGACACGTCGGCGGTGGCGATCGCGGCGGCCATGAAGGCGGACGAGTGCCTGATCTACACCGACGTCGACGGCGTCTACACGACCGACCCTCGCGTCGTTGAAGAAGCCCGCCGTCTGGACCGCGTGACCTTCGAGGAAATGCTGGAAATGGCGAGCCTCGGCTCGAAGGTGCTGCAGATCCGCTCGGTGGAATTCGCCGGCAAGTATCAGGTGAAGACGCGCGTGCTCTCCAGCCTGACCGATCCGCTGATGCCGCTCGCCGATGAGATGCACTCCGGCACCCTGATTACTTTTGAAGAAGACGAGAACATGGAAAAAGCAGTGATTTCTGGCATCGCGTTCCAGCGCGACGAAGCGCGCATCGCGGTCATGGGCGTGCCCGACAAGCCGGGCGTCGCGTATCAGATTCTCGGACCGGTCGCCGATGCGAATATCGACATCGACATGATCATTCAGAACCAGAGCGTGAACGGAAAGACCGACTTCACGTTCACGGTTGGCCGCGGCGATTACCACCGCGCGCTCGAAATCCTGAACAACCAGGTGAAGGGCCACGTTCAGGCGGAAACCGTTCTGGGCGACCCGAAGGTGTCGAAGGTGTCGGTGGTGGGCGTCGGCATGCGCTCGCACGTTGGCATCGCGAGCACGATGTTCCGCACGCTGTCGGAAGAGGGCATCAACATCCAGATGATCTCCACTTCGGAAATCAAGATTTCGGTGCTGATCGACGAGAAGTACACCGAACTCGCCGTGCGCGCGCTGCACAAGGCATTCGAGCTCGACCGTGCGTAATTGCGTGTGACACGCGTGTGAAGGCTCGCAGGCGTTTCGAGTCATTCACGCCGTTGCGGTTTGCGGACCCGGCGATTCGGTATTGACCGTTTTGAAAAAAATAATCATGCGAATTTGACCCGCGCCTGCGAACACGCTATTATCTCGATCTCGTTGCACTGCACTCCCGGTGCAACGAAAAGTTTGGGAGACGTGGCCGAGAGGTCGAAGGCACTCCCCTGCTAAGGGAGCATCTGGCTAAAAACTGGATCGAGGGTTCGAATCCCTCCGTCTCCGCCAGTTGTCGTAGAAAGGCCCCGCAAGCTTAAAACTTGCGGGGCTTTTTCTTTTTGCGCTGCGATCGGCCTTCGTGGCTCTCCATTATTTCGTCATCCTGCACGAATCGCATGCGACAAGAGACACTCTAGCTTTAGGAAATGTCCGCTTTCTATGGTGACCGTAGGTAACTAACCTCGCGGGTTGCTTGTCCTTGGGCAAGCAAAGTGCAACGTACGCAACGTACGCGTTCGTTGTCCCGATTGACGGTTGTTGCCCAATGCGCAGTCGGCATCAGGCAACACCATTTCAAGGTTGGCCAGTTCAGTCATGGTATCTATCAGGAAGCTCATTGCTCCAGCGCTCATGTCGCTGCTTTGCGCAGCACAGGCGCATTCGGAATCGCTCGATCCGACTCTTCTCAAACTGATGGGCGTACAGGGCCCGCATAGCCAGTTCGCCGGTCCTTATGTCGGCGCCAAGTTCGGTGCCAACTGGTCGGACATCAAGGGTCCGAATCAGAAGACCACGCATACGACGTTATTTCCGGGCCTCGTGGCTGGCGTCAATTACGACGTCGACCGTTTCGTGGTTGGTTTCGAGGGATTCATGGATTTCCACGGCGGCTCGACGACCAAGAAGGACGGTGGCATCGACGTGAGGTTCGGCATGCCGGTCAACGAGAACATCTTGCCGTACGCACGCATCGGCTTCACGGGTACGTGGCCCGATACGCGCCTGCATTACGGCGGCGGCGTCGAATACAAATTCGAAAAGAACTGGAGCGTGGCCGCCGAATACACCGGCGATACGTCGAGCTACCAGGGCGGTCATCGCCGCAACGATAGCCTGACCGTGGGCGTGCACTACTACTTCTTCTGATCGGTTCCTGCCGACACGCGCGTCACCGCGCGCGTTGCGCTCAACTACCCGTTACTTTCCCGACGCGATCCGATCCTGAATATGCTTCGCCCGCGCCGGCGACGACGGATGCGAGTCGAGCATGCTCGATTTGCCGCCATCGATCGATGCGAGCTTCTGGAACGCCGTCACGAGTCCCGCCGGGTTGTATCCCTTCTTCTTCTGCATGTCGAACGAGTAGTCGTCGGCGGCGGATTCCTGCGACTGCGAGAACTGCGCATTCACGAACTTCTCCGACAGGTCGCCGAGCTGCGACGCCGACAGGTTTCCGACGACGCCGCCTGCCGACGACGCCACCGAGCGTGCCGCCGACGTCGCATACGCGACCTGCATCGCCTTCTTGGTGTGGCCGAGCGCGACGTGACCCATTTCGTGGCCGACGACGCCGCGCACTTCGTCGTCGTTCATCAGGTCCATGAGGCCGCTGTAGACGCGCACGCAACCGTTGGCCATCGCCCACGCGTTGACGTCCTTCGTGATGTACACCTTGTAGTTGACGGGCACGCCGTTGATGTTGTCGCCGAGTTGCTTCGAGATCTTGTTCAGGCGCTGCGTGTATTGGCTCGACGCGGGCGCGACCTTGTTCTCGCTGTCGAGTTGCGCGCATGACTTGTCGGAGATCGTGCGCACGTCGGAATCGCTGAGCGACAGTGCCTGCGTCGCCAATTGCCCGGATTGCAACAATTGGTTCGGATCCATGCTGCTCATGCTGCTGCACGACGCAAGGGTGAACACGGCGGATGCCGCCAGCGCGATGCGGAAGATCGTCATAGTTTTACCTTTGGAATGTCATTGTGGTTGTCGTTGCGCGCGGATGCGCGGACGCCGGCGCAATGCTAATGACAGGAGACTTGTAAGCAACACGAAAATTCCGATTTTGCTGGCAGAACGGATGGAAAATCCAGCGCCAAGCGCGAATCAGTCGCGCATGCGAAGCGAATCAATCGTTCGCGCGGTTTCGTGCGATGCGCACGCGCGCGGCAATCGAGCCGATCGGCGATGCGTCGATGGCCTGGGCGGGCGCGCCGGGCAGGGCGTCGGCGAGCAGGGAGGTCAGCGTCTGTCCGGCGGCATCTCGACGAAAACATTCGCGCCGAGCTCGGGGAGCGCAATCGTCGAATCGTGCCAGCGCACCGGATAGCGGAGATTGGCGGCGAGGTATTCCCGGATGGCGTCGGCGCGGCGCAGCACGCGCGCACCGCGATTGCCGACATTACGCGATGCGCGGCGTGTCGATGCGCACCGTGCTCGCCGCTTCGATCAGACGTTCGGCGGCGCTTTCGAGCCGCACGCAATGCGACGGCACGCTCACGCAGAGCCGTTCGGCCTTGCGCGCGCCGCGCGACAGTGCGATCTCGCGGACCTGCGCGAGCGCGGCGTCGCTGCCCGATACGACGATCTGGCGCGGCACGTTCAGATTGCCGATGTAGGCATCGGCGCCGCCGGAGACCAAAGGGCAGGAGCTGCCGAACTGAGTGACGTAAAGCCCGTGCGCGGACTGCGGCCTTCGTGATTCGAAGACCGCTTTTCTATAGACGCGAGCTTACGTTTTCGTAAGTTTTTCTTCGGTAATAGCAGGTTACGAAGTCGAACACTTGAAGCCCCATCCGTCCGATATAGTCCCGTCAACACAACAAACAACCCATCGAGGTGGGGCATCACATGAACAAGGTATCGAAGGCTTCCGTGCTGGCGGGCGCCGTGATGATCGGCGGTCTGATGCTGTCCGGCGCTGCCAATGCAGGCGTATCCGTGGGCGTCAACATCGGGGTGCCCGCGCCCGTGTACGTCGCGCCTGCGCCGGTCTATGCGCCGCCTCCGCCGCCCGTCGTGTACGCGCCGCCTCCGCCGGTCTATGCGCAGCCCACAATCGTGGTCGGCTGGCATGGCGATCGTTACTGGGATGGCCGTCGCTATTGGGATCGAGACGACTACTATCGTCATTACGATCACGGTCATGATCACGGCCACGGTCATGGACACGACAACGGCCGCCACAACGGCTGGCATTGAGCGTCGCCCATTGCAGGCAAACGGCCCCGAAAGCCACCCGTTCTGGCGGGTGGCTTTTTTGTTGCGGCGCTACCTGACCAGGGCAGCTTCGCCGATAAAGCATCAGCCCTCAGGCAATATGCCGCCTCGACGCAATGTAACAAAAGGTAAGCTTTCTCCTGACATTTGGCCGGAGCGCAAAGGAACTTACAAAGCTGAAATATTGCGTTGAAAGCTTTCCGTTATATTTCGGCCAAGCGAACAAGCATAAAAGCGAGGTCGGATTGCAGATGAACAGGAAATTCTCGGGTCGATTCGTGGCGGGTGTGCTGGCGATTGCGGCGGTGAGCGCGACGAGCGCGGCACGCGCCGACGTGCACGTGGGCGTGAACATCGGCATTCCGGCACCGGTTTATGTCGCGCCTACGCCGGTCTATGCGCCGCCTCCGCCGCCGGTCGTCTATCAGCCCGCGCCGATGTATGCGCCGCCGGTTTTCATCGGCTGGCACGGCAATCGGTATTGGGACGGCCGGCGCTACTGGAGCCGCGGCGACTGGGATCGCTATCACGGGCATGGGCGCGGGCCGCATCATGGTCCGCCGCCGGGACACGGTCATGGAAACGGGCACGGTCACGGTCACGGTCACGGCGGTCCGCACGGGCATCGCTGAAGGCCGGGCGCGAATCGGCCGCAGCCAGCAAAAAGCGCCGCTCACGCAAGGTGAGCGGCGCTTTTTTTGATGCAGGGAACAAGCGGTTATTCCGCTTCGCCGCCCATTCCGCCGACGACCGCATGGAACCCGGCATCGACGTGAACGACTTCCGCGCTCACGCCGCCCGACAGATCCGACAGCAGGAACGCCGCGACATTGCCCACTTGCTCGATCGTCACGTTGCGCTTGAGCGGCGCGTTCTCTTCGACGAAGTTCAGGATCTTGCCGAAGCCCTTGATGCCGCTCGCCGCGAGCGTCTTGATCGGGCCGGCCGAAATGGCGTTGACGCGCACGCCCTTGCCGCCGAGCGACGGCGCTGCCGCCATATAACGCACGCTCGCCTCGAGCGATGCCTTCGCGAGACCCATCGTGTTGTAGTTCGGCAGCGCGCGCTCGGCGCCGAGATAGCTCAGCGTGAGCAGCGACGAGCCGTCCTTCAGCATCGGCAGGGCGGCCTTCGCAAGCGCGGGGAAGCTGTATGCGGAGATGTCGTGGGCAACGCGGAAGTTCTCGCGCGTCATGCCGTCGAGAAAGTCTCCCGCGATCGCCTCGCGCGGCGCGAAGCCGATGGAATGCACGAGGCCATCGAGCGTGTCCCAGCGTTCCATAAGCGATGCGAAGAGCCCTTCGATCTGCGCATCGTCGGCGACGTCGCAGGGATAGACCATGTCGCTGCCGAACTCGGTCGCGAATTCGGTGATGCGCTCCTTGAATCGCTCGCCGACATACGTGAACGCCAGTTCCGCGCCTTCGCGCTTGCAGGCCGCGGCAATGCCGTAAGCGATCGAGCGGTTCGACAGCAGGCCTGTCAGCAGAATTCGTTTTCCAGCGAGAAAGCCCATGAATGCTCCTTCTTTGATGTCAGTGTCGCGCGCGGGCGCCGGGGTGAACGAAAGCCGCGGATGCCGCGCGTAGCGTGCGTCGTGCGATCGGCCTGCATCGGGACGCCTGGATGCCGGGCCGAACGGTGCGTGATTTTGGGTAGAACGCCCGCTATCAATAAAATCAATGACTTAGCTACGCCCTCTGTATCGTGTGGACTATCCACATGGGGCGGAAGTGTAGCAGGCCGTTTATTGCTCTTGGGGGACCTTTGGTTCAGCCCGGGCGTAAACGGCATACCGGTCTGCGATTCTCAGAATATAAGTTCGGCCCTGCGCCTTGCCCCAGTAGTAAGTAGCTCGGCCTACCAAAGCCAAGGTGCATAGATACACGAAAGTGAGCGCAAGTAGTTCGCGCCTCACCGGAAGCGGCCACGGTGTCGGGTCCAGGGCCATGAGCGAGTTCAGAAGCCCCAGCGATCCGAGACTTATGGCGGCGGCAATGGCGTTGAAGATTGCCGCCTGTCGGTCCCGTTGTTCATCCCGCCAGATGCGCGCGTATAGCTCGCTGTCCTTTGACGCCCGCATGCCAGTACGCTCCGCAGCGGCGCGCGAACGCTTGGTTCGTTCCCGGACGCTACCGCTTACCTTACTAAGCCCAGCGTACAGCCCTTTCTTTATAAGGTCGCTTAGAACGGCCCAAACTATCAGCGCCGGGACTGCCACTAGCCACCAACGCAAGGAAACAAGATCGTAGATAGTCATTCTTTAGCCGCTCCGCCGAAGTACTCTCCACGGGCAAGTTTCTCTCCGGCCTCCCGCAGCGCGGCATCGTTCTCCGCTATGTATGCCTTGATAGCCCCTCTTACTACGTCCGCCGTGGGCTTGCCCGTGATCGTCTGGAGGAGGGCGAGCTTCTCTAGGTCCGCTACCTCTACCCGCACATTCAACGAGCGGGCGGGGTCTTTCTGTGGTCTACCTCTAGGCATTATTCGTAACCCTCTTTACGTGTAGGCCCGCAGTCTAGCACGAATATCCATAGTCATAACGACGAATATTCCCATAACTTTTCTGTCTAACGGTAACGAATAAACATAGTCGTCTTTACGTTTATCATGCTCCTCATGCGGTCACGGATGGCCGCTCCTACTGACCAAGGACGAGGACGACCAAATGACCACGCTTGTTATCAATACGCCTGACGCTACTCGTAACAACTTCAAAGCCGTGCAGCAAACCCTTAACCGCTACGGATTCGAACTTCACCGTTACCACTCGCAAATCACGGACGGCGGTATGACGCTTGTAGCAGACGTGTTCCGCCCGCAGGGAGAGGAGGAGTCCACGGCCCGCGCTGCACTGGCGGCCATGATCGAGGGGACCACGCTGTACGTGCTGCACTAACTGGACGTCCGCTACGGGAGTAAGCGGGGCGGGTCGAGAGGTCCGCCCCGCTTGCTTCTGCGGACACGTATCTATCAGAGACCTTTTCTAACGGGATATGTCTCTGTCAGAGACGGTCTACGGTCTCCCTGTGAGACTTAAAAGGATGCTACAAAGTTACCACTGCGACAAGGAAGAACGGGGAGCGAGACGGGTATCCAAAGTACTACGATAACTCTTACAAGTTGGGGCCGAGACTAGGAGAGAAGCAAACCTCTTTAAACGCCCCGGTTGGTGCAAGGCCGATAATTAACTGATGCGAAACAGGCCCGGAGCAAGACCGCACGAGGGTTCCGGGTTTGTAAGTGTGCGCTTACAAGTTGGTCAGCAGACTAGGAGAGAAGCACCCCGGCAGTTTCCTTTTGCGTCATACATTCGATCACGATAGACAGGAGTACAAACCATGCAGCACACGAAACACGGCGGCGTAAATGCCGACCGAGTAGTAACTATTCGCCTTTCCTCGGAAACACACCGCGCCCTCCGCATGGTGGCCGCGAGGCAGGATAAAACCGTCTCCAGTCTGCTCCGCGAGCAGGCCCAAGAGATTACGGGCCGTAATGGCCGTCCCACGTACCGCGAGGATTATTAATGGCCGAGAATAGAACAACAGTAAAAGTAACCGCAGACACCAGTGGTTACACCGCCGAATTAGATAGGGCGAGGCGTTCCGCCCAAGCATTCCAGCAAACGCAAGAGCAAGCGGCTAACCGTATTAAGATTGCGCAGCAAGCTATTGCAGAGGCGGCTGCGGCGGGGTCTAACGCATCGGCCCGAGCTATTAACTCGTTCGTTAGCCAGATGGACCGCATGGCGCAGACGGCGGGTAAATCGCAGGCGGAAATCCTGCAAATGAAAGCGGCGCAGTTGGGCGTTACCGACTCGGTATCCAGCTATATCTCCGCGATTCAGCAGGCAAGCGAGAAAACCCACGAGTTTAACCTTAATACCACGGCCTCCCGGCGCGAGCTTATGGTGCTGGCGCACGAGGCCTCCCAAGGCAGTTGGACGCGGTTCGGCGGGTCTATGATGGTCCTTGCGGAAACGATGGACCTAACGCGGCTTATTATGTCCCCGTTGGGCGTAGCGTTTCTGGCGGCGGGCGGGGCGGCTTATGAGTTTCTCAAGACTGTGCATGACGGTTACGTACAAGTTGAGGCATTCAATAAGGCCATTACCGCCACCGGCGGATACGTAGGATTATCCGCTGCACAAATGGCGGAAATGTCTAACGGCCTGCAAACGGGGGCGACTAATCTTAAATCTGTGCGCGAGGCTATGGCGCAGGTCGCGGCCACGGGTGCATTTACCGCCGATAGTATCCAGCTAGCGACGCAAGCCGCTATTGCTATGTCCTCGGATATTGGCATTGGTACGGATAAGGCCGCCGAGAGCTTGGCTAAGATTCAGGATGACGTGCTTAAGTGGGTTGCCGAGTATCAAAAGGCGCACCACGCTTTTAGCGCGGGCCAAATCGAGGAGATTGATAATTTTGTCAAGCTCGGAGATAACGCTAGTGCAGTCAAGGCCATTATGTCGGACTTGGCTAAATCGCACGCTGCGGTAGAGGCAGATGCCAATAAGCACATGGGCGTAGTCGTAGATTGGTGGAACCAGCTTACTTACTCGGTAACTCGGGCCAAGAATGCCATTATGAACGTTGGCGTTCCCGATAGCATCGATAAGCAGGTTGGAGACCAATACGCCAAAGTTGAGGCGGCAGAGCGCAATCTCGCTCAAGCTAAGGCAATGGGTGCAGTGGGTAATCTCTCGTCCGCACAAGAGTTACTCGATAAGGAAAAGGCCCGCTTAGACGTATTGCGCGCGCAGCAAGGCGTTATCAATACGCAGCAGCGAATGAGAGAGGCGGCGGCTAAAAGCGGGGACGCTAAGGTTGCTGTAGATAGTTATCTCCGCTCCGATAAGTACGCCTCCCCGGGCCAGAAACATAGCCTTGAGCTTGACGAGGAGAGGAAGGCGTTTGCTAAGGCTACGGCGGGTCTGGATAAGGGGAGTAGGGATTATCAAGACGCCCTCAAACGCCATTACGATAACGTAGCCAAGATTGACGAGGACTACGCTAAATCCACTCGCAAGCACGGCGGTAATTCGGAGGCGTTCCACGGCGCGCTAACGGCCATGATCGCGGCTAATCAACTTATCGAGGCCGAGGAGAAACGCGCGCAGACTGCACTTAAGGCGCAACGCTCGGCGGGTTTGATTGACGCGGAGGGGTATTTCCAGAGCCTCCACGACTTGCAAGCTAAGGCGGTCGAACAGGAGATTGCGAACGCTCAGAAGCGGGTTGACCTCGCCAAGGCTAAACCGGAATCCAGCGCGTACCAGGAGGCTATCAAGACGCTCAAGGAACTCACCGCGCAGCGCAAGCAGATTGACCAAACGCTTACGGATAACCTCCGGGGCCTCGCGGCGCAGCGATCTAGCGACATTACCAAGTTTGCCGAGCAGCAATCGGCCACTCTGCGGAGGACTCAAGCGGCGCAGCAACAGACGTACGCCACGATGTTCTTAGCGCCGGATGCCAAGGCGCAGGCGGATGCCGCGTATCAACTTCTGGCTAATTTCGAGGCGGAAAAGGATGCCCTGCGGAAACAGTACGACTCTCCCACGGCGGACCAAACGGAGTACCAAGCCAAGCTCGCTATCGCACAGACTTACTACGATGCGTCTTTGACACAACTCCAGGCGGACCAAGCGCGGCAGATGGCTGTACGTCAGAGCTACGCCGATCAAATCCGGCTCTCAATGGTTGGTATTGCGGGCGTTACGCAGACCAATGCGGAGGTAGCGGCGAGTGCGTTCTCTACGGCGTTCTCGGACATGAATACGGCCTTAGAGGAGTTCGTGACTACCGGGAAATTCTCGTTTAGCTCGTTCGCGTCCAGCGTAATGGCAGACCTTGCCAAGATCGCACTCAAGGCGGCGGAGTCGCGCCTCTTTAGTTCCGTACTGGATAGTCCGTTCTTTAGCTCGGGCGGTGCAGTGGGCCATTACGCTACGGGCGGCCATATTACCGGCGCAGGCTCGGGCACGAGCGACTCCATTCCGGCCATGTTGAGTAACGGCGAGTTCGTGGTTAATGCGGCCAGTACGAAGAAATACCGCTCGTTGCTGGAGAGCATTAATGCGGGGCAGGCGCACCATTTCGCTACGGGCGGTGCGGTCGGTTCCGCTCCTGCGGCCTCGGTGGGCGGCGGGTCTCCAGTATCCGTAACCGTGAATAACAACGGCGCAGGCAATATGACCGAGCAGGACGCTAAGGAACTCCACAACGTGGTCATGGCGTGGGTAGACAAGCGGACTGTCCAGAATTTCAGAGGCCAAGGCGGGCTTGCTTGGCAAATGAAATATAACCAGATTTGAGAGGGAGATAACCATTAGCTCAGGGCTTCAGGTCTGGGATGCGTCCGGTAATTTGGTGCTGGACGCCTCCCATCGCGTTATGCGTTTTATTGGGTCCGCCATATTGGACGGGTCTAACGGCAGCAGGTCCGACCCGGACATGGTGGGCGGGGGTTTTGTTAGCTTTCAACCTGATCGAATTATTGGGTACCTTTCAGGCGGAACAATCCACCCGCAGTTCTCTTTCAATAACGGTACCCTGTCGTGGACCTATGCGGCCAAGAACTCGGCGCAATATGACGAGTACGTAACCGGCATTTTGTTCTACGGGGCCTATTAATGATCCTTATAGACTTCACAACTCCTAATACCGGAGCTACGGCTAATGCGCACGTTATCCAGCGCGTAACGCTTGATTATTCCGGAACCACGTGGACTGCGGCCCTTATCGCCTCATACCTCTCCAAAGAGGCATTTAGCGAGGGGCTTTACCCGCTCTATATGCAAGAGATAAAGCTAGACGGCCTCCCGCCTACCGACCAAGACCCGCGTGATTATGTGGAGAGCCTCTTGGTACAGGCGGCCCCGGACGACACGGCTAACGCGGGCAACCGCTGGACCTTTGCAGGCGGCACCCTCGTAGACGCAGAAACCACGGCCTAACAGCCTTATACGTAGGCGGGCCGCCACCTGATCCATTGGCCCTAGCCGGTACTTTCCCGGATCGTTACCCTTAAATCTAGTTAGGAATACAAATGAACATGTTTAAGAAACGCGAAACCGCCACGGTGCAATTCGACATTAACGCGATTGTGGCCGAGGCCCAAGCCCTGCCTAAAGTTGTGCATCGGCCCACCTTTAGGGACGGTGCCGTGTACTCGGACGCCCTTGTTCGTTCGGTAGGTATGTGGGCGTACCAGAACGCCGCCGCGTTGAAGTATCAAGGGGACTCGGTGGAGACGCTCCAGGCCAAGATTGCCGAGATTAGCGCGCAGCGCGGCGAACAGAACCGCATTGCCGCCGAGGCGCGCCTAGCGATTCATAAGGAGGTTGGCGGGTTTGAGGGATTGCACATGGTCCGCCTTGCTGGACTCAGTCCTACGGTTGACCCGGATACGTTCGCGCGCCAGCGGGCAGCGGAGGCGGAGGCGAACCGCTTGGGTACGGAACTTACCGCCATGCAACCGCAACTCCACGCGGCAAACCAGCACGAGGCCGTAAAGCGAGAAGCGGCGGCTATCGTGGCGGCCCTCCTGTCGGTGCTGTAATGCGGGTCCTGAAAGGCTACGCCACGACGTCCGATGTGGACGTGGTGGGCGACATTGTGAAGCCCGGGGGCGTTATGTTTGCCAAGATGCCCCTCCCGCTCCTCGGCGGCCACGATCACAAGCTCCCGATTGGGACTGTGGTATCGGCCAAGGCGGACAGTAAGGGCGTGATGATTACGGCGCACCTGATTCCGCGCGGCGAGAGCCGCACGGCGGACGATTGGGCGGCGGCGGCTAAGTACGGCGCGGCGCAGGCTTTCAGCATCGGGTTCCGTAGCTCGGATACGACGCCCAATAAGCACGGCGGCAAGACCTACGATACGGCGCTCGTGCACGAGGTCTCGCTCGTGGTTGTCCCGGCCAACTCCGCCTGTGTCGCTAAGTATTCGGAGACCCCGGACGAGGCCCCCGCTACGCCTGCAAAGGTCAAGCCACAGGCCGCAAAGCCGAATCCCAAGGCCACGGAGACCGCCAAGGCCCACCGGATCGAGCTTATCAAGCCGCTACTAGGCGACTCGGCCAGCGTTCGCGCAGGGATCAACAGCCATAACAGCAAAGCCCTGTTGCACAACCTCCGCCACGGGTTCATTACGGCAGAGAAGTACGCCCTGCTCGACCCGGTATTTACCCGCTTCTAACCTACCAAACTAAGGATAACTCATGGAATTTATTATTGACGCCCGCATGTCGGAAGAATCCCTTAACACGTTCATTCGCGGCAAAGAGATCGCTAACACGATGCTCCGTAAGGACCTCGCCATTAACGACCGCTTGATTGCACAGGCAAAGATGCTCCTAATTAACAAGGACTTGGAAAATGCGGAGGTTGAATGATTAGCCCAAATAGCAGCGTCCGCTTCCGTTTCCACCCGGACCACTTCAAGGCCCTGCAAGCAGAGGCGGCGGCCAAGGGCATTACGCTGCGTGCTGTGATCCATCGGCGTATCCGGTCCCTTATCCGGGACTGGCCCAACGGGAGCTACGTGCGTACCGAGGCCCGGTCCAAGAAACGCCTTGAAATGGACGTGTCGGAGACGTTGCCCGCTTTGACCCGTATCGCGGAGCAGATTGGTTGCGGCTTGGGAGGCTTGGGGGACGTTATCGCCACGCACGAAACCGGGGGCGCGGCGTGAGCGCGTACGAGATTGGCCGGGGGCGCGTTGTCGCCCTCGCTCTCCGCGTTGGCGTCCCTACGCAGTGGCGAGACCACAAGACGAGCCGAAAGCGCACACGCCCGCTCAATGACCTGCGTGTGAGTATCTTTGAGACCTGCTACGGGCGGAACCTCGGGAATATGAAGGCCAGGACGATGACGGAGCTAGACGACTGGCTAGAGCGGGCCGTGGATTGCCGGGAGGGAAAGCTCGGAGACGCCCTCCGCCGTGCGCAATACGCGCTGTACAAGGGGAACGAGGCCCGGGCCGAGCACAAGCGGATTATTGCCCTCAAGCGGCGCAACCACAAACGGGAGGCCGCCCTTATCGCAGAGACGCGGGAGCAATTCGCCAAGGCCCGGGAGTATCAGCGCAAGCACGAGGCCGAACGTAGCGCCTAGACCTACCATGAGGCTTTCCACGGGAGGCACTCATGAAGCGGCGCAGCAATGACGGCAAGAGCGGCGAGGAGATAGCCCGGGCCTTGGTCCGGGACCTAGAGGAGACGGCGGCAAGAGCCAAGGCGGTAGCGGAGATAGGGCCGCCAAGGCCTATGGAAAGAGAGCGGGCCGAGGCCAAAGCACGGTGGGATAAGGAAATGTCCATGATAGTTGACCGTCTAGCAGATATGGCCACTCTCCAACGTATTCAAAACACCTATATGTCCGATGTTGAACGCCGATTAAGGAGATTAATAGAGTATGGGCAGAAAGAGTAGAGGCGACCGTATTAACGAGGTATTGCGGAATAACCCGGCCTTGCGCCGGGAGGACCCTCGGATTACCCAGTTGCTCGCATCCGAGGACCTCCTCCGTAGAGTGCAAAGGGAGGCCAAGAAAGCACCTGTTACGGTGTCCACGGCCAACGGAGGAAGTAAGCGCAGCGCGGAGTATGTGGCTCTAGATAAGGTTGAGACCACGGTTAGACGCCTTCGTAACGACCTCGGGATTGATCGAATTTCGGTTAAGCGTAATGAGCAGGCCGGGGTTACGGTTAAGCGGCATAAGAACGCGCACCTTATCGTAGCCGCGTGGAATAACGATCCGGCTAAGGTATTAGATAGCTTAGACCTTATGCCCGGATATGCTGCGGGCGTAGCCGCTCATGGTATTACCGTGGACGATGTACCCGAGCAGGCCCGCGAGGCTTTTACGGCCAAGCTAGAGGAGCAGCGTTATCTAGTGGAGAGCATTAGGGGTAACTTGCCGGTCTAGTGCATTAAAGTGCAGCATATTTACGGGCCACTAGTTGCTAACTTGCTGCATATTCGGCGATATAAAGCCTAAAGTTTGACATTTAGCCCTTTCGTCCCGCTTCAAAAAGTTTTATTTCGATATTTGCCGTTATGCTGCGACTGGCCAGTCGGTGTCACGCCGAAATTGCCTAATATTCGAGCACACCCCCGGGTATCTAGGCAGAAATCTATCATTCGAGTAATAGATTGTTGGTATATCACAACAATTCTAAATCATGTTCAATGAATGCAGGTAGGGGGTTGGTGAAAACTTGGCACATATGCCGGTTTTCGTGGGGGTAAATGAACGAGGAGGACCGAGCATCACAAACGAAGAGTTGATTTTCGCGGCCAAGACCATTGTCCTGCCTGCCGCAGAGAAAGCCGAGGCATTGATAGCAACAACTGGCGCAGTCTTGACTGTCAGGACCGATCTCTACATAGAGGACGGTTCTAAATGTTGGGCTACAACGTTGGCTACCCTACTCTGCGATAACCCAGACTTAGCTAACGGTAATCGTCACGCCATGGCCGAGCTTATTACTAAGCAAATGGAATTGGCCGCACCATTCGAACCTACCCGATTATCCAAGCCATTAACAGTAAAGGCCAAGGGCTATGTAGCTCAGACACTAAGCCAACACGGTTATGACTGTTCTACCCTTAAACACGGATTAAGCATACGAGATATAGTGAAAGGGAATTTAAGACTAGGTGCGCCTAGGCCTACCACTGTTGATACTAAGTTCTACGCGGATCATATCGACATTGACGGAGTATCGTTCCAATATCGGCCTAGAGAGCGTACGCCAATGGGCGAGGCCCACCATGATTTTAGTATCCGTGTGGCCGGGGTAGACGTTCCACTCATAGCAGTACTCAAGCTCCGCAACATCGGTTTAGCCGAGTTCCGACTCGCAGACGAGCGAGCCAAGATTGGTGCTACGGATACCGAGGCCTCGAACCGCGAGCAGCTAGACCGGGACTACAGACCACCTCCAGGCCTAAGCAGGTTCTACGATCGACTGCAAGCAGCGACACGCGATGCAGGCCAACAGCGGCAACGAGCACAGGCCAAATACGAGGCTATACTCTCTACATGGGAGCAACCATACAAGCAAGAGGGGAAAGATGGATGCGAACAAGGTGAGCGCACAGATTGACAACCTACGAGACGAGACCGGGCGGCTATTGCAGCGGCCCGCTTGGGTCCCACTCGTACAAGCTGTATTGTTCGTTGCGGTTTTCTTAGGTGTTACTCGGGTCTTAATCGCTATTCTGTAAGATCGCGAGTGCTCGTATTTAGTCAATATATCGGAATGCGTATTGACTCGGCGGCCTCAAATCTGAAGTGCAACACCTGTCTCATATAAGGTGTTGCGATGAACGAAAGAACCCAGTACAAGCAAC